>JAADFL010000218.1:11312-16187 GCA_013152945.1 Deltaproteobacteria bacterium | reverse complement strand
AGAATGCCGTGTCAAAGGATAAGCCGTCACCGGTATTTGTTACCGCGCCGTCGACAAATCGCCTGTTGGGCATGTTACAATCCACTTTTTTTCTGTCACACACGTAGTGCGGCAGCGCCTTTACCTGGCCGACGAACTCGTATGCCCCTATGTCGGCCACCATGCCGCAACTTTCATCCTGTTCGCAGTCGTCTCCAGGCCGGTCCGGCTGGTCCACCCGGGGATTACCCTCGATGTCGGTGGCCGGCGCCATGCTGTCCAGGGCACTGTCTATGGCAGACGAGTAAGGGTGAAGGTGTAGATCGCCTGCCTCGGCGTCGACGAACACGGGTTCATTGTAAAGTGTACCGTAGTATATGTAACCATCATATACTAGAGAATGATCTATAACCAGCACCCGGCCGTATCCGTCGTAGCTCCCATATTCATGTGGAATTCCACATGTCTTGCTGTTGTAAATTATGCTGTTCACAAGGGATATTTTATTCGTTTTACCGGTCCAATCACTGCTCCAGTCTATTGTTGCGCCCCCACACCAGGAGAATCCTCCCCACGCTTCGTTATTCCAGAAGGTGCTATTGACGATGCTCACGGAGCCGCCGTCGACAAAGAGTGCTCCACCGAGTTTCGTGCCTGAATTTTCGGTAAAAACACTGTTGGTGATTGTCAGGTCCGACGATACGCTTCCAATAATTGCGCCGCCATTGACTCCTGCATGGTTCTTGGAGAAAACACAGGCATTGATTGTTGGTTTCGAGTCGTAGCTGGCTATCGCTCCGCCGTCCAGGCGGGCTTCATTGCCCGCAAACGTGCAGTTCCTCACCGTAGGTGCTGCAGAGACATTGAGCATTCCACCACCGGCGCAATGCTGTCCGTACTCTCCGGCGCACTCCACGCTATTTTCGTGCTCTTCCACAACGTCATCGGCGTTTCCATTGGTGATGGTGAAGCCGTCGATGAGTGCATCGTCGCTTCCCGTGACCACATGGTACACTCGATTATTGCACGGCCCGCCGTCGCAGCCGTCCAGCACGGTGGGATTGGCCTTGGAGTCACGCTGGTCCAAGGCGACTTCGTCCCCGGCAAAGCCGCCGAAAAACTCGACGCCTGGGCGCAGTTGCACGGTATCGTGTTTGTCCCCTCTGTACACGTAGTAAATTCCCCCGGCTACCCATACCTGGCACGAAGCGGCGCATCGCCTGGCTGCACAATGGGCGTCATCGATTGCCTCCTGCACGGTCGAAAAGGCTTGTTCCCAAGAATCCCCGCTACCGCCCGGCCATGCATCTGCACGCACATAGCGCACGCATGGAGTTTCGCAGTTATCATAACGGCGTATATCGGGCTCGCACGATAAGGAATGGTCGGGCTGGTACAGTGTTCCATGGTTGCACGAAATCACCCCGGCCAAACAGATCGACAGCCAGAGGTAATGAGGTGTCACTAATGACGCCGAATAACTCTTTTTGCAGGTTGTATGCAGGCGCCCGATCATTTTGTTTTCTATGCCCCCTCCCTGTACTTTCAAAATAACGTGCCTCACAATGCACGTCAATGTGCGTGGTGCGAAAACAAAGGCTTGCCATTACGTACAGGTACCATTTCAACATGCATGAATCACGCGCAATTTCCAAGTATTGTACTAATCGGCAGATGGGTGCAATTCCGCCCTAGCATCAAAAACGAACTTCCCGACAGTCGTTCTTCCTGCAACCGGATTGGGATTGGAGCAGGTTGAGATTGGAAGTTTCCCGGCTTTGCCGTTACCGTGGATTAATAGCAGGGTCGTTTGACTTGGCAAGGGTTTGCTGATAATTCGATCAATCATTAGCCCCGTTGCATGAACAAAAGAAAACACTTTTTGGAGGATTTGATGCATTATCCCGGAGGAAAGATCCTGGTGTTCCTTTTCCTGACCATGTTTTTCTTGGCCAGGGGATAGGTTGCTCTTCAGGCAGCACGCCAGGCAATGGTTCGGACACGGACACTGACACGGATATCGATACGGATACAGATACGGATACGGATACAGACACGGACATGGATACGGATACGGATACAGATACAGACACGGACGCCGACACGGATACGGACACGGACGCCGACACGGATACGGACACGGATACGGATACAGACACGGATACAGACACGGATACAGACACGGACACGGATACAGACACGGATACGGATACAGACACGGATACAGACACGGATACAGACACTGACACGGATACGGATACGGACACGGATACAGATACTGATACATTCCAGGCATGCACATCGGAAAGCGATTGTCCTCTTGGCACGCTCTGCAAGTCTTCCAAGTGCCGGCCAGGATGCTACTCGGACCGGGATTGCCCGTCAGGGCTGCATTGCAAGAAGGACCTGGGTGCGTACGGCACGTGTGTGCAATGCAGGGACGGCTCGGACTGCAAGGAAGGCCAGGTATGCACGGACGACTATGCGTGCGCGACGACTTGCGAAAAGGACCAGGACTGCAGGGACGGGGTCTGCGACAAGGACGCCGGCATGTGCGTGGACTGCAACACCACCGACGAGTGCCCCAGGCCGAACTACTGTCTCGAGCACGAATGCGTGCCGGGCTGCCGCGACGATCGCGACTGCAGCGGCAAGCGATGCAACGTGCCTGCACACGAGTGCGTGGATTGCCTCGAGGCCGGGGACTGTCCCTTGGGCAGCATTTGCGAGAAAATGGAGTGTATCTCCGGCTGCTCCAGTGATCGCGACTGCCCCAGTGGTCTGCATTGCGACAGGGAGCGTGGAGAGCACGGCTTGTGCGTGGAGTGCCTCGAGTCGGCTCATTGCGCGGACGAGTCAATGATATGCCGTGACGGCGATTGCGTCCTGGTGTGCACGAACGACAACCAGTGTGCCGACCCGACACCTGTATGCGAAAAGACTGCCGGGGTATGCGTCCAGTGCGTGGACAAGGCCGACTGCCCCTTAAGGAACCTGTGCGTGGAAAACGAGTGCATGCCCGGTTGCGAAGACGACCGGGATTGCGGAAACGGCTGGAAGTGCGTGAACGGTAAGTGCGAAGAGGTCTGCGTGCCGAGCGGCAACGAGATATGCGACGGCAAGGACAACGATTGCAACGGCCTCAAGGATGCCGATGATCCAGGGCTCGTGCTCGAGGCCTGCGAGATACAGGCAGGGGTGTGCAAGGGAGCTGTGCACGCGGCCAAGCAGTGTGTTGACGGCAAGTGGCTCAACTGCACCACAGAGCAATACGGCCGTGACTACGGTCCAGAGGTGTGCGACGGTAAGGATAACGACTGCGATGGAACGGGAGATGATGGCCTCACCCTCGACTGTCCAAAAGATTACGCCTGCCTGGGCGGTGAGTGCAAGTACACGGGCGGCTGCTCCAACGACTGCACTCCGGGAACCAGCAAGTGCTACTTCCTGGTTCCGGAGAAAATACAGGAGTGCGGGAACAACGACGACGATCCCTGCACCGAGTGGGTCGTCAACGACTGCCCGCCAAACAGCACTTGCGACATCTTCGTGGACAGGTGCGTGTGCAACGGCCCTGAGTGCGGGGATGTGTGCTGCAAGAGCGGAGATAACTGCTTCAAAGGCGAATGCTGCTCTCCCGCCTGCCCGGCAAGAACCTGCGGCGACAACGGTTGCGGCAAATCGTGCGAGTGTGAGTATGCCAACGATAAGTGCGTGGACGGCTCCTGCATATGCAAGCCGGATTGCGCAGGCAAGGAGTGCGGCCCGGATGGGTGTGGAGGCCGTTGCCCTGACACTTGCGGAAATCTCGAGCACTGCGAGGAGAATCAATGTGTGTGCGACCATGCAACATGCTTGGGGACCTGTTGCCAGGAAGGCGAAGTCTGCGGACCCATAGGATGCTGCATGCCGGACTGTGACGGCAAGGAGTGCGGCCCGGACGGATGCGGCCATGACTGCGGAACCTGCGGCAAAGGTTACGAGTGCGACAAAGGCAAGTGCGTGTGTGTCCCTGACTGTGCAGGCCGGGAGTGCGGTGACGACGGTTGCGGCGGTTCCTGCGGGCCTGGATGCCCGAACGACCAGGTTTGCACGCCGGACGGCCGGTGCTGTACACCAAGTTGCGACGGCAAGAAGTGCGGCGACGACGGATGCGGTTACGAGTGTCCGCCCGGCTGCGGGACCAACCAGGAATGCACGCAAGGCGTGTGTCAGTGCGCGTTCAAAGAGTGCAACGGTAACTGTTGCGACAAGGGGCAGGTATGCGACGACAAGGACTCTTGTTGCTCGCCCCAGTGCGGCTCCGGCTCCTTCCTGGACCCGTACCTGTGCGGCGATAACGGGTGTGGCGGCACGTGCCCATCGTGCAAAGACTCTTATGGCCCCGGCGCAGTGTGCGGGCTCAAGGGCGAGTGCGAGTGCCCGTCCCCTGGATTCAAGTGTAACTACTTGATATTTTTAGAGCAATGCTGTGCAGAAGGCCAAACTTGTGACAGCACCATGGGATGCATCTGATTTATGGCACATACAACCGGAAAAACAGGTAAGGCCCCTATTCTTGCCTGGCAGGCATCCAACGCCCGGGCCCTTGATTAGGCCCTGGGTCAACGTATCTTCCGACAGGCCGGCTCGGATGATGCTCCAGCCGGCTTTGCCGTTTCCGTGGATTATTGGCAGGATCGTTTGACTTGGCAAGAGTTTGCTGGTAATTAAACAAAACATTAGCCCCATTGCATGAACAAAAGAAAAAAGGAAAACACTTGGGAGGGTTTTATGCATTATCCCAGAGAATGGATCCTGGTGTTCCTTTTCCTGACCATGTCTGTCTTTCTTGGCCAGGGGATAGGTTGTTCTTCAGGCAGTACAACAGGCAATGGTTCTGATTCAGACACTGAC
>JAADFL010000218.1:0-11199 GCA_013152945.1 Deltaproteobacteria bacterium | reverse complement strand
GACACGGACACTGACACGTATTGTAATTCTTCCGAGGATTGTCCAAGCGGAGAGGCCTGCATGACTGTTACAGGAGAATGCGGGCCCTGTCGTACAGCTTCCGAGTGCAGGCCGGGTGAGGCGTGTGCAGACGGCGTATGCGGTGCTTGTATTTCCGCCGGCGAATGCGACGGCGGTCTTTGTGATTCAGGGGCATGCCGCAAGTGTGTGCCGGGGGACGACGACGAAGCATGCGGCGTCCAGTACAATGATGTTGGTTACAAGTGCTGGGACGATGGACTTTGCGGTCCTGATCAATGCACGGGAGGCGAGGATTGTTGGAAAACGCACAAAGTGTGCTCGGCCGACAGCCGGTGCGTACCTTGCGAAAAAACGGATGACTGTCTGGATCAGGAAAAAGGTAATTATCCGGCAAGAACCACGTGCATACAAGGTCTTTGCGTGGAAGGTGATTGTGAGGACAGCGTGGATTGCAATGATGACAAGCCCATATGCGGAGAAGATTTTCGTTGCCGGGGATGCCAAAAAGACCAGGAATGCCTGGACCTGGAGAATGTGGACAAGGGGTATTATTGTGTGACTTTGACCGGTCGTTGTACCGAGGGCGATTGTTCGCCTCCCGGTGGTCTTTGCGGCGAATCCAAGGACAGGATATGCGGAGTCGACTATTACTGCGCCGATTGTACCGAGGACATCGAGTGCAGGGTCGCCATGTCCGTGGAAAACGGTATCTGCAAGTCCGGCAAGTGTGCGCTTGGTTGCGATAAGGCGGTCGATTGCCAGGCTTCCGGTAAGGTATGCGGACAGGATCACAGGTGCACCGGCTGCACGGGTAATGCAGAGTGCTATAATACAGACTATCTCTGTATAGGCGGATCATGTATCAAGGCTGAATGCAACGATGAAAAGCCCTGCACCCAGGGCCAGGTATGTGACGGCCAGTTGAATATCTGTCGAAATTGCAGGACCCACGAGGAGTGCGGAGAAGGCAAGGTATGCGACCTTGGAGACACCAAGCGTTGTTACGAGGGCGAATGTACTGTTTCGACCCAGGACGACCTCTGCAGCACCAACTTATGCGATCCTTCGAAGAATACGTGCATGAGCTGCACGGACAAGTCGGACTGCGGCCAGGGCAGGGTCTGCGATAACGGTGACTGTGTAACCGGCGAGTGCACCGATGCGGATCAGGATACTGATTGCCCGAGCACGAGGTTGTGCAAGGACCACAATTGTATTGCATGTTACGCGCTCAATGAGTGCGGCGCCGGCAGGATTTGCGACACCGCCACCCATGCCTGCCTTACCGGAAACTGCCTCGGCAGGGAGCATTGCGGTGTCATGGAAGGCACACAGGCAGGTCAGATATGTGATTCGCTCACGCACACTTGCGTTGCATGCGCCAATGACCCCGAGTGTATAACCGCAGGTTACCCGGCGGGCACGATTTGTGACAACGGCCTTTGCCAGCAGGGATGTTCGATAAATGCCGAATGCGCCTCGAACTGGTGTGCAGGCGGCAGGTGCAAGAACTGCGAGCAGGACAGTAACTGTGGAACCGGCAGGGTATGCAACGAAGACACGGGTGTATGCGTGGAGGGAACTTGTGCAGTCGATGCTGACTGTGTTCCAACAGAGGCGTGCAAGGTCGGCAGTTGTATTGAAAATAACGGTAATCACTCTTGTAGTTACGACAATGCCGATGACCATACTGTTTGTGACGACGGCGACCCGTGCAGCAGCAAGAGCGAGTGTCAGGGCGGGTTTTGCGTCGGCATTGAGGCCAAGTGTGACGATGGACTCTCGTGCAGCGTAGACAACTGCAATCCCAGCAACGGAGAGTGCTCACACACACAGGCAGGCGCCTCTGAATGTTACGTGGAAGTCGGAGGAGAGGGACAGTGCGTGCCGGACGGCGGCCATCCCCAGGGCCAGTGCTCGACCTGTGTATCGGGCACTATCCAGGCGGGATGCGATGACGGTGTCGGCTGCACTGTGGATTCGTGCAATGCATCCACCAATAGCTGTGTCAACACCCCTAACAACGCTCTTTGCGATGATAACAGTATTTGCACAACCGATGTGTGCTCGGCTGCAAGCGGGTGCTCGCATACCGCCACAAACGAGGGTGCCGACTGTGATGACCACAACTCTTCCACGTACGGGAGCCTGTGTGTTTCAGGTGCCTGCAGGGGCCGGTGGAGTGAGATTTCTAAATGCGTCTATGTCAGCGGCAGTGGTTGGCTTTCATGTATCCGTGATTACAAGACGGGATTTAGATGGATTTTCGATTCTTGTAATAGAGACCGGATACTTTTCGCAGATACCAAGTTGCAATGTAAGAATATTGGATTTGGCTGGGTCGTTCCTTCGAACAAAGATTATCAAGATCTGGGCACATCCCAGCGCCATAACGATTGCGATAAATTGCATCCGCGCAACATATACGTTGATCCTGCTTTCAAAATGATAAGGGCCGCCAGTAGCCTCGACCCTGTTGGTTATTGGTCTGTTTCAACATGTGGTAAAGATCATTGTGTCTGCGGATTTGTGGACAGCCCGTCGACTCCTGTAACCTGCACCGGCGCACCAGCGTCATCGAGTTTTACCTTTGCATGTGTCAGGAAGTAACAAGGGTGTTACTCTCCCTTTTCCTGGGAGGTCTTGCAGGGTGATGGTTTGTTATACATCAATCCGCATGGCCTTATTGTATGAGACACTGGTTGCAATATTCCTAATTATCATGCCGATTGATGCCTTGGGCAGGAACCTCGCACCGGATCCCGGGTTCGAGAACAACGGTCAGGGTTGGGCAGGGGGGGACGTGGTTTCCGACCAGCCCCATTCCGGCTCCAGGTGCATGCTTGTGGAAGATCAGAGCGACAGCCGGAGCATCGTGGCCTTCACCATCCGGACGATAACAATAGACAGGGAGAAGCCTTACAGGTTCAGCGTATGGGTCAAGGGAGAAACAGAACAGCAGAAAGTGCTGTTGAGCTTGAACCAGTACGATTCATCGGGTTCGTGGATACCGGGTTACAACATGGACTTCACCTTCGAGGCTGGAACCGGATGGGAGGACTTCGACATCGTGCTTCGGAACTTCCATTCCAGGGCCGCCGCCATTTCGATAAACTTGAGGCCTGTTCCCTGGACAGAGAAAGGCGAGCTGACCGGCAGGGCCTGGTTCGACGACGTGGTATTCGAGCAAGTCGAGGTGCAGGACCGCGCGTTAGGCTCTTGGTTATCGAAACAAGGTCCGGTGAGGGTGTGGCAGGCGCCGGTCGAATACAAGGTGCGGCCGGATATCGATCCCTCGGGCCTGGAGGATACGGACTCCATAGAAATTCACTCGGCCGGCAACGAGTACGAGCCCTTTCAGATCGTGCTGTGGCCCCGGAACGACGATACCTTGACCAACGTCGATGTCTCGGATCTCACAGGAACATCCGGCTCCACTATTCCGGCCGAACAAGTAATCGTCAGGCGGGTCGCGTACCTTGACATCACGGAACCCACGGACTGGGGATCCTTCGACGGTTTGGTCCCGGATCCTCTTCCGCTTTTCGAACCACCGCTCGACTTGGAGGCCGGCAAGCAGCAGCCTTTGTGGTTCACGGTGTATGTTCCGGCCGATACCGCGCCTGGAGCGTACGAGGGGACGATCGAGCTGGACCTGGCATCAGGAACAGTGCAAATTCCCGTAAGGCTCTCGGTCTGGAATTTCGTGGTACCGAAAGAACACCACATCAAGACTGCATACGGCCTTTCACTCGGCATGATCGACCTGTATCACAACCTGCACAACGACCCGGACTTGCGCCGCCGGACGTTTGAATTGTACTTGAAGGAATTCGCGGCGCACAGGATTTCGCCCTACGACCCGATAGGAGACGACTGGTACGATCTAACATTCCCCGACTACAACTGGATGGACGGCAAGATAGTAGAAGACCACGATTCGCCCGGAAACATGGTCCTCGAGGTGCGGGACGACGACGACACGGCATCGGTCGGTGTGAGAACATCGATGTTGATACGAATAGATCCTGGTTCCGCCTACGAGCTGTCCTTCAGGGCCAAGACAGACGGTTCGCATGACTACCTGGTAGCCGTGAACCAGTACGACTCGAGCGGCGAATGGATATCCGGCCGAAACATCGACATGGTAGGGCAGGGAGACGGCACGTGGAAGCAGGAACACGAGGTGCTGTCACCCGACGGCTTCGCACCAAACGCGGACGGGGTGAAGATAACCCTGTTTGCCAGGAAATGGACCCAGTCGGGCGAACTCACCGGAACAACGTGGTTCGATGATGTCACCCTGGTACAACGGGGAAGTCCGGAAAACCTCGTGGCCAACGGCGACTTCCAAACCCTGCCTCAAGACGCCCGGGTCGCCGTCGACTTCACGGATTTCGACAAGGCCGCGGCATTCGCCTTTGACGAACTCGGATTCGACTCGTTCAGGCTGCCCTTGCCCGGATTCGCCTGGGGTGACATCCAGGAGCACAGGATCGGCCGACTGCTGGGCCTCGAATGGGGTACGCCCGAGTACGAAAAGCTGTTCTCCAGGGTCATGGATACGATAGCCGGCCACATGGAAACAAAAGGCTGGTCGAACCTTGCATACGCATACTGGTTCGACGAGCCCAATCCCCGGGATTATGACTTCGTTGTCCAGGGAATGGACCTGATAAAAAAGGCGGCTCCATGGCTGGCGCGTCTCTTGACCGAGCAGGCCGAGCCCGAACTCCTGGGTCACGTGGATATTTGGTCGCCTGTGCTGCATATGTACTCGCCGGACTGGGCGCACGAAAGGCAGTCCATGGGAGATGAGGTGTGGTGGTATGTCTGTACCGGCCCCAAGAGCCCGTATCCCAACAACTTTATAGACCATCCGGGTATAGAACACAGGATCCGTTTCTGGATGGCTTGGAAGTACGGCGTGCAAGGCTCTCTGTATTGGCAGACAAACTATTGGACCAACACCCAGGTGTTTCCGGAGCCGAATCGCCAGGACCCATGGCAAGACCCACAGAGTTACTTCAAACAGCAAGGTATGACAGGAACCTGGGGCAACGGCGACGGCAGGCTGATCTATCCTCCGAGGCAGTGGGCCGACGGCCAAACCAGGGTCCGGGGGCCTGTTCCTTCCCTGCGTTTCGAGCTGTTGCGCGAGGGAATCGAGGACTACGAGTACCTCTGGCTCCTCGATCATGCAAGGAAAGATCTTGAGAACAGGGGGAAGAGGCCGGACCTGGCAGCCAAAGCCGGGAGCCTGCTGGAAATACCGGACAGGTTGGTTCGAGACCTCACCGATTACACGACCTCTCCGTCAATACTCGAGGCCTATCGCCTGGAGGTCGGAGACCTGCTCCAGGAAATACTGGAATCGGCTGGTAGTGACGCCGACACGGATACAGACACGGACACAGACGCGGACACGGATATCGACACGGATATCGACACGGATATCGACACGGATATCGACACAGATACCGACATGGATATTGACACGGATATTGACACGGATATCGACACGGATACCGACACCGACACGGATACCGACACGGATACCGATACCGACACGGATACTGACTCAGACACAGACACCGATATTGACACGGATACCGACACCGACACGGATAATAACAACGGCTCGAATTCAAGTACTGGTGGATGTGGGTGCTCGGTAAATAATTCCCTTGGGCCGGGTCCCGGAATAATCTGGTTGTTCATGGTTCTTGGCTTCGGCTGCCGGAAATATTTTGGAAAGATTTCCTTTTGACAGCTTGTTGTAACCGAATATACAAGCAAAATATAGATTGGTCGGCTCAAACAGAGGAGGAGCGGGCATGACAAAGAAGGCAATAGTAACAAAGGCGGCTCCGGATGCCATAGGGCCCTATTCCCAGGGAGTGGAGGCAGGTCCGGGAAGGTTGTTTTTCATTTCCGGCCAGCTCCCGGTGGACCCGCGGACAGGCGAGTTGGCCGGGGACTCACCAGTTGAACAGGCTGCAAGGTCGCTGGAAAACATTCGCGCCATACTGGAAAAGGCCGGGCTCGGCATGCACAACGTGGTGAAGACAACCATATTTCTCTCCGACTTGGCTTTTTTCAGGGATGTGAACCAGGTTTATTCAGGCTTTTTCGAAGAGCCCTTTCCTGCAAGGGCTACTGTGCAGGTTGCTGCGTTGCCGATGGGCGCAGGCGTGGAGATAGAGTGTATTGCCATAGGATGATGCACCGATTTTTCCAGGCAGGCCTTGTGCAACAATTCTTGAAAAAGAGTTTATTCGGCAAGGACCTTTGTTTTGTCTGAAAGAGTCGATGTAAAGGTTGGGTTTTCCTGCAACAACAGGTGCAGGTTCTGTGTACAGGGAGACAAGCGCAAGAGATATCCGGACAAGCCGACTCCAGAGGTCAAGGCCCTCCTGGAGGATGCACGCAAGGATGCTGATTCAATTGTTTTCACCGGTGGGGAATTCACCATAAGAAAGGATGCAGTTGAACTGGTGCGGTTTGCATCGAGTCTTGGATTCAGGCGAATACAAGTGCAGACCAACGGCAGGATGCTGGCATACCGGGCCTTTTGTGAAGATCTCATCGCAGCAGGTGCGAACGAGTTTTCACCGGCCCTGCATGGCCCGCTCGCGGAGATTCACGAATACCTCACAAGGTCAAGGGGTTCGTTTTCCCAAACCGTCAAGGGAATCGAGAATCTCGTCGACCTGGGCCAAAAGGTATTGACCAATACGGTCGTGGTAAGGTCCAACTACAGGCACTTGCCGGACTTGGCCTCGCTTTTCATAGATCTCGGAGTAGACCAATACCAGCTTGCTTTCGTCCATCCTGCCGGTGCTGCAGGAGATAATTTCTATTCCATTGTGCCCAGGCTAACCCTTGTCGAGCCATATTTAACAGAGGCCATAGAAAAGGGGCTTGCTGCAAACGTGAGTGTAATGACAGAGGCCGTGCCTTATTGTTTTCTCCCCGGCTACGAGGATTGCGCTGCAGAGCTCTACATTCCAAGGACAAAGATTTTCGATGCCGACAATGTCTTGGAAGATTATACCCAGTACAGGCTTACCGAAGGCAAGGTTCATGGCCCTGCCTGCAAGGATTGCTTGTGGATGGGAATCTGCGAAGGGCCCTGGCGGGAATACGTGGAAGGATATGGCGCAGACGAATTGGTTCCAAGAAAGGACGATCCCGGTGAACATGGTTACAAGGCAAGACGAGCTTAGGGAAAGGAGCCTAGTGGCCGAGGAAAAGCGCCTATGGGTGAGGCTGACGTACGCGTGTAACAATCGTTGTGTATTTTGCCTGGACGGGGGCAGAAAGGAAAGGACACACAGGACATCGAGTGAAATCGAGCGCCGGATCAAAGAGGGCAGGGCGCAGGGATTTACAAGGCTCATTCTTTCCGGTGGTGAACCTACGATTCATCCGGGTTTCCTGGATTTCACGGCGCTTGGAAGGGAGCTTGGCTACCAGAGGATTCAGGTGATATCCAACGGCCGGATGTTTGCCTATCCGGGTTTTGCGAGCAAGGCGATCAGGGCCGGGCTGGATGAAGCAACAATATCCATACACGGCCATGATTCCAGCTTGCACGATGAACTGGTAGGCGTGAAAGGAGCTTTCGAACAATCCCTGGCCGGAATTGTCAACCTGCTGGAGCAGGGCGCATGTCACGTCAGTGTGGACGTGGTCGTCAACCGCAGGAATGTGATGTATCTTGGAAAAATTCTTGAAAAGATGCAGGCAATCGGTGTGCACGAGTTCGATATCCTGAAAGTAATGCCGTTTGGAAGGGGAAACGATCCCGGGATTCTCTTTGAACCCGGGGATCCAAGGGGTGCTGTATCGTCGGTAAGGCAGGCATTGTCGCAATCCATGAATCCGGGCGTGTACCTGTGGACCAACAGGTTTCCCGCTCCATGGCTGGAGGGGATCGAGCACCTTGTCCAGGACCCGCACAAAATCTGGGACGAGGTAAGGGGCAGGCGTGCGGAACTGGAAGAATGGGCATCTGTTGGAAATCCGCTTTCGTGCAGGGACGGCCGGTGCAGGTACTGCTTCATGCAGGGCCTTTGTGAACACATCGAGCAGGCATGGTCGGTCATTCATGGCTCACCTGCAGACCTGGTGCTGGTAGACCTTGATGAGCTTGGGCCGGGACAATCCGCTGAAAGAGCCGGTGCACTGAAAGGAACGGGGAGTATGCGAATACAGGCCTCCGATCCTTTGGACCTGGTTTCTTTCTTTTCAAGACTGGATGAAAAACCGAATCGTGTTGAGCTTGACTTGCCTGGAAAGCAGGGCAAGGAGCCGGTCCGCAATTTTTATGAAGCGCTTCAAGAATCGGGTGTGAGAGAACAATGTTTATTATTTCATGACCTGGAGGCACTCGAAGAATTCAAGTCCGCCGCGCACGGGCGAATAGAACTCATGCTCGAGTTGAACAGGAAGGTTATCGAATCCCTGCCGAAGTGGGGAACCTGGCCCGGCAATGTCAGGCCGTTTATTGAATACAGGGCCGAGGTCGGACAGGTTCTCGATATGGATATCGACATGGATATGTCTGGATTGGCAATTGAAAACCTGACCGGAGTAAGAGGGGCTCCTTTTTGTCTCGGCGGAAGCGATGACAAAGTCCGCACAGAGATTGACTTGGCATCCATTGTTATAAACGGGCGGGATTCAAAGGCTTGTCTGGACTTGGACCGCGTGGTCGAGCATTACATCGGGCGCCTGTACCGTGAAAAATCTTTCAGGTGTTCAAGTTGCCCGGAAGAGGAATCGTGCCCGGGTTTGCACATTAACTATGTCAGGGCATTCGGTCTGGGCGCATTGACGCCGGTGCTATCGGGAGAGGAACCGCAGCCGAATTCCGGGCTTTGTGACTACAGCATCATGGAAGATGGCCGCGCCAGGCTGGTGATAAAGAATCCATGCAGGAATTCCTGCTCCTTTTGTACCACCATGATCGTAAATCGGGAAGCAGGACGCGCATTACAGACCGATGCCCTGGAAAAAATCATTGCCACACTCGGGGTGATAAGAAAACAGGGGCTCGAAAACCTCGATATTGTAGCATACGAGATACTGGACCATCCGAACTGGCCTTCCGTACTTTCACATGCTGCAGACATGGGATTTTCCGACATTGCGGTATGGACTCATGCAAGGCCGCTTGCGGATCCGATTGCAGCCATGGCCCTTTCGAAATCCATCGTATCCAGGGTGAACGTAACGGTGTTGGGCCCTGACAAAGAGGTTCACGACAAGGTGGCGGGTCAAAAGGGAGCATTCGATGAAACCCTGAAGGGGCTGGAAAACATGCAGGAACTCGGCATGGTGGAAATATTCTTGTCCAGTGTGATTGTGCGGGACAATGTTTCCCGTTTGGCGGATACGGTAAATGCCTGCATTACGAGAATTCCAGGCAGGCTCGACAGTCTGGTTGTTGCGGAGCCTTCAACACATGATATCGAGACTTATATGGAGATTGCTTTTCCTTTCAGCGATCTGGAAAAAGTAATACGTACAGCCCCTTTGGACATCGGCCGGGAGATGGTCGGAAAGTTGTTCGGACAGGTCCCGACATGTGTACTGTTCAGGGCTCTTGAAATGGAGACGACAAGGCTTGTGCGGGAAGTCGAGAAACCGGTATTGAAACTCGCTGAAATCGGAGAGGCACGGGGGACGGAGTTCAAGAAAAGGAAGGTGTGTCCCTTGGCTGGGAGTTGCGGGTTTGCATCCGTGTGTCCCGGATTGTTCGGGCAATACCTTTCTGTTTTCGGAACAGCAGGGCTGGAGCCGAGGTGAATTCAAGTGAGGCTGTTCTTTTTTTGCAGTGAACTGGATGATTTCGTTAATGCGTACTTGTTCAGGTACGAATTTTTCAGGTACTGCAAGGCCAGGGGCTTTGGCCTGGACCAGGTGGTGGTGGAAAAGTCCGATCGGCTCGATGTGGAACTTTCACCAAGACCCGGGATAGATGGCTCGTGTGGAAAAAATATCGTCCTGAGCAGTGCTGATGGCCCGTTGCTTGGAAAACTCACCAATCAGGCTGCTTTAAATGCCCGGGGTTACGATGTCGCCTTGTTCTTCGGTCTTTCAGGATACTTGTTAAAATTCATCGATACTGCCGGAGGAAGGATCCGGATAATTGTCTTCGATGCACACTTTCTTCGTGGCCTGGGCCCACTTTTTGAAGTATTCGGCATGGACAGGGTGATGGGCCTGCTTGGCAGGGTTGAGATAGTCACCCCGTACGGTCCGTCCTTTCTCGAAAGATACGAGGCTCTCGGCTTTCGAAAGGACATGGTCACCTGCATTTTACAGCCTGTAAGCGGGGAGTTTTTTTCGCCCGGCCGTAATAAAAAGGAAGAAACAGGAATATTAGTTGCCCCGGGCGAGACAGGCAGGGACTTTGAATGCCTGGAAACAGCCTGCCGGGGTTTTCCCGGGGACGTGATTGTTGCCGGTGGTGATGCCGGCCTTGCCTTCCAGGCGAATCGAGAGACAAAAACGGGCAGGCCGGACAATATGAAATACCTTGGTAGATTAAGGTATTTCGAATACAGGGATCTGCTCGAAAGGGCTCAAATAGTCGTTTTGCCGTTAAATGACATGAACTGCGGCCTGGTTTCTCTTAGCATGTCCATGTCACTTGCAAAGACGATTGTTGCAACAAGAACCGCTTTTACAGAGGCGTATGCTGCATCGGGAGGGCTGAAACTCGTGGCCGAAGGTGATTTCGTTGCATTGAGGGAGGCAATTCTGGAATTGATGGAATCTCCGGATAAGAGAGCAGAACTGGAGGAAAAGGCCTTGTATTTCGCCGGGCGTGAATTGAGGTCCAGGGCATTGTTTGAAAAGATGTTTGGGTGACAAGCGAACGGTAGGAATTGAGCTATTCGAGCTGTGAGGAATTTTAAGGGAGCGAGTTGAGTCAGAGCCAGGCCATGGGAGATTCCTCCGGAAAAGGGCGCCGAAGGCAAATAAAAAGCGCCGGGCCGGCGCTTCTACCTTGTCCTCGCCTGCTTTGCGGGAGAGGGGCAGCCGAGCCATGGCTAGGCCGGGCCGAGGGAAGCCAGGCCCAGATATACCACATGTCGCCTTTCATGGCCTGGTGTAGCGCGGTGTAGGAATATAACTTCGCAATTTTGCTTGACATTTTTGGTC
>JAADFL010000217.1 GCA_013152945.1 Deltaproteobacteria bacterium | reverse complement strand
CAAGAGAACAACTGGCTGCTGAAAAAGAGAAGAGACGTGAAATAGAATCAAAAGCACGGATCTTGATGTCGAGAATCGATAAAGAAACAAAAAAAGTACAGGCACTTGGAAACGAACTGGCTAAAGAAAAAGCCGAAAATTCCAAGTTCAAAAAAGATTATAAAAAATATACGAGCAAAACAACTATTGAAACCGGGAAAAACAATAAGCCGAAAGCCCGAAGTAAAGCAGGTAGCTTTGCTGGCGCTATTGGAACTGCCGGACACAGGATTATAGCCGCACAAATTCTCACATTGCCGTGCAAGACCACAAAATGTTTGGATCAAACCTTCGAGCTCCTGGCCAAGGCGGGTATCAACACGTTGATATTCAGGGTCTTCAACAACAAAGGGGACAGGTATTTCCGATTCTTGCCGCCCCAGGCTGCACAAGGGGTGTACTTCAAAACCGACCGGGCTCCTGTGGTTTCAGATGCCCTTTCAATCGTGGTTTCCTCGGCCAGGAGGCACGGCCTTGCCGTATGGGCATGGATGACGACCAGGTACGCGACCTATGGCCTCAACATGGGCAAGGACTGGCAGGCCGGGGAATATGACTTTGCTTCAGGCACAATCATTCCTGCAAAAGGTCTGAACTTGTTCAATCCCATGGTCCAGGAACACCTGGCAGGACTTTTCAGAGATCTTGCAGCATACGACCTGGATGGAATATTACTCCAGGATGATCTCGTACTTCGACACAACGAGGGTTGGTCGCCGTTTGCCAGGGAAGCTTTCAAGAAAGAGATGGGACTGGAATTGGATCCTCGTGATTTGTACCACGGCGTATTTTTGTCGGAGAACGGCAAGTACTATGTATCACGGTACTCGGAAAAATTTTGGGACTGGTCAGCATGGAAGAATCGCAAGTTGCTGGAATTGGCCAAGAAACTCATGTTGGCCGCCAAGGGAAGGAGACCGGGATTAAAGTTCGGAATCAACCTGATGTATGAGGCGGTCACGAGTCCAAGAAATGCCCTTGCATGGCTTTCACAGAGTCTGCCCGAGGCAAAGAAAGACGGATTCGACTTGTTTTCAGTTATGGCATATCACAGGCAGATCAAGCGCGAACTGAACCTGAAGGGTAAGGAATTGGACCACTTCATGGCTAAGCTCGTAAAAAATGCGGTTAAAACATTCCGGGAGCCATCAAGGGTAATGATCAAGTTACAGGTAAGGGATTGGCGGAACGGAACTCGAATCCCGGTAAGCGAACTGGATGAAATGCTTTCACAGGTATTGAAAACTTCGGGCATTTCCATAGGCTTCGTGCCGGTGAGTGGTCCTGAAGACCTGAAAGCATTGAAGAAGGCTGCAAACAGACTGGCCGGCATGTGAGAAGCAACACGCATGCTTTTGAACTTGTTGTAAGTATTGTACTTGGCCCCTGGCCTGCAGGAGTTTGAAAGTGCCGAGTGAATACATTCTTTTGGAAGCCGGCAAGGACACCATAGGACGTACCAAGGCCGGAATAATCGTGCCGGCACATACCGGAGATGGCTCTGGATCGATAACAGCCCTGGCTGTCGGTCAAGGAGATGCTGCAAAACATGCTTTACACTCATTGTGCCAGATCGCCTCATTAGACCTTGAAGATGGAGAATTGGAAATAGAACGGATGGAACAGGGTTATCCCATTGCCATGATTTTTAAAAGGCAGAGGTTCGAATGCAGAAATGGCTCACTGGTTTTTTTAAATACCTCCGGCACAGTCCATGTTCTGTCCCATAGTGGTGTCAATGTAAGAGATGCCATAAGACAGGCCTTCAGATACTGCACCCGCTTCATCAGATTGGACGTGCCATAAAAGCAACCTCAAAGGCGGCCGATTGCTAATAACATTTTTATGGTATTTATAAGAAATCGTTATGAAGTTTACTGATATCCGAGTAATAGCTTCCAGGTTTTTTCCTTGACAAGCTGCGCATTGCGTTAATAATCTCCGACTCGAAATGGACGTAATTCGACATCTTGCTTCAAAAAAAGCCGTTATTTTAAATAATTGGGTTGATTCTGCTTGCATTTCCAAAAACATCAGCAGCATTTTTCAAGAGTGGAAAGAACCGGTTCGACAATCCTTTGGGTGCCACCCTCAAGGAGGGCCTTGAAGGACTATTGTCCGGGTTGCTGGAAGGGACCGATGTAACCCAAATGAGTGACATCCTGGACAGAATAGCCAAAATACATACAATTCAGGACATGCCTGCATCCAAGGCATTGCATTACCTTGTCGATCTCAAGACCATCATCAGATCAGAGCTGGATAATGGAAATCTTTCCTCGGCAAAAACCGACAACCTGTTTTCCAGCATTGACGAGCTTACGCTTCACGCATTCGATGCTTACATGTCGTGCAGGGAAAAGATCATGGAGCTTCGTATCAACGATGTAAAGAGAAACATTTCCGGGCTCATGAGGGAACTTCACAGGCATGGTTTCCTGGAAGATCCGGACGAGCCTTCACAAGGAGACGGGCCGGGCATGTGTGCAAGCCGGCTATCGAGGGGTGACGACAGATGAGAGTCCTGGTTTCCTTGATCGCTGTATTGGCATTGGCATTCATTGCCTATCTCGGTGTTGGAATAGGGCATGCCGATACACTGTTCGGCGTGGTCATTCCTTACTTGGCATTGGCAATATTCCTGTTTGGTATCATTTACAGGGTTGTTACGTGGGCCAGGGTTCCGGTGCCTTTCAGGATTCCCACCACATGCGGCCAACAGAAGTGCCTGGAATGGATCAAGCCGAGCAGGTTCGAAAACCCTTACAATAATTTTGGAGTCATTATCAGGGTGGCCATGGAGGTCCTTTTCTTCAGGTCCCTGTTCCGAAACGTAAAAAGCGAAATAAAGCAAGGTAAAGTGGTATATGGCCATACCAAGTGGCTCTGGCTGGCAGGACTGGCCTTTCACTATTCGTTCTTGGTCATCATAATCAGGCACTTAAGATTCTTTGTAGAACCTGTTCCGATTTTCGTAAAATGGGCCGAATCCCTGGATGGTTTCTTCCAGGTGGGCATTCCAATACTGATGCTTACCGATGTCGTTATCCTGGCTGCTCTGACCTACCTCTTTTTGCGCAGGGTATTGATTCCACAGTTGCGGTACATATCTCTTCCGGCAGACTACTTTCCCTTGTTTTTGATCGGAGCCATAGCAACGACCGGGATCCTGTTAAGATATTTTTTCAAGACGGATCTTATAGGAATAAAAGAGCTCGCCCTCGGCCTGGTCAGCCTGAAACCGGTAGTGCCAAAGGGTATTCACTGGCTCTTCTTCATGCACTTTTTCCTGGTCTGCTGCCTGTTTACATATTTCCCGTTCAGTAAGTTGTTGCATATGGCAGGAATATTCATGAGCCCCACACGGAACCTCGCAAACAACAACCGGGCTGTTCGTCATATTAATCCATGGAATCCAAAGGTCGAGGTACACACCTACCAGGAATACGAGGACGAGTTCAGGGAAAAGATGGTAGCTGCAGGAATTCCTGTAGAAAAGCAGCCTGAACCCCAGGGGCAAGGGACCAAGGAGTAGGTCATGGGTGAGCCCAAGTTCGACGAGATGGATAATTATAAGAAAGAAGATCTGCTCAAGGTGGATTACAAGCCGCCTGGAAAGTCCTGGTTTGAGACCAAGATTGATTTCAACCAAAGAAAGGGCAGTTGGATTTACCCGGCAAAGCCAAAAAACCTGGAATATATTGGTTTTCCCAACCCACGCGAGTGGTTTCCCACGGACGAGGACTGGAAACTGCCCAAGAATTGGAAGGAAATCATCCTGGAAGGGATGGCGGACAGGCTGAAACGCTTCAGGACGTTCCAGGTGTTCATGGATATCTGCGTGCGTTGCGGTGCCTGTGCCGATAAATGTCATTTTTTCATCGGCGGCGGAGATCCAAAAAATATGCCTGTCCTGCGCGCCGAACTCTTGAGATCCATATACCGCAGGGAGTTCACCAAGGCGGGCAGGATACTCGGTTCGATTGCAGGAGGCCGCGAACTTACAATAGACGTAATAAAGGAGTGGTTTTTTTATTTCTATCAATGCACTGAATGCCGGCGTTGTTCCGTATTTTGTCCGTACGGCATAGACACCGCCGAGATAACAATGATGGCCAGAGAGTTGATGCACCTCCTGGGATTGAACGTAAACTGGATAATGGAGCCTGTGGCCAACTGTTACAGGACCGGCAACCATCTCGGCATCCAGCCCCACGGACTAAAGGACACCCTGGAGTTCTTTGCAGATGATATCGAAGATGTAACCGGTATCAAGGTCGATATTCCAATGAACAAGAAGGGGGCGGAAATTCTCTTCGTTACACCTTCCGGGGATTTCCTGGCAGACCCGGGAATATTCACTTGCATGGGCTACATGCTGCTGTTTCATGAATTGGGCCTGGATTACACCTGGAGCACCTATGCCTCGGAAGGCGGAAACTTCGGTCTGTTCACATCGAACGAGGCCATGAAACGTCTGAACGCCAAGATATATGCAGAGGCAAAGCGACTTGGAGTAAAGTGGATACTCGGGGGCGAGTGCGGACACATGTGGCGCGTGATGCACCAGTACATGGATACCATGAACGGACCGGCCGATTTCCTGGAGACACCTGTTTCTCCTATCACAGGGACCAGGTTCGAAAATGCCAAATCGACCAAGATGACCCATATTATTGAATTTACATCAGATTTGATAAAGCATGGAAAATTGAAGCTCGATCCGAGCAGAAATGATGACCTGGTCGTCACATTCCATGACTCCTGCAATCCTGCAAGGGGTCTGGGGTTGTTCGAAGAACCAAGGTACATACTCAAGGCAGTGTGCAACAACTTTGTAGAGATGCCTGAAGATACTACGAGGGAAAAGACTTTCTGTTGTGGCGGCGGAGCAGGTCTTGGAACCGATGAGAACATGGAGATTAGGCTCCGTGGAGGAATGCCCAGGGGTCATGCAGTCAAATATGTACAAGATAAATATGGAGCAAACATGCTGGCAGCCATATGCGCCATAGACAGGGCGACCCTGGTAACGGTTTGTGACTATTGGGCACCTGGCGTAGGGGTGACGGGAATACATGAATTGGTGGCCAATGCCTTGATATGCAAGGGAGAAAAGAAACGAACCATGAACATGCGGGGCGAGCCTCTACCCGGAGTGAACCCAGAGGAGGAGGGAGACGAAGATGTATGATTCAGGGAAGGTGATCACAGGCCTCTTGGCCTTTGCCGTCCTGGTCACCCTGCCTTTTTGGTACACTGCGGCCGGCGGGAAGGGAGGCTTTAGGCCCGAGCCCAAACTGGCGCCGGGTCTGGAGGGCAAGAAATGTGTTGAGTCCAAGGCATTCATGAGAGCTTCTCACATGGACCTGTTGAACCTTTGGAGAGACGAGGTGGTGAGACAGGATTTAAGGGTCCATTTCAGTCCGGATGGCCGGGCATTTGAAAAGAGTCTCACCAATACTTGTCTGAAATGCCATTCGAATACAGGAGAATTTTGTGACAGGTGCCATAATTACGTAGGAGTTCAGCCCTATTGCTGGGATTGTCACATGGAGAAAAAACTCAAGGGAGCCGAGTGATGGACGAGGACAGAAGAAAATTCCTGAAGCTCGCTGGTGTTGCGGCCCTTGGTATAGGAAGTGCTTCTCTGGTAAAGACGGTAAACGGTAAAGAGCGCCGTTCCGGCAAGTTCCCGCAGGCCCTTGAAGGCAAACGCTGGGCCATGGTCATAGACTTGGCCAAGTGCCAGGAACATGAGGGCTGTACATTGTGTATGAACGCATGTAACCAGGTACACAACATTCCTCATTTCGATGATCCAAGACATGAAATAAAATGGATCTGGAAGGAACCCTTTGAGAATGCATTACCAAACCAGGAAGAGGATTTTCTGGAACAAGGAGTGTCCAAGGGACCGGCCGTAGTCCTTTGTAATCACTGCGAGAGGCCGCCTTGTGTACGTGTATGCCCCACACAGGCGACCTTCAAGCGTGAAGACGGGATAGTGATGATGGATATGCACAGGTGCATTGGATGCCGTTACTGCATAGTTGCATGTCCTTATGGATCCAGGAGTTTCAATTGGCAGGATCCCCACCTTGGGTTGGGGGATATCAACCCTGGATATCCAACCAGGATGCGGGGCGTGGTTGAAAAATGCATCTTTTGCGAAGAGAGACTTGCAAAGGGAAAACTTCCGGCCTGTGTCGAGGCATGTCCTTATGGCGCCCTTACTTTCGGGGATTTGGACGATCCAGGTTCAAAAGTGAGGAAGTTACTTAAGTCCAGGTACGCGGTTCGCAGGAAAGTGGAGTTGGGAACCAGGCCTGGAGTATTTTACCTGGTGTGAGGTAGACCATGATCGAGTACGCTTTCAAGGGTAGTAAGAGATACTGGTCTTGGGTGATAATTCTCTTGCTCATAATAGGTGCGGGTGTCGGGACAGGCGTGTACCAGTGGTTCAAGGGCCTTGGTATTACAGGGATGGGCAGAGATATTCCCTGGGGTTTCTACATCGCCCAGTTTACCTTTCTCGTAGGCGTTGCAGCCTCGGCCGTCATGGTCGTCCTGCCTTATTACCTGCACCACTACAAGACATTTGCCAGGATGACCGTCCTTGGTGAATTCGTGGCCATCGCAGCTTGTATCATGTGCATGACATTTATATTCGTGGACATGGGAAGACCCGATCGCATCCTTAATGTCTTTCTACATCCCACGCCCAACTCGCTTATGTTTTGGGATACAGTGGTGCTGTTCGGATACCTGGTGCTCAACTCCGTGATAGCCTGGACAACATTCAGGGCCGAGCGCCAAGACATAACTCCACCCCGGTGGATCAAACCGTTCATCTACCTTTCCATCCCCTGGGCCTTCAGCATTCATACGGTGACGGCTTTTCTGTATTCAGGTCTCGAGGGCCGGCCATTCTGGATGAGTGCCATACTGGCGCCCAGGTTCCTGGCATCTGCGTTTGCAGCAGGACCGGCCCTGGTAGTAGTTGCATGTCTTATAGTTCGAAAATACACACGATACGATCCGGGCGTGGACGCTATTCGTGCACTGGGTAAGGTAATAGCCTATGCGATGACAGCCAATTTCTTCTTCATTGGACTCGAACTGTTCACAGGCCTTTATAGTGATATACCTCACCACGTGCACCACTTCGAATACCTGTTCCTCGGACATGGCGGACACGCGGGCCTGGTACCCTGGATCTGGACATCAGTCTTGCTCGGACTCATTGGCCTGGTAATGCTTATTGTCCCAAAAACGAGGAACAATTTGTCGACATTGGGTTTTGCGAGTGTACTCGTATTCGTGTCTCTATGGATCGACAAGGGGATGGCCATGGTCATCGTAGGGTTTATTCCCACTCCGCTTGGATACTACCTCGACTATCATCCCACTCTTCCCGAGTTGACCATAAGCGCAGGTGTGTATGCCATGGGTCTCTTGATAATAACCGCATTATACAAGATGGCGATCACGGTCAGGGAACGCGATTTGTACCCAGGTGGTTGATATTACGATCTTTTTTAGAACACACTCGATGTTGTATGATGACCGACCATATCACCCCACAAATAGGGGGCAATCACCGAGCTAATTGTTTGAAAAAAAAAGACTTTTTTGTACCGTTTTTATACTTGACAGCAATCGCTTGGGTTTCTATGCTCTGAACCGGCTGAAAATGGAGTAAACCTTCTTTTTGGAGGATTTTTTGATAAACCCACAACTAACAAAGGATGGAGAGGAGAATGGCTGACGAAAAGGCGACCCCCCTACTTGATGAGTTGGAGAAGGGCCCGTACCCTAGCTTTGTCCGCGAAATTAAGCTCGCGGCAAAGAACAACAAGATGGCTGCCGGTGTTCTCCACCAGCTCGAGAAGTCCTACCGGGACAAGATCGGGTACTGGAAACACGGTGGAATCGTTGGAGTAATGGGATACGGCGGCGGTGTCATAGGCAGGTACTCGGCCCTGCCGGATGACTTCCCTGAAGTTGCTCATTTCCACACCCTAAGAGTTAACCAGCCGGCAGGATGGTTCTACACCGCGGATGTGCTTCGCAAGATATGCGACATGTGGGACAAGCATGGATCCGGGCTGACCAACATGCATGGCTCAACAGGTGACATGGTGCTCCTTGGAACGAGGACCGAGGAACTGGAGTCAGTATTCGGCGAGTTGACCAAGATGGGGTTCGATCTCGGCGGATCAGGATCCGATGTCAGGACCCCGAGCTGTTGTGTCGGGCCTGCTCGTTGTGAGTGGGCATGCTTTGACACGCTCAAGACATGCTACGAGATAACACAGCACTACCAGGATGAACTTCACAGGCCTGCATTTCCGTACAAGTACAAATTCAAGTTCGCAGGCTGCGCCAATGATTGCGTCGCGGCAATCGCCCGGTCCGACATGAGCTTCATCGGCACCTGGAAGGATGATATCCAGCAAGATGATGAAGAAATTAAGAATTATGCCAAGGCCGGACTGGATATCCAGAGCGATGTCGTAGAGAACTGTCCTGGTAAATGCATGACCTGGGATCCGGACAATATGAAACTTACTATCGACAACTCGTACTGCCTCAAGTGTATGCATTGCATCAACGTACTGCCAAAGGCATTGAGACCGGGTAAACAAAGAGGCGTTACCATATTGCTCGGAGCAAAGGCTCCGATAGTAGAAGGTGCCTTACTGTCCTCCGTGCTCATCCCGTTCTATGACATCGACAACGAGGGCTTGGACGATCTGTTCGAGTTGGTCGAAGACGGCATTTGGGATGTCTGGACAGAAAATGGAAAGAACAGGGAGCGCGTAGGCGAGTTTATTCAACGCGTCGGCATGGGCAATTTCCTTGAGTCCATAGGGCTGGAACCGGACCCGCACATGATTTCTCATCCAAGGGACAACCCTTACATATTCTTCGACCAGGAGGACGAGGAAGAGGAAGCCTGACGTGAAAGTGTAATAGGGATAATTACGAACCGTTAACAAATACGGAGGAAAGATAAAATGACGGAACGGCTTACTGATATCGGACCACCACATTACGAGAAGTTCCTGCCGCCGGTTGTCAAGGAAAACTATGGGAAATGGAAGTACCACGAGATACTTAAACCCGGCGTCATGGTGCATGTCTCGGAAAGTGGAGCAAAGTTATTTACAGTAAGGATGGCATCACCGCGGCTGTTGGCCACTGACACCATAAGGTGGATAGCCGACCTGGCCGAAAAATACTGCGGAGGTTATCTTCGCTGGACGAGCCGGAACAATGTAGAATTCCTGCTCACTGATGAGTCCAACATTGACCCCCTGATCGGGGAAATAAAAAAGAATGGATTCATCATCGGCGGAATGGGCAATTCAATCTCGAATATAGTGCACACACAGGGCTGGGTGCATTGCCACTCTTCGGCAACCGATGCGTCCGGGATAGTCAAGGCTGTCATGGACGACTTGTCACAACATTTCGAGAACATGGATCTGCCGGGCAAACTGCGGATTGCCCTTGCATGCTGCCTGAACATGTGCGGTGCTGTTCACTGTTCGGACATCGCCATTCTGGGAACACACCAGAGGCCTCCCCGCATAGAGCATGATACCCTGGATAAGTTCTGCGAGATACCCAACGTGGTATCGGCTTGCCCGACCGCCGCCATCAGGCCGGCGACAGTGGACGGCAAGCCTTCTGTTGAGGTCCTCGAAGAAAACTGCATGTACTGTGGGAATTGTTACACTGTCTGCCCGTCCATGCCCCTCAACAATGCAGAGACTGACGGCATTTCAATTTGGGTCGGAGGAAAGGTGTCAGACGCAAGGAGCATTCCCAAGTTCTCCAAGCTGGCAATACCATTCATCCCGAACAATCCGCCCAGGTGGCCCGAGGTGGTCGAGGCTGTTCACAACATCGTTGATGTATGGGCTAAGAATGCCAAGAAATACGAAAGAATGGGCGATTGGATCGAGCGGATAGGATGGCCAGAGTTCTTCAGGCTTACCGGCATCGAGTTCACGAAATACCATATTGACGACTTCAAGCATGCCGGGCTATCGTTCAAGAGAACAGCGCAGATGCGGCACCTGCCCGAGGAATAGGCACTTTGATCCGTAAGCTGCGAGGAGGATTTTGAAATGGCGGCTAGCATTGAAGATGTTGCCAATGCAATGTTCGAAATAGTCAAGGATGGTGCCGGTTCCAAGAAGTACAAACCATCCGACTTGACCAAGATGATGGTCGAGAAGCTTGAAACCGACAAGAAGACCTGCAAGGCCGCAATCAAGGAACTGGTGAACTCGGGAAGACTCGTATACACCTATTTTGGCGGGAGCTTTCTTGAGATTCCTCACAAGGAGGGCGCGGCTCCTGATTGATCGCTTCTTCGGACTGCCCAAGCGACTTGGCCATTGATAGGCCACTCCTTTAGTTCGCCCCGTTGAACGAATTGTTTTTTTATTTATTGTGCTCTCAGCCACAATAGAGAAATACGACAAATTGCGGCAAATTTATTTATTATACGGCCTTTGAACCGGCAGCAGTTTTGGACACAATTTGTATATTATTTTCATTTGAGCCCAAAAGCGCTTGCCCATATTATGTCAAAAAACTAAAGTGGCATCATCATGGCGAGAACAACTATCAGGATTCCAAGATTAGTAATAGCCGGAACCGGCGGTGATTCAGGCAAGACCCTGGTTTCTCTTGGCTTGGTCCATCTATTGAAAAAGGGAGGTATGCGGGTAAGCGTTTTCAAAAAGGGGCCGGATTATATCGATGCGGCCTGGCTCGGGCTTGCCGGGGGCGTACAGATGGCCCGCAACCTGGATCCCTACCTTATGAAAACTGAAAAGATCATGTCCGCATTTACAAATTCAGCTCAGGTAACGGATATGGCGATCATAGAAGGTAACAGGGGACTTTGTGACGGTGTGACTGCAGACGGAGATTACAGCACTGCCTTTCTCGCAAGCCTTTTGAAAACGCCTGTTGTCCTGGTCCTTCCAGTTCAAAAAGTAACCAGGACGGCTGCGGCCGTGGTTGCCGGTCTCAAGCAAATGGAGCCCGGGCTCGACATTGCCGGAATAATCCTTAACAAGGTGGCTGGGAAAAGGCACGAGGACGTGGTTAAAAAAGCCATCGAGTCAACATCAGGTATCCCGGTGATAGGAGCCATACCAAAGGGAAGGGACAATATCCTTCCGGACAGGCATCTTGGCCTGGTAACGCCGGGAGACCTTTTCGAGCCCATGAACGCAATCGAAAGAGCTGCTGAATTGGTAAAGGCCGGCCTGGACATTGAACGACTTATCGAGATAGCATCAAGGGCTCCGCGGCTGGCAATCGATCCGGATCAACCAAAAAATAAAAAAAAGCAAAACAACACACTTGGACAGACAAAGATCGGCGTTTTCAGGGATGAAGCCTTTTGTTTTTACTATCCCGAAAACTTGGAGCAACTTGAGAGCCTGGGCGCAAGACTCGTCTTCATCTCTCCTCTTGCCGCAGACAGCCTGCCCAATGACCTTTCAGGTTTGTACATAGGTGGTGGATTTCCAGAAGTGCATGCTGAAAGACTGGCGGAAAACAAGGCGATGTTATCTGCAGTAAGGTCAGCCGCCGAATCGGGCCTGCCCATCTATGCAGAATGCGGCGGCCTCATGTATTTATCCGAAACAGTTGTCTTCGACAACAAGGCCATTCCCATGAGCGGGGTTTTTTCAATAGACACCGAGGTCGAAAAAAGACCCCAAGGACATGGGTACGTCATTGCCCTGGTACAAGAAGAAAATCCATTTTTCCCCAAAGGTGCGATTCTGAAAGGCCATGAATTTCACTATTCCCGTGTAATAGACTCGGATTCACATTTGAAAACCGTGTTGAACCTGAAAAAGGGAAAGGGAATCGGTAATGGAAGAGATGGCCTGGTAAGAAAAAACGTCATGGCTTCATACTTGCACCTTCATTCAAGCGCCTGCCCTGAATGGTCACAAGGTATTCTCAAAGCAGCGGCTCTTTTCAAGATGGGCAAGTAAAGTAGTCGTCTTTTGCCTCTTGACATCCATGTGGAAAATGTAGGAAAGTCTTTGTCGGTTTTATGACGGTCTTTGAAACGTAGCGCGTTTAACCTATATTGGAAGAGGAGGAGTTAACATGCCTATTTTTGAACACGGGAGTGTAAAGGTCGAGGTTGATGAAGACGGCTTCATGCAAAATCCTGAAGAATGGACAGAGGAGGTAGCTGCGGCATTGGCTACTACCGAAGGTGTTGATGAGCTTGGCGAAGAGCACTGGAAGGTCATACATTTCCTTAGGGATTATTACCAGAAGTTCGGTGTTGCCCCTATGATCAGGAAACTGTGCAAGGAGACAGGCTTCAAGCTCAAAAAGATCTACGAACTTTTCCCAAGCGGCCCGGCAAAGGGTGCATGCAAGGTTGCCGGACTGGCGAAGCCCACGGGTTGCGTGTGATAATCCAGAGGAGCTTTACCAAACTGTGCGCCTGATTGCATAGGCGGGTATTGTTCGGTATACAAAGCCCCCGGCTCACAAGGCCGGGGGCTTTTTTATGGAGGTCCCAAATGGGCGAAAGGTATTCCACGTATCCGGTATTCCTGTTGCTTGAGGGCAAGCCGGTTCTTGTTGTTGGGGGAGGGGAGGTGGCACTGCGTAAGGTGCAGGGATTGCTTCAAAGCAAGGCGGACGTGACCGTCGTGGCTCCAGGATTCTGTAAAGGAATCGAAGAGTTGGGTAGACAAGATCGCATAAGGCTGATCAAAAGGCCTGTGGTCGATGAAGATCTTGACGGCATGGCTCTTGTTGTTGCCGGTACATCGGATGGAGATGTGAATTACCTTGTTTTTGAGGCAGCCCGCGAGAGGGGCATATTGATAAACGTTGTGGACGAGCCAAAGCTGTGTGATTTCTTTGTTCCTTCGCAAATACATCGTGGCGATTTGACCATCGCCATTTCAACATCAGGCTCGGCGCCCGGTCTGTCTAAGTATTTCAGGAAAGACATTTCAAGCTCTCTTTCACCGGAGCTCGGGATTTTCGTGGATTTAATCAAAACAGCGAGGGAAAAGATAAGAGAGATGTTTCCAGGCGATGATCAGGCCCAAAAGAGGAAGGACATGCTCGAGGCTGTATTGAACAGCCAGGTGAGACGCTTGGTGGAACAAGGGAGCCTAAAAGAGGCAGGGAACCTGGTCGATCGAATAATCTGTAATTGATATCGCCAAGTTATTTGAACGGGCTGCAATGACCAAGTTGCCATATATTCTAGTACCTGGTATTCATTTGAGGAAAAATAATTGGTAAAAGTAAATCAACTGCATGAGGTGAATGACATGAAAAAAACCACAGGATGTTTTCGAATACGTTTTTTGGTTTTCTCGGCCATTCTTGTTTTTACCTGTCTGACCATGTCCAAGGCAGTGCACGCTGGGAAAAAAGGAACGAAAGGTAATGAAAAAAAAGATGAGCAACCTATTGCCGATACGACGAGAGGTGATGAAAAGCCTGAGTATCTCGTTCATGACGGTAAGTTGATCATCAAAGCCGGCGGCAAGCAGGAAACAGTGGCGTTACCAGGCAAAGTGCGCAGTTACCTGGTGTTGGGAGACCGGCTTTACGTGCTATTGGAAGGGCAAGGCATTGGTGTAATGGACTTGAAGGATCCGCAAAACCCTGTGCTGATCGATGTCAAAAGGCCGCCTCTCGGAAATGTGATAGGAATGTTTGTGGCAGACTCAAGGGTATGGATGAGGATAAGGTCACTTTCCGCAATTCCAATAGGTAATCAGGTAACCAGCCCGGCTGTAATAAACTTGCAGCATACCAATGTTTCTCGCCCCTCTTCCCAAGTGAAAGCACAAACCAGTGGAAAGGAAATCAAAAGAAAGGGTTTGCCGGCCGAACAAAGAGGGCAAGGCGGCAAACCTTTACCCAAGAATATCAAGGTAGTTAACAGGTTTCCGGGACGAGTCAAATTGAACATAGGCTCACTTGACGGTGTAAAGGTCGGCGATCGCTTCGTGGCCTTCGGAAGTGTCACAAGGAAGATGCAAGGGGATTCTGTAAAGTTTAAGGGCCATGAGCTGGCAGCGATTTTGACCGTGGCCGCGGTTAGCCCTAAAAGTTGCCTGGCCGAGCTTGGCAGGGGAGACCGGGTCTCTACAAAGGACGTCATCCGGCCGGCAAGGAAGGAAGACAGGGGAAGTAGAATATTTCCACGGAAACTGGTGGATCTCGGCGAGTTCAGGACTGCCATAAGGCCTCTGCTGAAAATCGGCAAACCTCTTGGCTTTGGTATTCTTGCGGAGATCGCGGCTACGTGGTGGGGAAACGGTTATTTCCTGGATTTGAGGATCGATCCGCTTGGTTTTGGATACACCAAGGATGGCAACCCTTTCTCATCGTGCTTCCTTGTCCAGGGTGGATATGACACTCGGGCATTTAGTGTCGGCCTGGGAATAGGCGTGGGTGGTGTAAATGGAGATCTGGGCGAGTTGCTGGTTGGAGAAGGCGTCAAATCAGATTCCTCCGGCAACAGTCAATCCTGGCATGACAGGACCGTAGCAGCCTTTGCCTTGTCCCAGCATGTCCGCCTCGGAGCCAGGGATGGCTTGAACATGGTTGTGACCAACACACTCATGTACTACAAGTCGAAAAACGACAGCGGATCCAAGGATTCCGGGTTTGTTTACGGCGGAACCTCGGGCAGGATAAACATACCCTTGCCCGGCCGCACCGATCTTTTTCTTTCAGGAGGCGGTGGTTTGGTCGGATACTGGTTTGCCGAGTTCGGTGTATTCACGTGGATTACAGGCAATGGTGATATCGGATCACTGGGGCTCTCTGCGTCCGCTGGCGGAGCAGGTATATGGGGAACACAGAAAAGGGTAACACAGTATGGATTCGATCAAAGAACAGTAGACGTCGTGGGTCCCATGGTTTCCTTCGGCCTTGCCTACAGGTTTGGAATTTGATTCGCTGTTGAAATTATGAAATCTTGATTACAATTTCAATCTTAATAATTGGTGATTCCCTTTTGATAGAACGGCTATACAGGCAATCCTGTTTGCCCACTTTGTCCACCATGCGCGGGCATGTCTGTCTCCAAGTCGCGGATCGATGTTGACCTCAATGGACCTCCATCCAAGTGACGGACCGTTGCCAAGTGGCGGCCCGGTGTATAAATCAGTGCAAGGCAGGCACTCTATTTTCCTGGTATCTACCGTCAAGCCCAACCGCAATGCCTTTAAGACCGACTCCTTGGCACACCATATTAAGTTTGCCATGACGGATTGGCTTTCTTTCCCAATGTCCAAAATATTCGAAGAAACCAATTCCTGTTCCCTCCGGGTAAGGAACTGCTCTTTGAACAGATTTGACCTAGGCTCTATGGATTCAAGGTCTATGCCCAGTCCCGTGCCCCTGGATGCAGCAGCAGCAGCAGCGCCCGACCGATGGCTTATCGATATACAGACATTATCGAGGACATCGCCGTCCCACAACGGTACGGGCGAACCGTCTTCCCGTCTATTTATGCAAAGCCGTTCCAGGCAATCCTTTTCTGTGTCGAAATCGAGCAGGCTGCATATCACGCTCTTGGCCGCAAACCTGCCCAGCAGCCATTCCCTGGAGCGTTTCTCAACGTAAAGTCTGGACCAGTAATCTCTTTCCCATTTTGTAAGGAAATGTTGCGGATCCAGGTGAGAAAGAGCCTTATCTTCCTCAATTACGGTCCAAAGTATCTTTCGGTTTTTTTGGTTGAAGTCAGGCAATGTATCTTTCTATGACGATTTTAAGATGTGGGCTCTATCGCTATTGTATGGTATCCATGGATGTCAACGTACACCTTGCCCGAGTCATCGACTATTCGTGCGTCAAAACATTCATCGCCATCCCGTGCCTCTACCAGTGCGTACAATGCCTCGTCCTGAGGAGGAACATCCAAAACCGATGCGGATTCGACCCGTTGAGGCAGACAAAGCAATTGTTTCTCCTGCATCTCCCATAGGCCTGCGGTCTGGAAACAGAGTTCTACCAACCTTGGATAGAGCAAAGGTCTTGTCCCGCCTCCGCCATTGACTTCGGGTGGAATTTCCCGTGCAAGAGAGCCCACGGCCTTGCTTTTCTGTAGCTTGACCTCTTCCAGGACCTGAAAGGAAGGTCCATGAAAATAGGTCTTGTATATCTGGTCCCGGCCGACGATCTTGCTCCTGCCCGACAATTTGGGTACCTTCTGTCCTTTTTCCGCCTCTTCTTTTTGCTGTAGAAACTCAGCCGTGAAATGTAACTGCTGCTTTTCCGGAACTTGAAGTTTTTTCGGTTTGTGTATCGAGAAGAGTTCAGCCCTCACAACAGGCTCGCCTTTCTCGAAGACCGGCTTTGCCTTGATGAGCAGGCGCTTGGACTCCTTGCGATGAAACTTGAGAGGCCTGCTGAAATTGAGGTTCCTCACCCTGGCTGCCTTTCCACCAAGAAGCAAGACGGACAGCTCTGCAAGGCATTCCATACCAACGACTCCGGGCAGGTACGGCACTCCATCTTCGACCTGGTGGTCTTTCAGGAAAGGCTGCATGGCAGGATCAAGAACAAACTCTATTTCAAGTCCTTCATCCGTGCATTTTGCCCCGATTATCTCGGATGCAGCCAAGAATGGCCCAGCCTCTTTTCTAAAATAATCAGCCGTTAGATCAGGATCCAGACCACCTAGGAGATCCCTCCTCGCCAGCATCTCCCCGAGGCCTCTGGCAATAACGACTTCCTTTGAACCTCCTGCCTCCAGCTCTTTTCGCACCTGTGGTATTCCAACCATGGGCGGTAAAAGATCTATGCCTGCTTGCTCGAGCAGGCGTGGCAAAGATCCCCTTGAGGCCATTCCAATGCCTGCCCATGCGGTCCAATCTATGGCGACCGAAGAAACGCTTGGTCTCGATCGCCGTAATGCCGACAAGGTCTTGCACATGAGATCATTGGCTGCGCTGTAGTCTGTTTGACCCACGTTGCCGAACCTGCCCGCAACCGAGCTGAATACCGCAACCGCCTCTATACCCATGTCTCTGGTCAGTTTGAGCAAGTTGAAAAGCCCCTTTGTCTTGACATCCAGAACCAGGTCGAATTCCCTGGAGGACTTTTCCGAAAGCGCCCTGCTTATTTCAACACCAGCAGCATGAATGATGACTTCAACCTTTCCGCTCTTCTCCTTGATTTCCTTTACGGCAGAGGCTACAGAGGAGTAGTCCAATAGGTCCACACTCTTGAAATAGGCCTTGCCGCCCGAGTCCTGAACGCTCTTAATGGCTTTCAGTGCCGCCATTTCGCGTTCGAGCCCAAAAATTTTCTGTTCGATCATCTTCGGGGTGGGTCGTTCCTTTTTTGTTTTCATCTCCTCGAACAGGATGTGTCTCAGGCCGTCACGATCTTTTTCAAGCATTTGCAGGTGTGGGTCGTTTGGATCCGGCTCGTCGACCTTGTCCAGGAGATAGAAGATTCCCTTGGAATGCATGGCCAAGTCGGCAACTATTTCGCTGGTAATACCGCCTGCAGCACCTGTTACCAGGAAAATGGTTTCCTTTCCCAAATGGAGTTCCTGGTTGGACGAGGCAAGTGTTTGTTGGTCAAGCTCGATACTCCAACGCATGTCATTGAAGTACCCTACTTCCATTACATCCTTGTCCTTGAGTGTCTCTTCCACCAGGTTGCGAGCCACTGACATGGGATCGGCTTGAAATTCGAAATCCACGACTTTGCACAGGCTGTTGGGACGCTCTTTGGAAAAGGCCTTTGTGAAGCCCGAGATACCACCCGCAATACTGGATAGCGAGCCTGCTTCTCCGTAACCATGCAATCCACCGGTCCTGGTGCCTGAAATCAGGAAAAATCCTTTTCCTGCGGCTTGATCATAGAGTTGTTTCATCAACCTGTGCATGCTCTTCACCCTGGACATTACCAGGTCGTCCCACTGCTTGGGCTCCATGTCGAACAAATTCGGCTCTTGACCGAGTCCGCGTAACCAATAAACACCATTGATTTCCTTGCCCTGGTCCATCCAGGATCGGACCGTGTCTTCCATTTTCTTTTCATCGAGCTTGTCTTCCAGGTACATGATATTTGCATTTCTTTCCGCAAGGAGCCCTGCCAACTCCTTCCATATCCCGGTATCATCTTTTGCTATGACTATGTTTGATCCGTTAATGTCAATCAAAGTAGACCTGAAAAACTTGGTTTCCAGCCTGGGTCTTGGAACCGGGACCCTCCTTATTATCCATTCATCGTCTTGGCCGATCGTCTCGTTATCTTCAACCGTTTTAACGTCTTCTCCATCACCGGGCCGGGATTCGATGTATTTAGTTTCCTTTGTTTTGTTGGAACCCTGGAACATTGCGGACTTGTCCATGACAAAGTCTACGATGTGCTTCAGTGTCGGGTAATCCTTGAGCTTGAGGTCGTCTTCCTTCGGTATCTGGAACCTTTCCCGCAATTCTGCAAACGTTTCCGCCTGCTTTACCGTATCGATGCCGAGATCTGCTTCGAGGTCCAGGTCCAATTCGAGCATGTCGATGGGATACCCGGTCTTGTCAGCAA
>JAADFL010000216.1 GCA_013152945.1 Deltaproteobacteria bacterium | reverse complement strand
TAGAGATGAGCCTTGGCTCCAAAAGTGACCAGAATCCGGTTTGGGTGACCAGGATCCGGTCACTTGCATGCTGTAAGTGCCTTGCCTGCCTGCGATGCCCCCATGTCGCCGGCCACCCCGAACCCCCTCCGTCCCCTCTGGCCGCCTGCCTGCGATGCCACCATGTCGCAGGCCACCCCGAATCGCCTCCGTCCCCTCTGGCCCGCGTCCCCTCTGGCCCGCCGGCCGCCCCGAACCGCCTCCGTCCCCTTTGGCCACCCCCTTTGGCCACCCTCTGGCCACGCCCTCTGGCCCCGTCCCCTCTGGCCGCCCCCTCTCATGTGAACTTGACCCATACTCTGCAGATTACTATATTCCTTCAAGATTATCAGAAGATTGGTAGAAAGTTAAAACCATGTGGACAAAAGGAGTATATCAGATGTCAAACTTGCTTCTTTCCTTTTTGCTTTTACTCACTGTACTTGCTTCATATCCTGGATGCAGCGGATCCGCCAATGGTGATTCTGATGTGGATATTGACACAGACGTGGATACTGATAGTGATACTGATACGTTTTGTAAAAATGATGAAGATTGTAAATCGTCTTATAAATGCGACGGCGGAATATGTGTGCCGAGACAAGGTGACACCGATACCGACACTGATACCGACACCGACACCGATGCCGACACTGACACCGACACCGATGCCGACACTGACACCGACACCGACACCGACACGGATACCGACACGGATACCGACATTGATACCGATACTGATACTGATACTGATGCTGATGTCGATACCGACACTGATACCGACACTGATACCGACACTGATACCGACACTGATACCGACACCGATACCGACACCGATACCGACACCGATACCGATACCGATACCGACACTGATACCGACACTGATACCGACACTGATACTGATACTGATACTGATGTCGATACCGACACTGACACGGATACTGACACGGATACAGGCAGCGACACTTGCGGAAACATTGAAGCTCCAGATCCTGTCCTGAATGAACCAATCGAGCCTGTATCACCTCCGGGCAAGGTGGAATCCACCAAGGTGAATGGTTTCAATGATGACTACCTGTACAGCTCTGATGGAAGCTTAAAGATCGGTGTACGAAGAGACTGGGGGGCGACTATCATTTTCTTCGGTATGAAATCCAACTATGGCTGGCCCGGCGTAAACAATACGAACACGATAGATTCAAACGACACGGGCAGGGAGGTTCAAATCGCACTTTATGACCCTGACAGGAGACTACAAGGATGCGCATGGAACGCCTCGTGCCAGACAAACCCGGGATCAGCATGTGAAAGCGCCATCAGGTACCTGGGATGGAACCCGGTACAGGGAGGTAACAGATGCAATAACGGCTCGGGTGTCGAGTCGGTTGTTGTCAAAGACGGCATTCTGGAGGCAGTAGTCAAACCTTATCAATGGAACCCGGACTGGGAAAGACATGATTGCGGTGGAGACGGGTGCAATGATTCGGGGCTGAGCCACATGAAGTCCGACGTGCAATATACACAGCGAATCGTTTGGGTGGGCTCGAACATAGCCCAGGTGCAGATGCAAATCGACAACCTATCCGACATCAGCCATGCTCCAACTCCACAGGAATTTCCCACAATGTACGTTGTATGGGGTAAAAACGGCACACAGAACCTGAACGTGCTCCTGGATTCGAACGGCAATCAGATATCAATCGACCAGGGTGGCAACGATGGATTCTTCTACAAGAATTTCAAGAGCACCGGTGGATGGGTCACCTTGCAGAATTCTAATAGGGACTATGGCGTGGGGATCTATTATGAAAACCGCCAGGTCGACTACCAGGGTTGGCAAAAAGACGGTGTATTCAATAATGTACGCGCCTTGTTCACCTTTGGGCTGGGTGCCAAGTCAACAGTCGTTGCAAGGGCATACTTGATACTGGGCAGCTTCAATACCGTCAAATCACTTGCGGAAAACCTGGACACCACCCTGCCTCCATTCGGCATGCTGGATGAGCCGGTATCAGATGCAAAGGTTTCGGGTAAAGTTCACTTTCACGGCTGGGTCCTGGACAATAAAGGCACAACAAGCGTAAAGCTCCTGGTCGACGGCAAAGAGGTGGCCTCACCCGGATTGAACGCCGACAGGCCGGACGTGTGCGCCTTCTACCCGGGATATCCCCATTGCAACAGGGTGGGTTACACAGGCGAAGCGGATTTGAGCAGTTTCTCTAAATGCGCTCACATAATAGAGGTACAGGCAACCGATACAGACAACAATACAAGGGTGATCGCGAGAAAACGGATATTCGTGGAGTAATTACTGCATTTATGTCGGGTCCTGTTAATACGGTCTACTCAGAGGCAGGCCCCTGCATGCTTGAAGAACCGCCTGGTACCCGCGAACCGAAGCTGCTTGATTCATGTTCTCCATTGAGAAAACTGTTAACTTCTAAACTCAACCCATTGCAAAAAGGAAACACCATGCCGGTTCTACAACCGGGATCAGCCGACACACCCGACCCGTCACGGTGAAAGCTCCAGGGCAAGCCTGTCCGCAAGGTTCATTCCCAGCCTGGTCGGAGCGAGCACATCCCCTTTCAAGGTCAGAAAGCCCTCCACTTCCAGCATCCTGATCCTGTCCATTGCACCGGCCAACGGATCAACGCCGGCCCTTTTAGCAAGGTCCTTGAGGTCTATGCCTTTCTTGAACCTCAGCCCGGTAAGCAGGCCCTCCCTGGTTATATCCCTTGGCCCGAGAACCTCTTTCGTACCCGCCTTCCGTCCCCTCGACATATAATCCGGGATCTCCCTTGTATTGGTCCACCTGACAGCACGGCCCGCCTCCATGTACAACAAAGTCACCCCTGCAGGGCCTGCTGCCAGGTAATCTCCACCCGACCAGTACAAACTGTTGTGACGGCACTCTTTACCTTCTTTCGCAAGGTTGCTGACTTCGTACCTGTCGAAGCCCAAGGCCGAAAGCCTGGTGTCTGCGATATCCAGCATGGAAGCCACGATATCATCATCAGGCAACCCGGCGACCTCTCCCTGCTCTACTCTCCGTCTCAATGGCGTGCCGCTTTCAAGAGTAAGTTCATAAAGCGACAGGTGCGTACAACCAAGGCTTGCGACTGCTTGCAAGTCTTTCTCGAACATGGCAGGCGTCTGTCCGGGCAGGCCGAACATCAGGTCGATGCTGATATCCTGAAAACCGGCATTTTCAGCGAATCGAACCGACTCTTTTGCCTGGGTTGAATCGTGCAGTCGCCCAAGAAGGCGTAAAAAACTGTCGTCCAGGCTCTGCACACCGATGCTAATCCTGTTGATGCCGATCTTCCTGTATTCTTGAAGTGCACGGGCATCTGCCGTGCCCGGGTTCACCTCGATGCTGACCTCGCATGAGGAATCTAACCCCAAACTTTTTCGGGCGACATTCAGGATTCTTTCCAAGTGACCTGCCGGCCATAAGCTTGGAGTGCCTCCACCAAAGTACACGGATGCCAATTTTCGGTTTCCAACGGCGGTCAACACCTCTTCTTCGGATACAAACGATTCGAGTTCATGGATAACGGCATCAGTGTAGTCCCGGACAGGTGCATCCAAAGGTATGGATAAAAATGCACAATACGAGCACTTTCTCTTGCAAAAGGGAAAATGCACGTACAGGCCCAGAGGCCGGGAGGTCATGCCCATTGATTGACTGCCCCAATCGTTGTCCAAGCCATGTTCCCTAAAAATTTCATACAAGGGATACTACTACGAAACAACCCGGCCGCCAATCCGCCGGACAATACACCGGCCCGGCCGCATCTTTTGGAAATTGCCAGTCAAGCTGTATTGACAAATGTTATCCGGGGGCGCAAAGTTTCCGGCGCAATATGCATACTGGAAAATTCTGGAAGAGCCCTTGGTTCAAAGGAGGTTTGTATCATGCCAAATAGAAGAACTTTGGTGGCTCCGGTTCTGCTTGCTAGCGTAATCTTCGCGGCCATGGCGGCCCAGGGTTGTTCATCCTCGAAAAATTCGCAGAAAACAGAGAATGAAAAAGCCACGGAAAATAAAACTGAAATCGACATGGGTGATGCAGATATGAAAGAAGGTCCGGATGCGCTCGATAACATGGATGTCAAAGACTTCCCGGACATATCCGATTTGCATCATGCTGACTCGGAAGAAATGGCGGACGGCAATGACTTGCAGGAGAAACTGCATGACAACGATGGTGAACTTCCCGAGCATGCGGGTGATGGAGAGCAAGCAATCGATGGAGACAATGCCGCTCAATCCGGTCCTATTTCCATATACCCGGGCAACCAGAAGTTTTTCCTTTACAAAGGCAAACCTATTCGTCTTTTCGGTGCGTACACTCATGCCATGTTCATAGCAGCCCCATGGGATTCATCCGCCACGAGATGGTCCCTTGATAAATGGAAGCAGTTCTGCGATATGTGCGCGCAAAAGGGAATCAACGTAATACGGCTTTGGATCAACTGGACAGGCCAATGCTATGAAAGGACCGGCCCTGGAAATGCAAAAGACGGAAAGCCAAAGTACGACCTGACCAAAATCGACAATGATTACCTGTCCAGGTTGAGGCAATGGGTCGAATACGCTGAATCCAGAGATGTCATTCTTCAGTTAATATTGTTCGATGCATGGGTCACCAAAAGAGATGACATATACCCGATCCACCACGCCTTTGCCCAAGGCAACAACATCAACTCCATTGCAGTGAGCGGTAAAGGTTTCTTCACAATGGACAATCAGGCTGTCATAGACGCCCAGGATCTTTACCTGAAAAAGCTGATAAATGCCATCAACGAATATGACAACTGGTACTTTGAAACCCAGAACGAGGGCGGTTCCTCGAGCTGGCTCTCCGACGCCTGGGTGAAACATGTGGTCAACTTCGTGAAAACTTATGAATCCACCAAGCCCAAGCATCACCTCGTGGGCCACGATCCAAACTGGGGAGGTTACGATCCGTATACTCACACGGATATAGATATCTATACCAGGATCCTGTGGGGAACCGGAACGGAGCAGGACGAGGTACACACGAAGATGTTGCATGCGTACTACAATGGGATAAGGCCGATCCCGTTCTTTTATGACAGTGACGGCAGCAGCAGGCTGGCGCCATCGAGGCAGGAGCAGCTTCGAAGAAATGCATGGGCCGCATTCATGGCCGGAGGCAATGTCAACCTCATATGGAGCAACGGCGATATACCATCCCTCTTCAATTACCTCGGGTACCTATCCGACTTCATGAAGCAAGTCGGTTGGCCCGGAATGGACCCGGTCGATGAACTGACCAACCATGGTTATGTCCTGGCCGACAGGGGAAGAGAATATATCCTGTACCTGCCGGCCGGCGGAAGCGCGTCCTTTGATCTCTCCGACGTCCAGGCAGGACATGAATGTCTTGCAAGGTGGTTCGATCCAAGGAAGGGAACCTTTGATTCCGGGAGCAGGGTTGCCGGCGGCGGAACCGCCACCTTTACAGCACCCGGCGGGGATGACTGGGCCTTGCATATCAACTGTCGATAGCAACGATACACCCATTTCAGAAGTTATTGATGAACACGGGCACCGAGATAATATTCCCTGAAAAATTCTGGCAACTCAATTTCATTGCATTTCTCTGGCATGCAATATTTTTTTCATTGGCTTCCAGTTTCATGGATGTAGGAACAGTCATCCCTTCCATGCTTATCAAGGCAGGAGGCTCATCCCTTCACCTTGGGCTGTTGACAGCAATCATGCTCGGCGGTTCAAGCCTGTTTCAACTCGTGTTTGCCGGATTCCTGCTAAGCAAACCACGTAAGAAGGGTTACTTGCTCTGGGGTATAAATTTACGTGTAATATCTTTATTCGGCCTGGCTCTACTATTCTTCAGCTCTCTGAATTTGGCTGACGCGACGATCATCGGCATGGTATTCGTCTTGATTACCATATTCTCCTTGAGTGGCGCATTTGCAAATGTATCGTACGTGGACATCCTCGGAAAATCGGTATTATCGGAAAAACGCAAGAAGTTTTTCTCTCTCAAGCAGGTAATCAGCAGCATCGGCGTTCTTTCTTCTGCTGCAGCAGTCCGTGAACTTCTTAAAAATTATGCTTATCCCTTCAACTATGCCGTCGTCTTCCTCATGGCTTCTCTGTTGCTCTTGATTGCCTCTCTGGGGTTCTGGTCGATCCATGAAGTAAGAACGGAAGCAGCGCCAAGACAAAAACCAGGCAACTTCCTCATGATGATTCCTGCAGAAATCAAGAAAAACAGGAATCTCAAATATTATTTGCTGGTCATCAACAGCCTGGGGCTTGGACTGGGTTTATTACCTTTTACTATCCTATACGCAAAGAAACAATTCGGCCTGCGATATGAAATGATAGGTAACTTCCTCTTGCTTCGGACAGTCGGCATGCTTATCACGGGCCTGATACTCTATTACCTTTCCAGAAAGTTCGTTTACCGGAACCTTTTGAAGTTCAGCATGATTGCTGCAATCATGATACCGTTGCTTTGTATCATATTACGTAATGATGAGGAAATGTACCAAATGATTTTTATACTGGCCGGGGTTTTTGCAGCCACTTACAGAACAGCCATGAGCGGGGTCCTGCTGGAAATCTCCAACAACGAGAACCGTGCCTTTTACACCGGCATGTCCGGCGCCGGCAACATTCTGACTGCGGTTTTTCCGATAACAGCCGGGTGGTTGATCCCCGTGATTGGTTTCCGGTCACTTTTTTTATCCATTACGGCAATCATGCTCTTGAGTTATTCGGTCATCCGAAAGCTCCGTTGTGAATCACCAGGTTGATGACAAAAAAAAGTGCATCACGAATTTCCGTGTACTTTTCTCATCAAGCAAATCCTTTACTAGTACCACTGCTACTGCTATGCATATTGGCGGTTTGATAAAATCAGAAGGAGGTAACCAGTGGAAACCGATGCAGCCAGGGAACTTGCGAGAATAGACAGGGCTGTGGAGTTCTTGAGCCCCCATATAAGAGATGTTCCCAAAACAGGTGTGGTCTTGGGTTCGGGGCTGGGTTCGTATGCAGAGCGGATGAGCGACATTGTAACCTTGCCATATTCCGAGATACCAGGATTTCCCGTGTCTTCCGTTCAGGGCCATGCCGGAAGGCTCGTCACAGGCACAAAACACGGCATTCGCGTAATCGTCATGCAGGGAAGGGTTCACATGTACGAGGGTTATCATCTCCTGGACGTTGTTTTGCCCGTGCGGGTCCTTGCCCGGCTTGGAATCGAAAACCTGGTCGTCACCAATGCTGCGGGCGGCGTGAACCCTTCTTTTATTCCAGGCGACCTTATGCTCATAAAAGATCACCTCAACCTTACCGGGGCCAACCCTCTTACGGGCGCCAATCTGGACGACCTGGGCCCCCGTTTTCCGGACATGAGCAATGCGTATGATCCGGGTCTCGCATCCCTGGCCTGGGAATCCGCGAAATCACTGGGCATCGATCTCAAAAAGGGCGTGTATGCATGGCTTCCAGGCCCGTCCTACGAGACTCCGAGTGAAGTAAAAATGCTCAGGCTCCTTGGCGCTGATGCCACGGGCATGTCCACGGTGCCTGAAGTGATAGCAGCAATCCACGCAGGATTGCGTGTCCTTGGATTATCATGCATCACGAACAAGGCTGCCGGACTTTCCGATACTTCGTTGAATCACGAGGAGGTAAAAGAAACTGCAGCCAGGGTCGAGAAAAATTTTGTAAACCTGATTGATGTAATTGTGGGCAAAATTTAAAAAACCGGCCGGGGAATAAGGGGAGAAAAGGTGAAAAAGACTACTACCATGAAAGAGCTGGAGAAACTGGCGGTCGAGGCCAGAAAGATGGCTTACGCGCCCTATTCGAAATACAAGGTAGGTGCGGCATTGCTGGCGGATGACGGCAACATATATACGGGTTGCAATGTGGAGAACTCCAGCTATGGAATAACGATATGCGCGGAACGCACTGCTGTTGCAAAGGCTGTAAGTGACGGCCACAGGAAATTCAAGGCCATTGCAGTAGCGACGGCTTCCTCTCCGCCGGGCCCGCCTTGCGGCATATGCAGGCAGACATTGGCCGAGTTTTCACCGGACCTGGACGTAATCCTGGTCAATACAAGAGGTGAAAAAAGGCGCACAAAGCTGTCAAAGCTGTATCCGGATCACTTCGATGCACGCCACCTCGAATCTGCGAAAAGGGGCAGGAGGAAATGAGCAAAAGTCCGGGGAATATGCTGATAAAGGGCGGAACCCTGATTACAATGGACAAGGCCCGAAAAGTTCTGAAGGGAGACATCCTGGTCGAGGACGGCAGGATATCCAAGATTGGTAAAGTATCAGCCTCTGCGGGGGGAAAGCTTATCCTCGATGCCGAGGGCAAGGCGGTGTTACCCGGCTTCATCCAAACGCACGTGCACCTGTGCCAAACTCTCCTTCGCGGCATGGCCGAGGACATGCCCCTGCTCGAATGGCTAAAAAAGGTCATCTGGCCGGGTGAGGCCGCAATGGATGATAGGTCACTCGAGGCATCGGTGGAACTTGGGTTATGCGAGGTTATCAGGTCCGGCACCACGACCATCCAGGACATGGGGACAGTTAACGGCCAGGACGTGGTTTTCGAAAGCCTTAAACGATCCAATATACGGGCCTTTGCAGGAAAGGCCATGATGGATATGGGCCGCGGTGTTCCGCGGAAACTCAAGGAGACCACGAGAAATTCTCTGCAAACCAGCGAAGCATTGTGCAAGAGGTGGAACGGCGCCAACAACGGCCTCGTTCGTTACGCCTTTGCCCCGAGGTTCGTGCTGTCATGCTCATCGAGATTGCTGTCCGAGATTGGTCCTATTGCAAGGGAAAACAAGGCACGGATCCACACACACTGTTCCGAACAGGCCCCGGAGGTCGCGGCTGTAAAACGTAACTACGGCAAGGACAACGTGGAGGTATTGGCTGAATTCGGATTGCTGGGTGAAGACGTGGGGCTGGCCCATTGCGTCCACGTGTCAAGGAAGGAAATCCGCTTACTCGCACAAACAGGGACCGGCGTTCTTCATTGTCCGAGCGCAAATTTGAAACTCGGCAGCGGGATCGCGCCTGTGCCTGAAATGGACGAAAGCGGGGTAAGGCTATCCCTTGGCGCGGATGGAGCGCCGTGCAATAACAACCTGAACCCGTTCAACGAGATGAGACTCGCCTCGTTGATTCAAAAGGCCAGGCTCGGTCCCGGGGCCATGCCTGCAGTAAACGCCCTGGCCCTTGCTACCATAAGGGGCGCGGAAGTCCTTGGCCTTGAACATGAAACCGGTTCAATAGAAGAGGGCAAGTCAGCCGATTTGGTGGTGGTCGACCTTGGAAAGGCTCATAATACGGGCCATGATTTGTACTCAAGCCTGGTATTTGCTTCCAACCGGGATGATGTGACCCATGTCATTGTTGCAGGCAAGCCATTGCTCTGGCAAGGAGAACTGATGACCCTTGACGAAGATGCAATCGTGAAAAAAGCCGAGCAGGAGAAAAAAAGACTGACGGCTGAAATAGACAATTAAAATATATAGTTAGAAGGAAAAACCGCAGATGGGCGATAAAAAAGAATACCTGGTTGTTTTCGTAACAGTCGATGGAATGAATACTGCAAACAAGATAAGCGAATACGTTGTCTCAAACAGCCTGGCAGCATGCGTGAACATTATACAGGGTGTTACATCGGTGTACTCCTGGAAGAATGAGATAGCACGGGACAAGGAATTTCTTCTAATCATGAAAACCAGGAAAGAGCTTTTCAAGGCACTTGAGCAGGAAATCATAAGGCTCCATCCATATGAAGTTCCGGAAATAATCGGTATGGATGTTGCGAAAGGGCATGTAAAATATCTGGACTGGATTGACCGTGTTACCTGCCAAAAACCTAAAAAAAAGTGAGAGGAAAATTCCGGAAACAATAATAATTTCAGCAAATAAACATCCTCCGTCCCCGGTTCCCGGTTGGCATGGTCAAGGTGTCCTGCAACGGTTCTAGGGTGGATCGAGCCCGCGGGACTGGTTGACGCTTATGCGAGCCTGAATAAGGGCGTTTCCTACATTGGCGGAAACCACGTCATAACCGCCATCGTAAAGTTTTTGAAAGTGAGCGGCAAGGGCCGCTTTGGTATCGTCATACGTAAATGCCCTTACACCGGCGGGATGCAATCGCGCCCTCACCATGTCGCTTACATCCACGGTTGGATCGAACTCGTACATGAAGGCCATCGGATTTTTGATGCTATCGAGCAACTTGTCCACATCGGCCAAGTTGGAGCCGACATTGATCAGGTAATAAACCGAATCCGAGCCCTGCAGCGTGGGTATGAGATTCTGCAATTCATCGGTTGATATCTCCATGAAGGCAAAGTCTTCCGCACCCTTGGCATGAATCTCTTCAATGGTCCTGCCGTAATCCTTCGATCGCTTTACACATAACTGAACCACCATTTTACCGCGAAGATAATCAAGCACATCGTCCAGGCGCTGAAAGGTTTCTGTCAACGACGGCGCTCGATGACATTTGGTAACCTCGGCTGCGGTCATGTCTTCGATACGCTTGCCCGAGCAGTCGATTGACTCGTAGAACTCGATAGGACTCGAGTGAGATATTACGGGCACGTTATCTGCTGTCACGCGAACATCTATCTTAACGCCGTCCATGCCCGCCTCGTACGCGGCCTTCAGGGCAGCGTTCGAATCGTACGGGGCGGATGTAACATTCCACAGTCCGCCGTGTCCCACAGCCATTACACGCTTACAGTTCGCGTCGGTCCAGCAAATGGCGAGCGAATTCCGAAAATCATAAGATGCCTCGTTCTCCGGATGCCCATCGATTTCCCGGCCATCAGGCGGAAAATCCATACTCTCGGCCGGTACCTCTCTTTCGCCCCCGGATCCGGGGTCCATCTCCCTCGTTCCGTCAAGGGCTTCTCCTTTTCCTTCCGCCATATCCCGGCCGTACTCGGGTTCCCGGACATGCTCGTTCCAGGCATCCTGCTCCTGTTCCAAAATAACTTTACGATCGCCGGTCTCTTCGCTCCAAGCGACTCCGTCCGAGCCAACTTCACTAGCATCGCTGTCAATAATAACGTCCCTGTCTGTTGCAGAAAAAGATTCCTTTTCCGCATCCATACCGGTACGTGTATGGCTGTTGCAGGCCAATAAACCTGATATCATTACAGTCGACATGTAAAATATGCTGCGCCGCAAACATGGTCTCACAATGTTTCGACCTCCATGACTCCAATCATCATACCACTTCGAGGGGTACTCGTTCAATCGCCGGAGAATTGGAGCCATTCGGTCTGTAAGGAATCTGGCATTGTAACGGGGTGATCGGTGAGGCTGAATTGGTCTGCACCCCGGTTCCCCCAGGGGTTATCACCTGAAGACAGTTGCCATACATATATTTCACCGATTTTTTACCCCCCTCTCCCGCAAAGACAGGCGAGGACAAGGTAGAAGCGCCGGCCCGGCGCTTTTTGCTTGCCTCCGGCACCCTCTATCAGAGGATGCTCCCCTGGTTACAGCTATGGGTCACACGTGGCCTGGTCATCGTTTCCACCGATGTGAGCTTCCCCATCCCAGCCCAGGGACCTCAAGTGCTCTATGAACTTC
>JAADFL010000215.1 GCA_013152945.1 Deltaproteobacteria bacterium | reverse complement strand
CTTTTCGTGCCGTTCACCATGGTTGAATTCCTGCTTTTTACCTTGCCGATCGCGATAGCATACTGGATTGCACTTTTCATGTATTCCAGTACCAACATCGACATGGCCATCGGCTTCCTGTCAGTCTTTTCTTCACTTGCCGTGGGTGTCTTGGCAACAGCACTAATGGACAAGAACCGGAGAAAAATGTCCAGGTACAGTGCAAGGGTCGACCTGTTGAACCACAAGCTCGCCGAGGCCAATGAGAAGCTCGAAAAGAGCAACCGGGCAATGGGTGATTTTCTGGCTGTGTGTTCCCACGACCTGAAAAACAGGTTGAGCGCCATAGGCAATGCCGCTGAAATTCTCGAGGTCTACTGGGCCAAGCTGGACGAAAAAAAGAAAGCCGATTACCTTGAGTCAATCAGTCAAGAGGCTTCCATGATGGGCACTCTCATCAGGGATATCCTTGATTTGGCGGCCCTTGACCAGGGTGAATTCTCGATAAGGCGCGAACCGGTAAAGCTTGGCGACCTGGCCAGGTCCGCGGGGCGTACTGCTGAACTTTCAGGGGCCGGCAAGGGCATCAAGGTGGACATTGATATTGAAGAAGAGCTTGAACCGGCGGAAGTGGATTCGCACCGTATAGCCCAGGCCTTGGACAATCTCGTTGCAAATGCAGTCAGGCATTCCCCTGAAAACGGTACTATTCGTCTCGCGGTCTCCGGGAAGGAAGCGGGCTGGCAGGTGATAGAGGTGGAGGACGAAGGGGAGGGCGTTGCAGACTCGGACAGGGAGAAGATTTTCGAGCCGTACGTTTCAGGCAGGTCCAGGGGATCCGTGGGGCTTGGCCTGGCCATAGTGAAGCGGCTTGTCGAGTTGAACGGGGGCAAGGTCGAAGTGGATAGCGGGCGAGCCGGGGGAGCTGTTTTCAGGGTGTTGCTAAAATCGCATAAGAGAAGACATCCCAATTAAATCGTCCTCGATTGAATCAATTAAAATCAATTTTCTAAAAGCCGTAATGAGGCGATATTACTCCTTTTCCGGTAAAGTCGCCTCCATGTCGACAAATTCTTCTATTTTTCCGAGGCGTTTTTCGAGCAGCTTCAACAAGCGGGAATCATCCCGGTACGTAGCCAGGTATTTGCGGCAGGCATAAGCCAGCATGGTGACCCCAATCAATACGAGCGTAACGTCCAGGATGGTCCAGAGACCGAAGCCGAAATATCGCATCAGGCCTGTTCCAAAAGCAATCAATGCCAGGCCTGTGCGTATGATTGCCAACATGGTTCTTTCCTTGGCCAGCAGGGTTCGGTAACATGAAAGGTGTGTTCGCAGGCCGGCCAGGTGATTCCTGCCTTTTGCCAACCCTGTACGCTTGGTTGATAAATTAGTGCGCTTGTTTGCAAGCTCGGTGCGTCCATTTGCGAGCTCGGTTCGTTTGTCCGCAAGCTCGGTGCGATTTTTAGAAAGTTCTGTGCGGTATTCAGCCCGTTCAGTGCGCTTGCTCGCAAGCTCGGTGCGATTTTTGGAAAGTTCTGTGCGGTATTCAGCCCGTTCGGTACGCTTGTTTGCAAGTTCGGTTCGTTTGTCTGCAAGCTTGGTGCGTCCATTTGCAAGCTCAGTGCGCTTGTCCGCGAGTTCGGTTCGATTTTGGGAGAGTTTTGTGCGGTATTCAGCCCGTTCGGTGCGTTTGTTTGCAAGTTCGGTTCGTTTGTCGGCGAGTTCGGTTCGATTTTGGGAGAGTTTTGTGCGGTATTCAGCCCGTTCGGTTCGTTTGTTTGCAAGTTCGGTTCGTTTGTTTGCAAGCTCGGTGCGTCCATTTGCGAGCTCGGTGCGCTTGTCTGCAAGCTTGGTTCGTTTGTTTGCAAGCTCGGTGCGTCCATTCGCGAGCTCGGTGCGATTGTCTGCGAGCTTGGTTCGATGTTCGGCAAGTTCAGTACGATGTGTGGCAAAATTTGTCCGTTTTTGAGCCATCTCCATGTTTTTTGTGGACAACTTGGTCTGTTTCTGCATCATTTCCGTGCGTTTTTCAGCATAATCCGTACGGCGGTCTGAGTTGTTCACCAATCGGTTGGAAAGTGCGGTACGCTTTTCAGCCAAGTCAGTACGTACATTGGCGCACTTCACAAGCTGTAAAGAGCACTCGGTGCGTTGCTGGGCCATCTCGTTTCGTTTTTCAGAGTTTTTCACAAGGTTGATCATTAAATCATGTTGTTCCATGGCAAGATCGGCTTTTTCCTCTTCGAACTCATGGCCACGCCGGACCAGCTCCACCAGGTTGACTGCGGCATTGCTGCCTTTACTTGCCACTGCCAGGATCTTCTCAATAGTGGGAAGGCAATCTTCTGTTTTTGTTTGGTTGCTCATGGTATTTACCTCTCTTTCAATGACTTGCAAGTCAAATTTTTTGCCATCTATTGGTTGATTTTTCTGGTTCGCACGAAGCCGGAAGAGACTTCATGGAACAGTTGGTTTCGATCTTTTTTTACAACTTTTCTTTCCAAAATCATTGCATCCATAGTTCATACCCCGGTTTTTAATGAACCTATCAATTCCGATTAATACCACTCTTATTTAGAAAAGTGTAAAGAGATTCCAAAATGAATGACCTGTGACAGGATCCTGAACCCCTGTGCCGATCTATTGCTTGTGTTCAACGGGCTGGATGAAATTAGGGGAGAATCATGAAACCAGAGAAGCACAGGACGGCATTTTTAGGGCCTTATGGAAGGCGAATATTTTCCTCCTATTTTTTCTTTTTTTTCTTTTTCTTTTTTGACTTTCGTCTCTGTTCCTTTAATTTTTTTCGAAATTTTTTAGCCTTTTTCCTCTCTTCGTCGGTCTTGGGCCTCGGCCCTGCAGGAAAATTGCCATCATCTTCCATGCCAAGGGGCATGGGCTGCCTTCCACCTTTTTGCTTGAGCATCTTGCGAAGTTGGCCTATTTGCCCCAGTTGTTTGAAACCGGGAATCTTGGAGAGGAGACCGGGCTGTGTACCGATGGCGGACATCATTTCCTTCATGGCCAGAAAACGTTGTTGCAGTTCTTCAACATCCTGTACCTTACGGCCTGATCCGGTAGCTATCCTAACAACCCTGCTGGGATCTATGATTTCCGGTTTCAAACGTTCCTTTTTTGTCATGGACTGTATTATGGACTCGATTTTCAATAGCTGGGTATCGTCCACTGCCATTCCTTCAGGTAGACCGTCCGGAAACATGGGAAGCTTTTCGAACAGGTCACTCAACGATCCCATTTTCTTGAGTGTGCGGATCTGCTCCAGGAAGTCATCCATCGTAAACCTTCCCCGGAGCATGCGCATTGCATCTCTTTCAGCCTTTTCCGCGTCGACAACGGACTCGAAGTCCTGCATCAATCCCACGATGTCGCCCAGGCCCAGGATCCTTGATGCAAGGCCATCCGGCCTGAATTCTTCGAGCTGGTCCAGGCCCTCGCCCATTCCAATGAACTTTATGGGTCTGCCTGTCACCTCCTTTATTGACAGGGCGGCTCCTCCCCTTGCATCACCATCCAATTTGGTAAGTATGAAACCGGTGAGTTCCAATCTCCTGTTAAACTCAGATGCTGTGCGGACCGCATCCTGACCAATCATTGCATCGCTTACGAGAAGTATGTTTTCCGGAGATGTCTTCTCCTGTATCTTCTCCAATTCGTTCATCAATGTGTCATCTATGGCCAGCCGGCCGGCAGTATCGAAGATAGCCGTGTCACAGCCCTTGTCCTTGGCTGTTTCGAGTGCCCTGGAACATATTCCTATGGGGTCACCCGAATCTTCGTAGTAAACCGGTACACCGAGACGTTCCCCGAGAACCTTCAACTGGTCGATTGCCGCCGGCCGATACACGTCGGCAGCCACAAGTATGGGCTTCCTGGCTTGAAAATCCCTTATGAACCTGGCCAGCTTGGCTGCAGTAGTGGTCTTACCTGAACCTTGAAGGCCCACCATCATGATGGCCGAGACATGTCTTTCATAGTTCAGGGAAGTATCGACCGGTCCCATGAGATGTTCCAGCTCCTGCTTGCAGATTGAGATGAAATGTTCGGCCGGTGTTACCTTGACTTTCCTGTTCTTGGCCTTGGCGGACAGTCTTACGACCTCGCCGACGGCCTTTTCCCTCACCCTGTTCAGGAAATTCTTCGTTACTTTAAAGTCTACATCGGCTTCGAGCAGGCTCATCCTTACTTCACGTAAGGCCTCGTCTATGTCATCCTCATGAATTTCAGCGACACCTGAAAGTTTTCTCTTGGCGGCACGGAATCCTTTGCTCAGGGTTTCTAACATTTCAGCTCCTCGTTCAACTCGAGCAAACGATATAGTTAATGCCGGTGTGTTCTGTCAATACTGAAGCCGAACACGCTTATTAATGCTCCGGGTACCAGGCAAGCTGTTCCAGACAGTATGCATACGCCGGACAGGCCAAGCAGGGGGAGCAAGATCACACCTGTCAATGCCCCGCCTATCAATGCCCCCAGGTTGTCCGCCGCATCCAGTGCCCCTGCCGTCCAACCGGCATTTTTGCCGGAATCCCCGGTCAGAGCTGCTGCGATTGGGAAAATCGAACCTAGTGCCGCCCCAGCGGCCAGGGAGAGAAAAAGAAAAGGGAAAGGATTTTCAAGTTTAGACTGTAACCATGGTAAGAAAAGGCCGGAAGCGACACCCAGGGCGCCGAGCATTGATACCGAGAGTGCGAGTTGTCTCATGCGTGCCAGCCGAAGGCTCGGTCTTGTTACGATCAACCGGTTGGACAATCCACCCCCGATTGCGATTCCGGCCATGAATGTTGCAACTATCAATCCGATTTCGCTGTACACCAGGCCTCTTGCAACCTGGTAGGAATACAGTATGGCCATGCTTAGGGAGATGCCTGTAAAGCCGGAAGATGCAACACTGATTATTGATAGGGCAGGAGCGTTGGTACGATAGAAAAACATGGTTGCGAATACCAACAATAGGACTGCCATGTAATAGAAAATACCGGGAATGGACAGGGCTTTTGATACCATGCCGGCCAAATTGCTTCCCCCGAATATCTGTTCCCACCTGACCAGCCCGAAGAGGTATGACAGCGGCTTCGTGTCCTTATTGGCCGGGGAGAGCGCTGCCGCCCTTTCAACCGCTTTCATGTTTTCCTGGGCTCTTCGCCCCGGGGGGAAGAAGATGGAAAAATGATACCTTGAAAAAACATCAGAGTTGATGTTTCTGGCATCCCAACGATCACCTAAGATTTTTGGGTCTGATGTAATGATACCACTGCCGGTTGCAGCGAATATGTGCAATACCTCCGTCCCAGTTACTACCACGGAAGGAAAAACCCTGGAGAGGCCGCGGTATACTGGGCCGACCATGCCGGATGTAGGTTCGTCCAGGTAATTTGCATAACCTTGCATTGTAATGACGAACACGCCGGGTTTTGCCAGGGCTCTTCTGACTTCCTCGAAGAACTCAACAGTATAGTACCTGTTCAGCATGGCGGTCGTAGGTTGTGGCACCGAGACGATGACCAGGTCATATGATTGCGGTGCAACCTGTTTTATCAATCTCCGTCCATCTTTGAGTATGAGCCTGACTCTTGGATCCTTCAAGGCGGTTCTGTCCTTTTCCCCCAGGTATGGGCGGATCAGACGCACCAATCCAGGATCCAATTCGGCCACATCGAGGCTCTTGATCGAATATTTCAGGGTAGTGGTTACGAGTTGCGCGGAAAGGCCGCCTATAATCAGCACCCTTTTCGGTGATGGGTGCTCGCACATGTAAAGATTGGCCAGCATGGGGGGAGCATATTGGTCCGGAAATGATGAAACAGGAAGGCCGTCTGCGAAGAGCGTATACTGGTCCGACAACTTGCCGAGCTGGAGAAACTGGTAATGTGTTTGTACCTGCTTGACCAGTGTCATGTTTTTGTGCCTGCTTTTCCATTGGCTGACATAGGCTTGGTTGTCTATCTTCTTTGAGTAACCGCTGAAAAAAAGGAGCAAAGCCGCCGATAAGAAGAAAGCTGCAGACAGCCTCGCCCTGCCGAATCGTGACGGGAGCAACAGGAATAGAAAAGATGAAAAAATACCGCAGGTCATGAGGCTCGATATTGGATCTAAGAAAGGAACCATTACGAATGTAGCAATCAACCCGCCTGCAGCCGCTCCTGTTCCTTCCATCCAGTAGGCCGCGCCCGTGGAGGAATCGATACCTATTTGGTCCAGGAAACTGCTTCCTAACGGAAACAATGCTCCTATCAACATTGCAGGTGGAATAACAAAAAGAACAGACACACCCGCCAGTGCCGCCGGTCCCGGCATGCCGCCGGGCAAGACCTGCATAAGCCATGAAAAGGATGTTCGAAGGGCCAATATTACCGCACCTGAAAGTAACCAGAGCATGGATAAAATGAGAGTAAACGACAGGGCGAGTTTGCTTTGGCCTACAAGTTTCCTTGTGAGCTTTATTCCCGCATATGCTCCAAGCGTGATTCCCGCAAACCATGAAAAATAGAAGAGCCCGAAAACCACCTCGTTTCCACCGAATACTACGAGTAATTCCCGTATAATCAGGATTTGCACTATGGCGGCCAGAAGCCCGAGGGTGAACAATGCCGTAAATGACATCGCGAGTGGTCTTTGGGCTTTGTCCTTCACTACAGCCTTCATGGTGCCGAATAATAATCCATCTTGACATGTTCTGAATAGTTGTTAGGAAAATCAAGGATGAAATTATCTCTTCGTAAGGAGAGATGGCTGTTGTCGATAGGAGTGAACGCTGACGGGAGATTTCAAATGGCAGGGAAAGGACGACACAAAACAGGTATGGCATCGCACATGAGAAACAAGGGCCGGCCCATGCCCGATCCGTATGAATTATTAAAACGAGCCAGGCTTGGCCCCGGCCTGACAGTTGTTGATTTCGGTTGCGGCCTCGATGGTGAATACGCCATGAATGCAGCCGAGATAGTCGGGGAATCCGGTCGTGTTTTGGCGGTCGGTAACGACTCGAGCAGACTCGCGAACATCAGGAAGAAGAGTTTGCCTGATTGGCTGGAAATAGTGGAGCAAAAGGATTTCATCCTTTCCGAACGGTCCGGGGAGTTTGACTTTGGAATATTGTGCTATACCTTTTTCTCCATAAAACGAGTTGCAAAATTCCTTGGAGAAGTCAACCGGTTGTTGAAAATGAATGCCGGTTTACTCTTGGTGGACTGGAGAAAGGTTGAAGACGGCTTTCCACCGCCCAAGAAAATGAGATTGGCCAGGGGCGATGCCCATGCACTGCTCGAACGGGCCGGTTTCGATGTTCACGATGCCGAGTTCCTGGATTCATCGAATTACATTCTTTTGGCTAGCAAGGATGAAAACGTGGAAAGGGTCAACCTGTACGTAGACAGGTGACTTGCCTGGACCTTGCAAGCACTAACATTTTGACAACAGTCCTTGCCTTTTCTAGTATCCAGAGAGTATCTGACTATCAGGGCTTCGCCGTATTTCGGCCGGAGGGCATTTGAATGGGGAGTAAATTATCGCTGAATAGAGATGCATTGGCACGGGTCGCTTTATTCCTTGCCGTGATCTTGTTTGTGGGTTTGGTGCCAAGAAAGGTTTTTGCCGGCAGTGACCCGGGGGACGATGTAATTGGAACCGGGGTGGTGGTCAACACAAAGAAGCTGGTCGTCAGGGAAAGACCGACCAGGAGAGCACCCGAGGTTGGAGAACTTTTCGAGGGAGAGCGGGTTGATGTGCTCCTGGTGAAGGGCAGGGCTGCCAAGATACGGACTCCCGACGGATCAATCGGATGGGTGCCGGCGAAGTACCTTGATATACAAGAGAATCAGTCTCCACCTCCGGGTGAAGAAACTTCCGGGCCGGCGACTGAGGAAACATCGCCAATGCCTGGAGGGACAAGTCAGGAAAACAGCCAGGGCGAACTACCCAGAATATATATAGTGCCGCTCAAGGCGGAAGATGTAGACCCGGAACTGGGTGCAGCGGTCCAGGGTGCAATTTACGAAGGATTCGAAAAGAGGCACATGTACAAGTTCATGACAAAGGCCGACGTGGAGAATGAACTGGGCAAGGGAGGGGCGGCTCAATTTTTCGGATGTGGCTCTGATGTTTCATGCCTATGCAGTTTTGCAAAGGACCTGGGACTAAGCCATATTTACACCACGAAATTGTATCGGACAGGGGATGCACTGGTCTTCAAGATGAATGAGATCGATCCCTCCATTGGTGCCATCAACAATTCGGCACACAAGGAACTTGATGAAGAGGGTGATGTATTTACTGGAGTGTCGGATGTAATTACCAAGTTGCTTGGGGTTGGAGAAGATGGCGCCAAGGTTCTTGATCTCTCGGGTGACATGGGTGAATCACTTTCCTTGAATGTCAAAGGTAATGCTTCAGGGGAGACGAACCAGGTGAATTCTGCTGAAGAACCTGAAAACGGTGCGGAAGCATCCTCTCCCGGTGAATCCGTGCAATATTCGGATAGGTTGGTGAAAATCGGCAAAAAGAACAAGAATAAGAAAAAGGAAAATATCTCCCAGGCATGGGCATGGATTGTACTTGGCGCAGGTGTTGCGGTTGCTGCAACCGGTAGTGCCTTCTACTTCATGGCGAACAAGAATGTCGACAATTACAAGGGTACACCGTTCCAGGTGAATGATCCGACATACCATGAGCAGCTCCGTGACACCATTGACAGGCAAGCACTGCTTGGAAACATTCTTGTTCCTATCGGTGGGGCCATTGCAGCATCTTCATCCGTTCTTTTCTGGCTCGCCTTTTCCGGCAGGGAGGAAAAGAAGGAGAAGGAGGAGAAGAAAAGGCATGAATGGTCTTTGCTTGACAAAGGGGGGATCCGTGACTTGAGGCTGTTTGCGGTTCCCACCTTGGACGGAGGGGTCATTTTCGGGGCAGGATTCAGGCATTAGGGAGGAATAGGGCAATGCGCTCCATACAGGCTGGATTGACTATGATTGTTGCGGCAATGAGCTTGGCTTCAGGTTGCAGTTACAACTTTGACAGCATGAACTTTCCTTGTGCTCCAATGGTAACCGATGCGGAAAATGATGTCGAAACGCAATTGCGATGTCCCCCGGGTTATTATTGCTCGGAGAAAAACATGTGCCTTCGCGGAGAATGCGCAAACGACCAGGAATGCAAGGGTGACGGCGAATTCTGTATTGATCACAAGTGCGTGGTGCCCGAGGCCCCGGAATTGGTGGAAGCTGATGCTGAGACTGACGCAATACAGGAGTCTGCGGATGACGGACCGTACGAAGAGGCGGAACTCGAGTTGCCGCAGATTACCGGTTTTACACCAGCGGCAGGTCCTGTTTGGTCCAGGGTGGAAATTGGCGGCGCAAACTTTGCTCCAGCCATCGATGACAACGAGGTAAGATTCCATGTGAGGGACAAGGACGGCAATATCGATGAAGGATTGGTTGCATTGGTCCTGGAAGTATCGGATTCGAGAGATAGGCTGTTGGTGCGGGTGCCGGAGAATGCTTCGGGCAAGGGGCCCATTTCCGTCAAGACGCCGAAGGGCGAGGCAATGTCAGATGACGACTTCGAGGTTACGGACGCGCCCTCAATAAAGGAATTCGATCCTAAAAAGGGAGTCGCAGGAACAGAGGTGACCATAAAAGGCTATAATTTTTCGGATTCAGCCCTTGTGCCGAACAAGGTGAGCTTCAACGGAGTTGCGGCTCCGGACGGTACAGGAAGTACGACTGAGATAAAGACCACTGTGCCTGTGGGCGCAACAACCGGGCCGATAGAGGTCCAGGTGGGCGACCAGAGCGGTCAGAGCGAAGATGATTTCGAGATTATCGGTCCCCCAACGATTGATTCGTTTTTTCCGGTAAGTGGTTTTATCGGCGAACGGGTGACAGTGTATGGATCAAACTTCGATGCCGATACTCCTGCAAACAACCAGGTGTCTTTCCAGGGCGCCCAGGTGCCATCGGACGATTTGCTGGTGGTAGAAACGGATCGCCTTGTCGTCAAGGTCCCACAGGGCGCCAAGACCGGTCCCATTTCAGTTAGCGTGGGCGGCCAAAATGCTTCCAGCGCCGACAGCTTTACAGTAACCGAGGGACACCCGGCCTCAGGCACTGTAGCGGCTACGGTAGACCTTGGAAACGGCGCGGCCCCGGCAGGCCTGGCCGTGAGCGCGGACAATCGACACGTTTACGTTGCAGCCCAGGGCACGGACAGCGTTTTGGTTATTGATGGTGACAAGTTGCCTGCAAACCCGGGCGGTGCGGTTGTTTCCACTATTCCCGTGGCCCTGGAACCGACAGGTGTTGCAACCACGCCTGACGGCAAGTTCGTGCTGGTCACGAACACCAGGTCACAGCAGGTGTGGATTCTGGATGAAACAAAGACAGTAGCCAACCCTGACAACTGCATGTACTCCGATCCCATACAAGCTTTGGGCGGCCCGGAACAAATCGGTGTTGATCCGACCGGCAATATTGCAGTCGTTCTCAAGAACAACAGCGCAAAGCTCACGAGGATAGATTTGACAAAACTCGAGGACGATCCCACTCATTCCCTTTTGGGCGACCTGGAGATCAAGCTTGGATCCAAGCTCGTAGTAAGCCAGAACTACCTGGATTTCTCTGATGCCGGTGATCGAATGGTTCTTACAGGCACGAGCGATGATGACAAGAGTTACCTGGTTTATTTTGACATGGAGAATGAAAAGGTTAAAAATTCAACACCGCTTGGGACTGATCTAAAGGGTGTTGCACTAAGTCCGGATGGAGTCACTTCCTATGCTGCTGATTTCGGGGAAGGAGCTGAAAGGGTGTCCAAGTACAACCACCTTTTGGGCAAGTTGTCTACGTGGATCAGTATTCCCGGATGCCGGGCCCACGGACTTGCAAAGACTCCTGATGGAACCCAAATCTATATAACATGTGTGGATACGAGTAATGGAGGAGCATCGAAGCTGTACAGGTACGATACGGCTTCCAATACCCAGATTGGGGCTTCTGTCCCGCTTTGTGCCGGTGCATTCACGTTGGCTTTCTCAAAGAATGGATCCAGGGCCTATGTGTCATGTTTCATGGAAAACAAGGTGGTCATGATCCAGTAATAGTAAATATTTGGGTTGGTCCTGTTTAACCGTCTAAAAAATTATTAGATATTTTATTCTCGATTATTACCGGACCGGGTTTGCCGTGACATTGACATTGTGTATATTCATGCTCCATAAAATACGGTACGCGGATAAACATGGGTAGGAGATTATTGGGCATGGATGAAAACAATCGCGGTTTTGGATTTTCCATACGGCACTGCAAGCATGTTGCAGTCTCGATGGCTTTTTCATGGTTCTATTTTCCGGTGCCCCTACTGGTGGTCATGTCTCTGTCATGCATCTCCTGCAAGGGCGTGGACTACACTGCCACCAGATTCAAGTGTGACGATTCCGGCCATAACTGCCCGGCCGGCCAACAGTGTTGTACTGACGGGTACTGCAGAAGGAAATGCGTAGGCGATACAGACACTGATACGGATACGGATACGGATACAGACACTGATACAGACACGGATACAGACACTGATACAGACACGGATACAGACACTGATACAGACACGGATACAGACACTGATACGGACACTGATACAGACGCGGATACAGACACTGATACAGATACAGACACTGATACAGATACAGACACTGATACAGATACAGATACTGACACTGATACAGATACGGACACTGATATAGACACTGATACAGATACAGACACTGATATAGACACTGATACGGATACAGACACTGATACTGACCTGGATACTGACACTGATACTGACACTGATACAGACGCGGATACAGACACTGATACTGATACGGACACCGATACGGATACCAGGGTTTGCACTACAGGTGAATGCTGTGACACAGCGAATCACGTGTTTTATCTTCCTGATCATGTCTGTGACTCGTGGCAGGAGTACGAGTGCAGCAAAACAGGTTGTGGTGGAGATATCCTGGTAAAGACATGGGAAAAGCACTGTACTG
>JAADFL010000214.1 GCA_013152945.1 Deltaproteobacteria bacterium | reverse complement strand
ACTGATACGGACACTGATACGAAGACAGACACATCTCCGCCTGCACCGGTTTGGCTTGATACCAGGTCCGGGTTGACATGGCAGCAATTCAACTGGCATACGCACCGGTATTTCACTTGGGAAGAGGCACGGCAGTATTGCAACCAACTTGACTATAACGGAAATACTGACTGGCGTGTGCCATCAGTGGGTGAGTTACGCAGCCTTGTACGGGGTTGCGCAGCTATATCCACAGGTGGACCGTGTAAAATGGATGATGACTGCATGGACCTTTCATGCCTTAATGCAGACTGCTACCAGGGTTGCAGCGATGCACCCAACAAGGGGCCGGGGTACGACGGTTGCTATTGGCCGGCCGAACTTAGGGATGTGCTGAACATGTGCGGCGGCCCGTACTGGTCGTCCTCCGACCCCAAGGACCGGCCGGACAATATGGTAGAGGTGGTCAGCTTTGCATATGGACGCATATATAGAACCACTTCGAGCGAGACCGACCGTGTACGCTGCGTACGGGGACCATAAATAATATAAATTTTGATTAATTTTGGCAGATAACAGATTACCGTGTGTTGTCCCTTTGTCATTGTTCCGGGATTGAATATAGATAGGGCCTCGACTTTTTCAAGGCCGGCGGGATGCGGAAAATATTATTATTGGCAAGGGCTCTTATCCTTGACGTGCGGTTGTCGATTTGATAAAGGGCCATGGTTTACAGGAAAAGTCGCTGCTGATCTTAATCAGTGCGGCCGGCCATAGTGCATTTGGATTTGGATATTCGTGGAGGATTTGTCCATGAGGAGATTTGCGGCAATATACATCGCTTTGTTTGCAATCGGCTTTGGTTATACAGCAACAGCCGACGAGGGCGCCGGCGAGGTAAAAGCCCCGAAGGTAACGATTTCAGAACCCAAGCCGGTGGAGGTCAATCTACCTGCACAGCCGGCCGGGCCGTCAGCACAAGCTGTTGCATCCGCACCGGTCCAGGCAGGGAGAATGGCGGCGGGAGGAGGCACGCCGGGAGTGACGCAGGTGCAGACTCAATCTGCACCCATGCAGGCTACAGGAAAGAAGAAGGCTCCTCCCTGGTACATGCAAATCTGGCCCTTTGTTCTTATTATCGTAATCTTCTACTTCCTGTTAATAAGGCCGCAGCAGAAGAAGGCCAAGGAGCACCAAAGCATGCTTTCATCGGTCCAGAAGGGAGATTACGTAATGACTACGGGCGGGCTTTTCGGTAGAGTGACCGGTATGACCGAACAGGTAGTAACAGTGGAGATATCGGATAGGGTGCGTGTTAAAGTGGCCAAGTCATACATCGCAGGCAAGGCAAAACCTGAGAGCGGCAAAATACCGGAAGCTCCGCGTAACTAGGATTGGAGTAGTCTCATGAGCAAGGGTTGGTACTGGAGATTGTTTCTGGTCCTTTCGAGTATAGTGCTTGCTGTGATTTACTTGGTTCCCACGATTGTAGGCGTGGAGCCCAAGGACCCGAATAAGCCCAACGGCCAGCTTGTAAGCAAGTTGCCGGACTGGTGGCCTGCAAGGGAAAAGAGGGTCTCACTGGGACTGGACTTGCAAGGCGGAATGTACCTAATCCTGTCAGTCGATACCGACAAGGCGGTTGTAGACAGGGCGGAAAGACTTGCCGTGGCAATAAGGGAACACCTCGAGGATGAAGGCATTGATATAGCCTCAGCCGTCCTGATGGACGAGGAAAGCCGCAACATAGCCATTCAGGTCGAGAGCCCGGAAGACCTGCAAGCCGCCGAGGAAGAGGTTACAGACTATTACCGTTCACAGGTTGTAATTGTTTCCGCAGCATTGCCGGCAGACCAGGCGGATGATACGTTCGTGGTTAACTTCAAACCGGAGTATGTTGATCATATCAAAGAATATGCGGTCAACCAGGCCATAACAACCCTGCGTAACCGTATCGACGAGTTCAACGTCAGAGAACCGGAGATAATAAAGCAAGGCGAAAACAATATTCTTATTCAACTCCCCGGGCTCAAGGATCCTGAACGTGCATTGAAGCTAATAGGAAGGACCGCTCAGCTCGAATTCAGGATCGTGGATGATGAATCGGATATCATCAAGAAAATGAAGGGTACCCTTCCAAAGGGAATTCGCATGGAGCGGCATACGTACAGAGGCCCCAAAAACAAGCTTCTAAGCGAGTATTACCTGGTTTCGGAAGACAAGGGGCTCTTGGAAAAGTTTCTCAAGGGCAAGATACCCAGAACCCATGAAATAGCATTCGGACAAAGACCGAGTGAAAAAACGCCGGGCAAGAGTGAATGGAAGACTTACCTTCTCAAGAGTCGTACTGAGACTACTTACATGACAGGTGATACGCTTACCGATGCGGTGGTCAGGTTGGATCCACAAAAGAATGAACCCTACGTGTCCCTTACTTTCGATGCCCAGGGCGCCGGGGAATTCGAAAGAATTACCGGGGCGAACGTCAAACGGCGAATGGCCATCGTTCTCGACGGGGTGGTAAACTCCGCACCTGTAATCCAGACCAAGATTGGAGGAGGACGCGCACAGATAACTCTGAATGCCCTCAAGAGCTACAATGCGCTGCTGCAAGAGGCCAAGGACCTGGCCCTGGTGCTGCGTTCAGGCGCCCTGCCGGCACCGGTCAGCATAGAGCAGAACAGGACCGTCGGACCGAGCCTGGGCAAGGAGTCAATACAAAAGGGAAAGATATCCCTTATTGTCGGAGGCCTCCTGGTTGTTCTTTTCATGATAATCTACTACAAGTTCACCGGGATCATCGATGTGATCGCCTTGTCCCTGAACGTGGTTTTCATCTTTGCCGTACTGGCCGGTTTCGAGGCCACGCTGACATTACCCGGATTGGCAGGTATCGTGTTGACCATTGGTATGGCCGTGGATGCAAACGTCATAATCAACGAACGGATACGGGAGGAAATCCGTGCCGGGAAAACATCAAGGACCGCCATCGACGGCGGGTACGGCAAGGCCCTGTGGACCATATTGGATGCCAATATTACGACCATCATAGCCGGCGTGGTTCTTCTTCAATATGGGTCAGGTCCAATCAGGGGATTCGCGGTCACCCTGATAATAGGTATAGTAAGCAGCATGTTTACGGCCATTATATGCACAAGGTTGATCATGGACTTGCTGACCATCAAGTTCAGGATATCCAGGATATCAATTTGAACAGGAGCGCGGGCGGAGGTAGTTGATCATGGAGATAATCAAGCCCGGCACCAAGATCGATTTTATTGGCAGGCAGAAGCTCTTCGCTTACATGTCGGTGACGGCTTGTGCTTTGGCCTTGGTGCTGATCGTTGTTAAGGGTTTGAACTACGGTATCGACTTCAAGGGTGGAACCGAGGTTCAGCTCAAGTTCAAGAAGGACGTAGGCGAAGAAAGCGTCCGGAAGGCCATGAAGGAATTGCCGGACCTGGCCTTGGAAAAGACACAGGTCCAGTCTTTCGGAGATCCCAAGGAGCACGAATTCCTGGTCAAGATAGAACAGGTAAGCTTCTTAAGCAATGACATGCTTGCCAAACTGTGCAAGGCTGTTTCGGACAGGTACGGCAAAGATCGGGTCAAGAGGTGCAAGAGAACGGCCGAGGGCGTAGACGTGGTTGAAGTTCGCCTGACGCCTGTCACCGGAGCGAACATTCCCAAAAAGAAGGCGGACGACGAGAAGGTTGACACTAACACTGATAAGCAGTCAGACGAAAAGGAGCCTGCAAAGGCCGATGCGGAAAAGCAGGCGAGTGATGCCGGGAAAAAGGCGGAAGCAAAGAAGTCTGCAGATGAGAAAGATGACGATGCTGCACAATCAAAAACCGGGCCTAAACAGAAAAAAGAAAATACTTCACAGGATACGGAAAAGACGAATGCTTCCAAGCAGGTCTCCGAGCAATCCGGAAAAACCTCCAAGAATGAGCCGGAAACAGTTACCAAGGACGACATGCTGAAAGTGTTGCAGGCTGTCGGCATGGAGCACTTCCAGGTTTTCAGGATGGGCAAGAAGGAAAAACAGGAGTTCCGGGTGGTTTTTCAGGGGCTTGCCAAGCAGATTGAACAGGGCCTGGAGAAGAAGTTCGGTCAAGGAAACGTAAAAGTCATCCGGGTCGATGCGGTTGGCGCCAAGGTCGGGAAAAAGCTGCGTAACGATGGTATCCTTGCGATCTTATATGCATTGATTGGCATCTTGATATACATCGGGCTTCGCTTTGACCTGAAGTTCGCCCCGGGTGCGGTCATTTGCCTGATGCACGATGTATTGATAACGGTCGGACTGTTTTCACTATTAAATAAGGAGTTTACACTTTCAATTATCGCCGCATTGCTTACCATAGTCGGTTATTCGCTGAATGATACTATCGTGGTATTCGACCGGATCAGGGAAAACATGGCCAAGTTACGGGGTTCTTCGTTGCCGGATATCACCAATAAAAGCATCAATGAGACCCTAAGCAGGACATTGCTTACATCTCTTACCACCTTGATTACCGTGGCCGCACTCTTCGTATACGGAGGTGGCATTATTCATGATTTTGCTTTTGCCATGCTCGTAGGCGTGATAGTCGGAACATATTCTTCTATTTTCGTAGCCAGCCCGATAATGCTCTATCTCAACAAGATGGCAGAGCAACGGTCGGGCCGGCGTTGAACCTTTCTTCGTGAAGGACTTCAAGGAATTCACCTGGAATTTGCTCGAACCTGATCCGGGAACGGTATCTCGTATTGCAAGCGCTTTGAACCTGGCTGACGAAGTGGCTGCCGTCCTGGTAAACCGGGGCATTGGTACAAATGAAGCCGGATCCTTCCTTGAACCCGGCTTGAATGATCTTGACCGGCCGGATTTTCTCCCGGAAATATTCAAGGCGGCCAAGAGGATTGCCGGGGCAGTAACAAGGGGCGAGCATGTCAGGGTATTCGGAGATTACGATGCCGACGGGATAACCGCATCGGTTTTGCTGACAGGCTTCCTTGAGAACCTGGGTTGCGAGGTCAGTTTAGGGCTTCCGCAAAGGGAAGAAGAATATGGCCTCAACGAGGCTTCGGTCCGGGACGCCGCGAACCTGGGTGCGTCTTTGCTCGTTACCGTGGATTGCGGAAGCACATCCTTCGAAGCTGCAAGAGAGGCCGGGCAATCGGGTATCGACCTGGTTATCACAGATCATCACCAGACGCGTGAGGAACTGCCCGAAGCGGTCGCCGTGGTCAATCCAAGGGCCCCGGGCAACAAGAACAACAAGGGTCGGGAACTGGCCGGCGTAGGCGTGGCATTGTACCTTGTGATTGCAATAAGATCGATATTGAAAAAGCAAGGCTATTTTATTTCCAAGAAAAAAAGAGTGCCCAATCTTAGGGAATATTTGGACCTGGTGGCTTTGGGCACGGTAGCCGACGTTGTCCCTCTCACCGGGCTGAACAGGATCCTGGTACGCATAGGCCTTGAAGAGATCCGGCGCACCGGGAGACCCGGCACCAGGGCATTGGCAAAAGCAGCCCATTTAAGACCCGGCAATGATGTTACTGTTTGGGATGTGGCGTTCAAATTGGCGCCTATGCTCAATGCCGCCGGCAGGATGGGCGATTCTATGCGCGGGGCAAAATTACTATTGGCCGGGGACAGTGAGACTGCAGATAGAATAGCTGCTGAATTGGCCCGTGAAAATGATCGCCGTCAGGCGTTGCAAATCGAAATAACGGGTCAGGCGGAAAGCATGATCCGGGAATCAGGATTATCAAAAGATTCTGTATTGATTTTGAAAAACAAAGGATGGCCAAGAGGTATAATCGGCCTTGTTGCAGGAAAGTTGGCGGAGAAATATGGTAAGCCTGCAGTAATATTCAGCGAAGAAGATGAGCTCTGCATCGGTTCCGCTCGATCCGCCTTGGGCATCGATCTATATGACGCATTGGAGAAAACAAGCAAGCTCACCGTAAAGTGGGGAGGCCACCACGATGCAGCAGGCCTGACCATCAAAACCGGGAGTTTCGAAGAATTCAGGATGCACATGAATAGAATAATCGGCCGAATGACTCCAAGCGATGAATTGCACGAGCAATTGAACCTGGAATGCGTCTTGCCCCCCGGCAGGATCACAATAGACCTGGCCAGGCAATTGAGAAAGCTTGCGCCCTTCGGCAGGGGCAACCCGGCTCCCTTGTTCTTAATCAAGGATATGCGCGTGAAAGAAGCGTGGGTGATGGGTAAGACAAAAAGCGTTCTAGGCATGTTGTTGGAGGGGGACGGCCTTGGCGTTGTAAGAGCCGTCGGATTCGATCTTGCCGTCAAGATGCCACGAGTTGGAGACAAGGTCGATTTGGCAGGCACTCCCATGGTGAACGATTACGATGGAATGGATAGGGTACAACTGCATTTAAAGGATTTCAGGAGTACTCCATGAAGTTCGAGTCATTCCTGGCTTTCAGATATCTGCGGGCTAAACGATCCAGTAGGTATATTTCCGCCATAACCGGAATCGGACTTTTCGGCGTGACTCTTGGAACCTGCGCCCTGGTTGTGGTTCTCTCGGTAATGGGCGGTTTCGAACAGGACTTGAAGGTAAAGATACTTGGCGCGAATGCACACGTTAGAATCCGGCCCGAACCCGGCAGAGGGAAACCATGGTTTACTCCCGAAGAATCCGGAAAAATCATTGATGCAGCAAAAAAAATCCCGGGCGTGGTTGCTGCAACACCATATGTCCAGAGAGAGGCGATGATAACGGCGCAGTCCAATCTTTCCGCCGTGATCGTAAAGGGAATCGATTTGGAGACTGCTCCAAAGGCTACCTTTGTGGCGGATACGGTTGTTGAGCCGAAAGGTGTCAAGGGGTTGGAGCTGTTGCGTCATCCCGAGAGGATCAAACCACCTGACTATGAACGCTTCGAATCAGACACGGGAAAGAAATATCCAGGGGTCCTCATAGGAGAGGAGCTGAAGAAGAATCTTGTTTTTACTACCGGTGAGAGGGTTACCCTTACCTCTCCGACCGGCGGGATGGGGCCTTCGGGCAGGAGACCCAGGAACAGGGCCTATCGCATAGCCGGGGTATTCAGGTCCGGCTACTACGAATATGACAGCGCGGTCGTGTACATAACCCGTGAAGAGGCACGAAAATTGTTCAGGCTTGGAGGAGATACTGCAATCGAGATTAAGCTCGCGGATGCTGATTCGGCTCCAGTGGTGGCCGCCTCTTTGCGGAAGGTTCTGGGACCCGGGTTCGAGGTTAGGGATTGGACCGAAATGAACCAGGCGCTTTTCCATGCCCTGAAATTGGAAAAGATTGCAATGTTTATTATTTTAACACTCATCGTTCTGGTGGCCAGTTTCAATATTGCAGTCATGCTCGTCATGGTGGTGATCGAGAAACAAAAGGAAGTTGCCATACTGAAATCAATGGGCGCTACCAACAAGAGCATCAGGAAGATATTCATTCTCAATGGACTTGCAATAGGCCTTGGCGGTACTGTTCTGGGAATCGGACTGGGTTTGGCCATCTGCTTCTTCATCCAGGCCCATGGCGTTCCCATGAACTCGGATGTGTACTATTACACGGACCTGCCTGTGTCGGTGAATCCAATCGAAGTTGCGGCTACTGCGGTGATTTCTCTTTTGATTAGTTTCTTTGCGACCGTATATCCGTCGACACAAGCCGCGAGGCAACAACCTGTACAGGGACTGAGACTTGGCTAAGCCTGAATCCCGGGTGGGTATCGCCGGGGTGGAATGCAATTCAAGTTACAAAGTGCCGGAGACACCGGTGCGATTTTTTTTCGGGGGAGCCGACTACGAGGTGGAGAGGATCACCAAGAGGTGGAGGGAGCAGGGAAAAGGAGGCCGCATCCTGGAAAAATTCGAGGTATTGGTGAAAGGACATATCTGGATGTTGACCTATGATACCTTTGGGAAAATCTGGGTGGCACGGGATTTGGGTCGAGCCGGGGCTTGACGTTTACCTGATATTACATATTATCTTATTATAATTCTCTGTTTCAACAGAAGGGGAGTTTGAAATATGTCCAAGCCGCAAGATGGTAAAAAGGGATACGTAAGAAAGACATACCTTGTGGATAAGCGCTTTCAACTTAAATACGCTTTACTGATAGCACTGGGAGCAGGAATAATCTCCATCGGTTTCGGCGCCGCCGTCTATTACAAGACAACCGAGGCCACGCATATTGCAAGTACTGCAATGCTGTCCTGGTCGGCGCCGGATCGGGAGGGCGCGCCGGGCATGGACATGGATGCAGAGGCAATAGAAAAAATCCAGGGCGCCATGGAAACCCATGACAGGGACGTGCTGTTGGCTATCAGCCTGTTCGTATTCGCACTAGTGGTCGTTTTGGCCCTGTGGGGGGTGCTTGTTACGCACAGGATAGCCGGGCCGATTTATGCCATCTCCAGGTACCTGGACCAGATAACGGCCGGTAAGCTGGCGAACATAAGACCCTTGAGGAAAAAGGATGAACTCAAGGAGTTCTTTAAAACTTTCAATGAAATGGTGGATGCACTCAAGTCCCGGACAAGGGACGATGTCGAAGCACTCGAGGCAGTAGCCTTGGAGTTAAAGAGTATCGAGGGGAACGAAACCAACATAGTTTCGGCCATGGATCGAATAACAAACCTTATCAAGACCAAGAAATCATACTTGAACCTCCCGGTTGATTGACGACGGGTGGGGCTGTTGATGATTGTTGGTCATTTTGTTTGTTTTACAGTCTGAAATTATTTTCTGATAATCCCGCCAGGGTTGTTGCCCATATTTTTTTCCGGCTGACTGCCGGGCGTTTGGAGTGACCCGAAAGGTGCGGCGCGGACATTTCGAGGAAAAGCAACGCAGCCGGACGCTCTTAGTGCCGGCTGGATGAGGAGAATATTATTTGCAACCGCTCCAATAGGAATTTTACCCCGAAATCAAGCCCTTCTTCATACTTTATCGGACACGCTCGGGACAATTTCGCCCGTGTACCTTCGAGCCTTTTCTGCCTTTGACCTTTTTCTGCATCAATATGTTATGCAAAGGAAAAGTTTTTTCACCGGGTTAGGAACACATGGCTTCTATTGCAGGCACTCGGCCTCGTACGTGATGCGAACCGTTGAGCCGCCTCCGGGCACGTCGTCCTTTGCAAAGTCCACAGAGTTACTCGTATCATCATAGGTCCATCCGGTCGCGCCGGTATCATCCCTGTTCACCGTATTGCCGTCGACAGATACCTGTATGCTGTCCGGGTTGGGTTTCCTGCTAAGGAAGAACTGATCCGGCAAGGCGAACGTTGCGAAGCCAAGATTGCTAAGGGTTTGCGCCCAATCCTGGGTGCATATGGACTCTTTCAGTCCTCCAAGGGCATCGGCGGCAGCCAAGTACCTTTTGCCTGATTCAGCTCCCTCGGCGCAGTTTGACAGGTTCTCCGGCACTACCACTGCATGCAGGCTCACCTTGTCATCTGCTCTGTATCCCTTCAGGTTCTTAAAGAAATCGACATAGAAGTCAACGGATTCAGGAGAGTGGTCGTCTTCATCAGACACCTCGATTATCGTAAGGTAAGCCTGTTCCCGGAGGAACTCCATGTTGCCTCCTTCGGACACCGGAGTTGTAATCAACGGGTACGATAAAGCAAGGTAAGCCGCCTCCAAGCCCTGTTCGTCGGCCGAACCGTTGGAACCGACCTTTACATTCTTCTTGAAGGCGTTTACCGGATCGGGCGTGTCTGGAGTGATGATTTTCGGTGCTCCACCCAGTGACACCAGTTTTCCGCAACAAGGCGGTCCCATGGGAGTTCCTTTCACGTCGGTCGTAACAACGCCAATCTGGTAGTCGACATCCAATTGGACGGCATAGTTGATGAAGCTTTGGAAATTATTGGCAAGGTTGTCCTGGTTGTCACTCATGGACCCCGAGTTGTCGATGACGAAAAGTATGTCGGCCAAAGGTTTGGTCGGTTGGATGAACTCATCAACCTGCTCGGCGGTATCAGTGCCCGAACCCCGCAAGGGTACCTGGATTTCCGGGACCTTGTCATCAGTGGTCACGATTATGAGGGAACCGAAGTCATCCCCGAGATCCGTTGGTACATACCGGAGATAAATGAAGGCACGGCCTCCTGCCGGAACATCTATCGGACGATTGGGGGTCGAAGGCGAGATCATGAACTCAGGGCTTGTTCCCTGTTCGAACTTCAGGTCCTTGATTTGGACATCCTTGTTCCCGCGATTGTACACAGTGACCTCGATATCTTCGGACCTGCAACCTATCTGGACAATGGAGAAGTCTACTTTTGACGGTATAATCTCGAGGTCGGAATCCTGGGCCACACCCTTTAACGTGACAAGGAAAGGATCCTCGTCAGGAGTACCGTCGTTGTTGTCGTCTACCAGGTCATTGCTTCTGATGGTTATCATACCGCCGTGGTAACAGAAAGGCGGACAATTGGCGTCGGATGTTCTAAGTGGATGGTATGCCACTTCCACGTCATAGTGATTCTGAGGTTTGATGTACAACGGAAAATTCAAGTTCGATGCAATACGGAAATTTTCCGCGCCCATGGTTACGCTCAATGACTTTACCTCAAGGTCTGCAGTGCCCACGTTCCAGACTTGCATGGGCAGCGTGACGACCTTGCCGGGAATGGTGGTCCCAAAGTCCAAGTACGCCTTTTCCTGTCCGAATACGTTCTTTGTCGGCTTGACGTCTATGTCGGGGACAGGGTTGCCGAGAGCTGACAGGGTGACTACAACCTGGGATTCGTCACTATCATCTGAATCGATGGTTACTTTACCTTCATGATCCTTGTCGTCCGGTGCAGTGAAATCCAGATCCACCTGGATAGAGCTGCTCGGAGCGATATCCATCGGGAGCTGAGGCGCAGGTTGCGTAAAAGAGAAATCCGGTGCTCCATCAGTGATCTGAATATTCGAGACCGTCAATGTTCCTCTCCCCAGGTTGGTAATTGTGAAGTGCTCGGTCTGCGTGTCACCTGTATTGACTTTTTCCCATATTACATTCATGGGGTCGACCTCGATTTCAGGATAATTCTTGCACCTTGGTATGAGAGCAACGCCTAGTACAGGGTTGTTTGGGTCATTGCTTGTTATTTCCAGTTCTCCTTTCGCCTTGCAATCTTTTTCTTCAACAGGCTTGAATTTCAATTCCACAACAGCAAAGGCCATGGGATTGACATCCGCAGGCAACTCTTTTGGTTCGAGCATGTCGAAGGAGAACAAGTTGGTATCCGTCGAGTCTGAAAGGGAGACCGAGTCAATCTTGAGGACAGCATCACCGCTGTTTCGCAAGTATAAATCGATTTTCCCTTCCGTGCCCGGCGAAACAAAGCCGAAATCGACCTGTGGCGGTTGGGGTTCGATTGCAGGCTCTTTATCTGTGTCCGTGTCCGTATCCGTATCAGCATCAGTATCGGTGTCAGTGTCAGTGTCAGTATCGGTGTCGGTGTCCGTGTCGATGTCAGTATCGGTATCGGTGTCCGTGTCCGTGTCAGTGTCAGTATCGATGTCAGTGTCAGTATCAGTGTCAGTATCGGTGTCAGTGTCAGTGTCGGTGTCAGTGTCGATGTCAGTGTCTCCTGTACCAGTATTAGACTTGGTACAACTACTCTGTGTAAATGAGAATCCGAGGAGCATCAAAGCAAGTATTGCCTGAATAGTTTTCACAGCGGTTCTTTTCATTTCAAGCTCCCTTCCCGGATCAATTATTCTGCCAAATCCGGGTATCCACCGAATAGTTTGTGTAACAACTAATACTTTTTCAACAAAATCTCAACCGTCAATAAACGATTTGTGGTAGCCGAATTAAAATTTCAGTAGGAAGGGGATTCGTCCCATACGGATTCAGGCTGTTCGCAACAATTCCAGGGGCGTTGCCCCTGTCTGACATATTACGCCCCTTCA
>JAADFL010000213.1 GCA_013152945.1 Deltaproteobacteria bacterium | reverse complement strand
ATTAAATCAAATAAAATCAATTCCCCAAAAGCCCCAAAGGGGCGAAATAAAATAGCCTGGGGCAACGCCCCAGGAATTATTGGCACCAAACGATCTCCCTCGCCCACTCTGCGGGAGAGGGGGACAAAAGGGGGTGAGGGCGGTGGAAAGCCGGCCTGGTCCAGGAGATAAAATACAAATCGTTTGGATTTGATCTCGCATGGGCGGTTCGCGAACCGCCTCTACTTAAGGTATGTGGCATGAACCATTACCCCTACTGACATTTTCACTCGGCACTTTACTGACATATTGACTCGGCTTCGACAGAACAGAGCCGGAAGCCGGAATTACATGCATGTACACGAATGTACACGAAGCCCAGGAGATGCCTGTTTGTGGAGAGAAAATAATATGCTAGTCTCTATGGAGTGAATTCCGCATGGAAAATAGTATTGTTCCTTTGCCTGGCCGTACTACCGGCAACCGGTCCTGCCAAAGAAGATGCCGTTAAGATCACCAATCGCCGCGCCGGACAGACCGCACGAGGTCAAGAAGCAAAAATCTTCCCTGATTCCTCCTGGCGCATTATATATCCAAGACTGACATCACCTGCCCTGGTGACTCTTGGAGGTAATCTCGAGGTAACAATCTCGATTGATCACAAAACCCGGGAAATATCGGAAAGAGCAGGCCCGATACCAGAGGCAAGGATACGTCCTGTTTGCCGCAGTGCAGCCCTTGCCTGGACGAATCTGGAATTTCTATCCCTTGCTCGGACGCAAGGCAGGCTCGAATTGCAATTCCATGTGCCTGCAAGGCTCGGGCCGGACAACTATGATCTACTGGTCAGAATTCCAGGAAGGCCGGATAAACTGGAAGCATCGTCGGTTCGAATATATCGTCCCACAAGAGACTATACCTTTGCCGTCGTGGCTGACCAGCAATTCGGAGATCCCACGGCCGCGCTCGATCAGGGAAACTTCAACCCGGGTCTGTACCATGGCGCACAAGGCAACAACCCGTCAAAAAGCCTGGCCGACCAGGCAAGGTCTGAACTGGAGATGCTGGATCCCCTGTTCGTGCTGGATGCAGGCGATATCGTTTTCGGCATGGACTACAAGGCCGAGTACGCCGGGGCACAAAAATACCTGGGCGCCACAAGAGCAGCAATATTCGCCGTGCCCGGCAACCATGACGGTTACAACCTGGAAAAAATCGCCATATCCAGGTACTGGCCGGATGTTGCGGGAGACATGCTCATGTGCGGCAAGAGCCTGCTTGTTTCTTCCATTGACATATCCGATGCCCTTGTTGAAATGGTCAAGTGCCTGATCAGGAACACTCCCAGGCTTTTCGAATGGAAAGATGCGGCCGACGGCCTCGAGATATTCCAAAAAACCCTCGGCCCCCTGGAACCGGCATTCTCTGTTCCCGGCCTCGACGTGTTCGGAATTAACACCTATGGCGGCTCGCGGGCAAGGCGTGCGGCCCTGGCAGTGCCGTTTGCCTGGGCCGGGAATATCCTCGACCTTGCCGCCAAGCTCCTGCCCATCGATTCAGCCAGGTTGGACCGGGCAAAGAAATTATTGAGAAACGCCGGCGCGCCTCTGGTCGACAACTATGGCGGATTCATGACCATGAGCAGCCTCGAGAGATTGAAGGTCGCTCTTTGCAAAAAAACGCTTGTAAACAGGCCACACCACACAATAGTGGTTTTCGGGCACCAGGACCCCAGGGGAAATCTTATTGATGGAGAGACAACCAGGTATACGGAGAACAAGCGTTTTCCCACTAATCCTTTCGGTCTCGGAGCTTTCAACGTGTGGGATTTCGACGGGCAGTGGGATTCTGATCCAAGTGATCGTAACGGAGTGGAATCCCGAGAAAACAACAGCGGGACCGGTTTACTCAAAATCCTGTCCCCTTGTGCCGACTACTACTTTTTCGGTCATGCCCATGAAGACGTAAACGACTTGATCACAAAAGGCGCCAGGATAGCCGGAACCAACCCGGTTGCAGGAGGCGACCTGCACATGGTCGAGACCACGACCCTGGGCGCATCCACCAGGGGAAACGGGTACCGGGGTTACAGGCTGGTGCATGTGGAAAACGGCAATATCAAAAGGCTGGACTTTGCGCCCGACCTCGGCCTTGGTTCAATCCCTCTCGGCAACCTTTGGATGAAAGACCTGCCTGGCAGGAAATACACTATTTACAGTACCCTTCCAAGGGCCGTAAATGTTCGAAAAAGATTCATCCTGGATGCATCGAGCACAGGGTACGACTTCCTGGACAAGCATGGAAAAAGGATTCCTATCAGTGAGCTTTCAGACCTTGGCTCAAAGACGGCCATGTACATTGAAACCATGGTTCCGGCAGCCAAAGATACGGCGACACTCTTCAAGGACCTTGCACAAAACAAGATCGATATCAAAAAGTTCAGGCGCAATATTGCCGGGAAAAAGAAGGCGCAGACAATTTCGATTGAAACACCACGTCACAATACGCCACCCCTGCCGATCATATCCCTTTTAAACAATCGTCCCCTGGTCCGTGGCGAAAAAATAAGGCTTTCCGCTGCTTCCACCAGGGACAAGGAAGGGGACAAGGTTCCATGGCTTTTCTGGCGAATCGGTAAACACGAAACATCCGGGACCAATGTCGAGTACAGGTTGCAAAAAGCAGGAAAGCTTTTCGTCGAACTCACGGCCTTTGACGAGCACGGCGCGCGCAGCATGTCCTCCAAAACCTTCGAGGTGCTGTCCAAAGAACAGGCAAGGGCCTTGCGAAAGGGCTCAACATGGCGCATCATACTGGCGTGGTCCGCCATATTGTTGTTGATAGCCCTGCTCCTGGCCCTTGCAGGTGGAAGGCGCAGCCGTAATAATTAGGAGGGACTTGAATATGCCGCTTTGTACTTTGTTGTGGTTCTTTATTCCGCCAATTTTGCTTATTGCTGTTGCAATGACCTTCTATGTATTAACAAGTCCGAAAAGACGAATCGAAAGCAAGTAGGCCATGGATTCCACCTGGACAGGTTTCGTGGTATACCTTGTCGTGGTTACGGCTGTCGGCATCTGGACATATTTCAAGAATAGGACGCTGGATGATTTCCTGCTCGGCGGCAGGAAACTCGGCCCATGGGTGGTCGCCATCAGCGAGAGGGCGAGCGGAGAGAGCGCATGGCTCCTGATAGGCCTTCCGGGCCTGGCATATGCCACGGGATTCATCACGGTCTGGACAGCCATTGGTTGCGCGGCGGGCATAATGACATCGTGGATGCTGGTTGCAAAAAGGCTGCGTGTGTACACAGGCAAGGTGCAGGCACTTACATTGCCTGATTTTTTCGAGGAACGCCTGAAGGACCGCACCCGTCTCCTGCGTGTGGTTGCAACACTTATTATAACCATATTCTTTACTTTTTATATATCAGCCCAGATCCTGGCCGCAGGCAAGGTACTGAAGGCGGCATTCTCCATTCCTGTTCCATGGGGGCTCTTGCTGGGCCTCGCCATAGTGCTGTTCTACACCATTATGGGTGGTTTCACCGCAGTTGCAATGACCGACCTGATCCAGGGCTTGCTCATGGTCTTCACACTGGTCGTATTGCCTGTGGCCGCATTCTATGAACTTGGAGGGCTTGGAGCGGCCGGGAAAATAGCTGCTTCGATTGATCCGAACCTTATCACGGTTTCCGGAGGAAAAAGCGGAACAGCCCTGGCTCTTGCAATTGTCGGGGCCCTTGCAGTTGGATGGGGATACGTGGGCCAACCGCACCTCCTGACCAGGTACATGGCCATAAGAGACGAGGATGACTTACGGCAGGGAACACTGATTGCCGGTGTTTGGACATCCCTTGCATTTTGGGGCGCCATACTTGTCGGAATAGCGGGCCTTGCGATCCTGGGCGCACACGGGGTGAAGGACCAGGAAAACATCATGCCCATGCTGGCAACCAGGGTGATGCCTCCGTGGCTGGCCGGTGTAATGATAAGCGCTGCCATTGCCGCCATGATGAGCACTGCGGACTCGCAGATACTGGTTGCCACGAGCGCCTTGGCAGAAGACGTTTACAGGCGGCTTCTTAAAAAGAATGCGTCAGAACACGAGCTAGTGCTGGTCTGCAGGCTGGGAACACTTGTAATCTGCACAATCGCATTCATCCTGGCCCTTACAGCCCAGGATCTCGTGTACTGGCTCGTGCTTTTCGCCTGGGCCGGGCTCGGGGCAAGCTTCGGCCCTCCCCTTGTTTTGAGCCTTTGGTGGAGAAGAACCACAATGTGGGGAGCGCTTGCAGGCATGGTGTCCGGCGCTGCAACGGCAATCGTATGGCGATCAGTGCCTGTTTTAAAGGCGGAGATCTACGAACTTGCGCCCGCTTTTCTTTTCTGGTCTCACTTGCAGCCACCATAGTGGTTTCACTTGTGACCCGGCCCACTGAGGACAGCGTCCGCGAGTTCGACAGGTTTGCGTAAAAACACGGCCGGCCGGCTGCACACGGAGAGACTAAGACTAAAACCTGACTAAAACGGGGACGGAGGCTTCTTTCACCTTGGTACCACAGCCATTTTTTCAAAACGGATAATCCCGCAGATCATGGCCCATAACAGGTTTGAATGCGAACACATGGGTTAGCGGCGCATGTTCTCAATTGCCCCCTGGCTTGATCAGCATGGCCTCCGCCACTTTCGCAACCTCGACCGCGGCCCTTGATCCTGCCCCGGGACCGCCTATCTTTTCTTTCAGTTCTTTCCAGGCAGACTCTTGTTCAACCGCTTTTTCTCCACCCGTAATGAGTTTCAACAGCTCCTCGGCAAGCTTCCCTGAGTTTGCAACACCCTGAATCAATTCCGGAGCCGCCCTCCTTCCAAGTATCAAGTTGGGCAGGCCGATGTAATCGACTCCCCTTACCAAGGCCCTTGCAATCAGGTAAGAAGGCCAGGAAGTCTTGTACACTATCACCATAGGAGTGCCTGCAAGGGCTGCCTCCAATGTAGCTGTCCCTGATGCCACGGCTGCAACATCCGCAGCAGCCAAAACCTTCATGGAATCATCTGTCAATATATGTAGATCCAGGTCCACTCCGGCACACATGTGTTCGATCCGGTCCGGGTCTATCGTCCCTGCAACGGGAAGGAGGAAGGTAACCGGATCTTCCATCTGTTCCGTTATCTTGTACGCGGCTGATATCATTACCGGCAATATCCTCTTTATTTCCCCGATCCTGCTTCCTGGAAGCAATGCAACCACCTTGGAGCAGCTCGGAACATCGAGAGAAGCCCTTGCCTCTGCATTGGCAGGCACGGGCCTGTCCAGCAAGGGATGCCCTACAAACGATGCATTTACTCCGAACCTGGCATAGAAATCCTTTTCAAACGGCAAAATGACCAGCATCTTGTCCACGAATCTCGTTATCTTTCGAACCCTCCCGGTGCGCCATGCCCAGACCTGCGGGCTGATATAGTACACCACAGGTACACCCTTACGATGGAGTTTTTTTGCAAGTCTCAAGTTCAAATCAGGAGCATCCACAAGGATTGCCAGATCAGGTTTTCTTTTCTTTACCGCCTTCAGCACGTTTCTGAAAGCCCTTAACAGGGCACCCAGCCTACCCAAGACTTCGGTGAATCCCATGACCGCGATATCCTCGACACGCGACAGGGCATCCACACCAGCCTCTCTCATGTACCTGCCGGCGATACCCGTAATCCTATCCACAGGAACAAGCTGTTTGAGTTCTTTTACAAGGCGGCCTGCATGCAAGTCTCCGGATGCTTCCCCGGCAACTATGAGCAAGTGCTTGATCCCCTTGGCTTCAACAACGTCTTTCTTGTCCCCTTGCCCGTTTATTTCCATTTCAGGTCCATTTCAGGCCTGCCCTTTGAGCCTGCTTCATCACGGCCTCGCGTACGGAAACAGCCAATTTCAGGGCATCATATGCCTCTTCAGGCCGTGCGACTTTGATGTCGACCTTCTTCCCTGTAAGTTCATCCAGGAAAGCGGAAAGCTGGGCGGTCATTGCGTCGTACCCATCTGATTCGCCGCCTCGTGTGAATGCTTCTATTGTGTCGCCCTTTTTCTGAATCCTCTTTACTTCACCTTTTTTAAGGTCCAGGGAAAGGTACTGGCTCACACAAAAAACCCGTAATTTCCTCATGGGCTCCATCGAGGCCCTGCTGGCAGTCAGGTTGGCGACGCATCCTTTTGAAAATTCAATCCTGGCATTTGCAATATCCAGTTGTCCTGTTATCACTGCTGCTCCGGCAGCCCTTACCTGTGCTACATCATCACCGGTCCATTGCAACATGATGTCCAGGTCATGGATCATTAGATCCAGCACCACGTCCACCTGGTCCATGCGAGCCGAGTAAGGCCCCAGCCTGTGCCCTTCCACGAACAAGGGCTTATCCATCATCTCCCGCGCCGCCACGACTGCGGGATTGAAGCGTTCCACGTGGCCTATGCGTAAAAAACCATGCCTGGATGCTTCTACCAGGCCGACGGCCGTCTTTAAATCATGGGCCATGGGTTTTTCCAGGAGGACCGCCATATCCTGTTCGAGACAAGCACGGGTGACCTCCTCGTGCAAAGGAGTCGGCACAGCCACTACTACCGCATCCGGTCTCTCCGAATCCGCCATCCGGAGAAGCTCTTCTATATCACCGAATTTGGCGACCCCGGAAGGCGCCTTATCCCTTGCCTCTTGTCTGGGATCCACGACAGCCAGGACCTCGGTACGTGGATGGCCGAGCAACCTTTCGAGGTGGTATGCACCCTGGTGTCCACAACCAATGACAGCAAAGGAAATCTTGTCTTTCATTCCAAAATATCCGTTTGACCGGCCTTTCCCCATTTTTCGAGGACAGTATTCATGGACCTTCGTTTCAGCTTCTTCAATATTTCCATGGTGATTTCCTGCACCTTCTCTTCCTCATCCGACCGTTCCGCTCCTTGAGCGTAGAAACTCTTGTAAAACAACACAAACCTGACGATGTGAACCAGTTCATGCGTAAAAACGAAGACCATAAGGTCATCGAAGTTCAATGTATCGTCCCGGTCGAGCGCAGCAAGGATGTTCCTGTCCTGCAAGGATATCCTGAAAAAAGTCCTTGGAGCCTCGCCCGGCGCCTCGCGCGAATACCGTTCGAGAACCGCCAATACACCTTTCTTCCTGCAGTAAGAGCCCTTGTCAAGTGCCGTAACCACGTCGTATGCAAAACGTTCCTGCGTAAAAGACGTAAGCTTGAAATATTCGGCCGAAACTTCTTCGCTCAATGAAAGCAGCCCGGGCAACCTGCCCAGTTCTTTTTGATTGAATCTTGTCCTTGCACACAAGTGTTTACCTACCCGGAGCCGCTGTTAATAATATTTTCCGTATCCGGCTTTCCTGCAAACACCGCCCCGGCCATCTCGAAGCTCTTTTTCCAGTCGCCGCCCGATTGCTCAATACCATATTAATTCAAGTAACCGGAATTCACCGGCAACACCCCCGGGAGGATGCCCTTACGAACTCAATCAACCTTGCTACTTCAGGTGTTTCCCCCAGTTCCGCCTCGGCGAGTTCGAGCCCGTCCGCGAGCGCCGTATCTTCTTTGAAAATCAACCTAATCGCCCTTTTTATCACTGCTACCGTTTCAGCGGATATCCCCCTCCTCTTCAAGCCCAATGCATTGACCCCGAGTAACTTTGCCCTGTCCCCGCCCACGCGAGAGAATGGAGGAACATCAAGTGAAACCATGGCCCCGGCCGCCACGAAAGAAGATTCGCCAATCCGGGCAAACTGGTGTACGCCGGACAACCCGCCGAGTACGGCGAAATCACCCACTGCCACATGACCGGCCAGAGTAGCACAATTGGCCATAACCACCTTATTGCCTATCCTGCAATCGTGAGCCACATGGCTGTAAGCCATGAAAAAGTTGTCATTGCCGATCCTGGTTTCTCCCCCGCCGTCCAGGGTGCCCGTATGTATGGTTGCGAATTCACGCACTACGTTGCCGTCACCCAGTGTCAATCTCGTCAAGTCGCCGTTGTGCTTCAAGTCCTGTGGCACACCCCCTACCATGCTGAATGAATGAATCCGGTTGTTCTTGCCTATCGTCGTTTCACCGGAAATTACGGCATGGGCGCCCACTCGAGTGCCTTCGCCTATTGTCACCTTGTCTCCGACGACCGCATAAGGTCCGATAACAACGTCCCCTTCCAATACGGCGCCGGGATCCACCACCGCGGTCGGATGAATATCAGCCATCGTTTACACCATCACCCATGACCCAGTTCCTTTTCCATCCTGGCGAGGGCCTTCCGCATTTCATCCAGCTTTGCCAAAGCGGCAACCATGCGTTTCCATTTTTCAACAGGCATCGAAGGATAGCCGGCCACGAGCCGGCCGGGCGGCACGTCACCGGGCACGCCCGACTTGGCGGCTACTCTGGCGTTGTCGCCTATGGTCAGATGGCCTGCCAATCCTGACTGGCCTCCCAGTTCCACGTGTTCCCCGACCGTGGTGGATCCAGCCAATCCGGCCTGGGCCGCTATTGCCGTGTGCCTGCCCACTATCGAGTTGTGACCGATCTGCACCAGGTTATCTATCTTCGTTCCCGCACCAATAATCGTGCTGGTCATGGTAGCCCTATCGACACACGTATTGGCTCCTACCTCCACTCCCTCTTCCAATATCACGTTTCCCACCTGGGGTATCCTGGTCCACCTGTTATTATCTTTGGCCAGTCCGAATCCTTGTGCCCCAATCACTGCGCCCGGCTCAAGGATCACCCTGTCCCCAAGCCTGCAATCCCTGCATACCACCGACCTGCTCTTCAACAAGCAATCCTCGCCGATTACCACGTTTTCCTCGACCACGACTCCGTAACCGACAATCGTCCTGGCGCCGATCCGTACCCCGGATGCAACCACTGCTCCCTGCAATACAACGACACCCGGCCCAAGTCCGGCAGTCGGATGAACGAATGCGCCTTCCCGCACACCGGGTTGTACATCGGCCTGTGGATGAAAGACATCCAATAGCTTGGCCAATGCCAACATGGGATTCGGGTGCAGGATCATGGGCCTCGAATCGCCTGCCAGGGGCTCTTCGAGCAACAAGACACCTGCTCCTGAAGACACGGCCGCCTTCCTGGACTTACCGGACAGTACAGGAGCTATTTCCCATGGGCCCGCCTCTTCAAGGGGTTTCACACCCCTGACCAAAAATCCCTCTGCGCCCAAAAGCCTGCCATTGCAAATAGCCGCAAGCTCGGCCAGGGTTTTTGCCGCACTCTCCAATTTAAAAAGCGCCTCTCATTTACTTTTCTTGGTCCTTTTCCGGCCTTTCTTCGGCGTTAACAGGTTGTATCGTCTGATCATCTCGTTGGTCAGGTCGAGATATGCCGGGGCATACAATATACTGCTCTTCGTCTTTTCGAGAATCAATGTAAACCCTTGTTCCTTGCCGATGTTCGAGAGGATCTTCTCCATCTTTTCAAATATCGGCTTGGTTTTCTTCTCCTCGAGTTTTGCAAGTTCATTCTGCAGGTTGGCATAGAGCACCTGCAAGTCGTACAACTTCTGTTGCAACTCCTGGGCCTTTTGTTTCTTCACATCATCAGACACCATGGGCGGCAGGTTGTCCAATTCCTTCTTGGCCATCTTGATATCGTTCTGCTTCTCGTCCAGTGCCTTCTGTCGCTTTTCGAATTCCTTCTTCAACCACCGTTTTACCGCCTTGCCTTCGTCGATTTCATTCAATGCCCTGGTCAAGTCCACGTACCCTATCTTCTCCCCCTTGGCCAAGCCGGGTCTTGAAAACGACAAGGCCACAACAGAAAGAACCAAAATCGAAATAACACGCATCCTCATTTTCACACCTTCTTTGCTACACGTTAAAAGAAATTACCGATCGTAAACTCGAACTGGATATTCTTGTCACCAGGCCGCTTTGTCAGCGGAATACCCCACTCGAAACGAAGCGGTCCGATTGGCGAAAACCACCTGATACCGAAACCTGTGCTCCAATACATTCCTGCCGGTAACGAATTCTTTCTGTCAGCCAAGGGATCGGGTATGGCCCCCGGCCTGGGCCTGTCCGGGTTGGTGAAGGTCTGTCCCACATAGAAAAGCCTTTCGTTTTCCCTGTATGCGTTGCCGGCATCCAGGAAGATGACCCCCCTTATTCCCGCCTGCTGTATTATCGGAAATTCTATCTCGGCATTGAATACTATTTCCTTATCACCGCCTATGGGAAGCGTGCTCAAGGGATCCGCAGGATCCAACCTGCCTCCGCTCAAGTTGTCGGGCACGTTGACAGTAGGAGAAAGAGACCTTGGATCATAACCCCTTACCGAGTTGATTCCGCCTACAAAGAATCTCTCCGAGATTGGTACGCCCTGGGGCTCCCCTTTTTCCTGCAAGCTGGTTACCCATCCCAGGCGCGAATTGAACTTGAATATGAGCCCCCAGAATAATGGATAGTAAAAATTTCCATAGGCACGGAGTCTCAGGAACTCGGTCTTGGACATCAACCAGTCATCGGCCCATTCCGTAGAGAACGAGGCATATATTCCCCTATTGGGAAACAACCTGTTGTCCCTGGTGTCGTACACTATGCTGCCCCGCAAGCTGCTTGTCGACGTATCCCTGAAAAGGTCCTTGAGAAAGCTGCTGCTGAACCTGTTCGAATGGCTCAATGAAACCTGTATCCACTCGTACTTGTAGGTCAAGTAAAAACGGAGGTCTTCCGTCCACCAATAGAGAAGCGGATATCCAAGTGTCAGGTCACCGCCTGTGGAGGCCCTGGTGAAATTTGCAACCGATGTTCGTTGAATATAGAGAATCTCCGAGTTGAAAACATCGAATGCCACTGTCCACAAGCTGTCCAACAAGTATGGCTCTACAAACCTTAAGTTGAAAAGATGTCTCTGGCTCGAAAGCTGTGCGGACAGTGCCACGTTCCAGCCTTGGCCCAGGAAGTTTGCCTGGGCTATCTGGGCCATGAATATGAAGTTCTCAACAGACGAAAAGCCTGCACCGATCTGGAAGGTGCCGGTGGATTTCTCTTTTACCTCGACGGTTGCAATGACCTTGTCGTCGGAGCTTCCCTTCTTGGTGGTAATGTTAACGGACTCGAAGTACCCAAGGGCGAAAACCTTGGCCCTCGATCGCCTCATGGCTGTAGCCGAATACAGGTCTCCTTCATAGATACGCAGTTCCCGGCGAATCACCTTGTCCCTGGTCTTTGAATTTCCCTTGACCTCGATTTTCTCGAAATAGACCTTGTCGCCTTTTTGTATATCGAATGTAATATCCACGGTCTTTTTCTTCGGATCAATTGCCGTCAATGGAGTAACATTTACATTGGCATAACCTTTGTCCCTGTATTCATCGGTTATTCTCAGCAAGTCCCTCGACAATTTCGTCCTGTTGAACAATTCACCCTTTTTTACCGAAAGACCCTTCACAAGTTTTTTTTCAGGCTGGAACAAGTCACCCTTGAACTTGAGATCTCCAAGGTAGTATTGTTGTCCCTCGCTGACCTGGACCGTAAGGTAAAGGTAATTCTTGTCCGGAGACAGTTCGATCCCGGGCTTCTCAACCTTAACATTGATGTACCCGTGATCCATGTACCAGGCGGTTATTCTCATCATATCGCGTTCGAAAGCATCTTCCTTGTACTTTCCACTCGAGGTCAACCATGAAAACCAGCCGCCTTCCCTGGTCTCCATGACCTTTTTCAGTTGATCATCCGAAAATGCCTCGTTGTTCAAAAACCTGATTGATTTCACAAGTACCTTGGCATGCTCGCGGATTACGAACTCCACATCCACTTCGTTTTTGCCCTCAACCGGAATAATCCTGTGCTTGACTTCAGCCAGGTAATAACCCTTGTCCGTGTAAAGGCCTTTTATCCTTTCCTCGTTTTTCTTGAGGGCTTCCTCGTCCAGGGCGGAGTAATTCTTGATGTCAATCACCTTCTTGATATCATCCTCACCTATTTCATCGTTGCCCTTGATCTTCACCTTCCTTACCGCAGGCTTTTCCTTGATCCGAAATACGACTATTACGCCGTCCTTCGTATCTTTTTTAAATGCCTCCACATCATCGAAAAATCCCATCTTATAAATTGTCTTGATATCATCGGCTACCGATATCGCCGAAAACCTGTCGCCCACCTTGGACTTAAGCCCGGCATTCAATATCGCGTCCTTTTCCACCCGCTGTAGGCCTTCCACCTCTATTTTCCTAATTATCGGCGCTTCAATCTTCGGCGCCTTTTGGGCCGCCGCCTGAACGCAGAGTAAAGCCGACAGCAACAAGAACATTCCCGAGAGGGCGTATTTCATGTCATCTCCATCGCGTTACCGCCTTCAACATCAGTAGGGGCGGACCCGCTACCTTGTTCATCTTCGACGATAAGACCGTCCTTCATCTTCAGTTTGCGCCTCAACCTGCCGGCGAGTTCCAGGTTATGGGTAACAATGATCAAGGTGGTATTGTGATATCTATTGAGTTTCAAGAGCAGATCCTCCACCTCCCTGCCGTTCGCCCCGTCGAGGTTGCCGGTAGGTTCGTCGGCAAGCAGCAACTTGGGTTCCAGCACCAATGCCCTTGCCAACGCGACCCGTTGCTGCTCGCCGCCCGATAGTTCACCCGGCTTGTGTTCGAGTCTTTCCAAAAGGCCGACCTCCCCCAACCCGGCAGTAGCCATTTCAATGGCCTTTTTTTCAGGGATCCTTTGGATCAGGGCAGGCATCATAACATTTTCCAGGGCCGTAAATTCGGAAAGGAGGTGATGAAACTGGAACACGAACCCTATGGTTCTGTTCCTGAAATCAGCCAATTTCCCGGACTTGAGGGAAAACACGTCCTGCCCGTCTATCTCGACGGTTCCGGAGGTCGGCGCCTCGAGCGTCCCGAGAATATGCAAAAACGTGCTCTTGCCCACTCCCGATGCCCCGACTATGGACACCTGCTCGCCCGCATCGATATCCAAGTCGATACCACGCAGCACATCGACTGCCTTCGAGCCCACGAAAAAGGTCTTCTTCAGTCCCTGTATATGAACGATATTCCTGCCAGTCAAAAACTTCACCTCATTCGTACCTGATGCCGTCCGCAGGCCGCAATCTCGCAGCTTTCCAGGAAGGAGGCAAGGTGGCCAGTAAACTTGTAAACAGAGCCGCTGCCACGATCATCCACATCTCATGCCACTGTACCTCCACCGGCAGGGAACTCAGGTAATACACGGACGGATCTATACCGATATTCATGGCCTTGGCAATCACGCAAAGGCCGTAACCCGCGGATATGCCAAGTACCAATCCCGTAATACCAATCACCAACCCCTGGTATAAAAAAACCTTCATGATGCTGCCGTCAGTGGCGCCGATGGCTTTGAGTATGGCGATCTCTTTCCCCTTGTCCAAGACCATGAGTATGAGAGTACTCACGATATTGAAAGCCGCGACAAGGATAATGAACAACAAGAGAATCGACGACACGGTCTTTTCGATCTTGAGCGCCGACATCAGGTTCCTGTTCATCTCCATCCAGGTGCGGGTCCTGTATGGATAGCCTCCCAAAACCTTCAATACCCTGGAGGCAACCGCGTCAGCCTGGTTCATATCGGCAAGTTTCAAATCAAGGCCGTTCACCTCGTCGCCGGTATTGAAAAAATCCTGCGCTGTTTTAAGTGTAACAAAGGCGAACTTGTCGTCGTATTCATACATTCCGGAATGAAAGATGCCGGCTACCATGACATTCATACCCTTGGGTACAGGGCCCGAAGGAGTGATTCCTCCTCCCAGCGGACTTATCCATTCGATCTTTTCACCCAATTTGACGCCGAGTTCACGGGCCATCTCGCTCCCAAGAATTATACCGGGATACCCGCCATCGTTTCCGGGCATGGTCTCCGGGTGAAACAACCATTCGATCTTGCCCTTTCCGGCCTTGATATTCTGTGCGAGCGATGTAGCACCTGTTACTGTTGCAGGATCCACTGCCTTAACCAGTGCCCCGACTGCCTTGCTCTTGCTACTCACCATGCATTCCCGCAACATGAACGGAGTAGCTGCAACCACGCCGTTCAACTTCAGCACCTTTTTTCTGGCCTCTCTGTACAGCTTGAAGCCCGGTCCGTACTTCAACACTACTACGTGGGCGCTTATTCCCAGGATTCTGTTCCTTATTTCTTTTTCGTAGCCTGTCCATACCGCCATGACCAGCATCAATGTCGCCACGCCCAGGGCCACACCTGCAATGGAGATATAAGTGATTACCGAGAGAAACCCATTTCTCTTCCTGGAACGCAGGTGCTTCCACGACATCTTGAGTTCGTACCCCAAGGTCAGCGCTCCGGTCTCATGAGTGGAAAGAGTATGACATCACGAATCGAAGGAGCATCGGTCAAGAGCATGGCCAGCCTGTCTACTCCGATACCCTCTCCGGCAGTGGGGGGCATTCCGAACTCGAGAGCCGTCAAATAGTCTTCATCCACGTACATGGCCTCTTCATCCCCTGCTGCACGCGCCCTTGCCTGCTCCTCGAACCTTGCTCTCTGGTCATCCGGGTCATTGAGCTCCGAAAATGCATTGGCCAGTTCCCTGCCCGCTATGTACAGCTCGAACCTGTCCACGAACCGCGGATCTTTCCCGTTCCTTCGTGAAAGGGGCGATACCTGTACCGGGAACTCCGTGATAAAGGTCGGCTGCCTCAGGCTTCCCTCGCATAAGGCTTCGAAAACCAGTGCAAGCCTCTTGCCGTACGGCCGGTCCTTACAAGGGTTTTCCTTCTCATCCCTGAACAATACATCGCCCTTCTCGTCAGTGAATTTCATGAATGCTTGCTCGTCGTTCACCATGGCCGAATCGAAACCGAGTTCAGGTCTTTTGGACAGCGCATCGGCCACAGCTTGTCTCATGGTAAGCCTTCTGAAGGGTGGACTGAAATCGAATTCCTCTCCCATATATGTAATCTTGCTTGTTTTGCACACCGCCTCGGCTGCAAAGGAGAGCATTTGCTCGGTCATGTCCATAAGGTCTTCGAAGGTTGCATATGCCATGTAGAATTCCAGCATGGTGAATTCCGGATTGTGTAACCTGGAGAGTCCTTCATTGCGAAAATTACGGTTTATCTCGAAAACCCGTTCCATGCCGCCAACGACCAGACGTTTCAGGTACAGTTCAGGAGCGATACGCAAGTATAGGTCCATGTCCAGTGCATTGTGATGCGTGACAAAAGGCCTTGCAGTCGCCCCACCCGGAATCGGGTGCATCATGGGCGTCTCAACCTCCAGGAAACCCCTTTCCTCCAGGAACCTGCGCAAGGCCGAGATCAAGAGGCTCCTCGACAAGAATCTTTGTCGCACGTCCTCGTTGACGGCAAGATCAGCAGCCCGTCGCCTGTACCTGGTCTCAATATCCTGTAAGCCATGCCATTTTTCGCCTGGTAAAGGCCTCAAAGCCTTGGTTAGAAGCCTCAGTTCACGGGCCTGGAGAGTGTCCTCGCCTGTCCTGGTCTTCATGGGTTTGCCCTTGACGCCCAGGAAATCTCCTTCATCCACCAGTTTGAGGACAGCATATACATCCGGTCCCAGGACGTTCTTTTGCGCCAGCACCTGTATGGTTCCTGTCATGTCCCGGACAACCAGGAACGTTGCCCTTCCAAAAGAGCGTATCCGAACGATTCGGCCGGCGATAGAAAAATCAGGCGCATCACCAATCGGTTCGGCGCCTGGATCGAGGCTTTTACATGCTTCCTTGACTTCAATGTTCCGGGCACCGGGCCTGAAACTGTTGTCAAAGGGATTCATTTCCTTTTCCCGGATGGAATCAAGCTTTCGCCGTCTCTGGCGCAACAATTCTTCCAACCCGCTCGTCTGCCCCGTTGAACCCGAATCATTCATGTAAAGCCCCTACAAGCAGAAAACCATTTTGAATTTTTCCTTCCACGCACCAAGTTTGCGGAAAGGTTTACTAAATTTGCGTAGAGTAAATTGACCGGTTATACAAGTCAAATGCTTTTTGGAACTTGGAGTTATACTGATTATGCTGTTCTGAGCCGTTGCCGATAATATTTTCCGCAGATCGCCGGCAAATGATTCGAAAACTCTGTGTCTGCCGGGCATTCAGTACGGTTCACCACCACACGTATCCAGGGTAACGGATTTATCCCAAGTTCTATTTCGCCCTTGTGTTCCGCCTCTGGTCCGTGTCACTTCAAAAATCGATGCCTCGATGCAATTAATGCCACTCCAAACAAAATCAAGGAAAAACCGCCGGCCGGACTTTGGGAAGCGCCGCAACCACAACCATTGGCGCTGTTTTTACCCGGGGATATGGAGAACGAGGCATAAACAGACCACGGGCCGGCAGCGCCATGCGAATCCTTGGCGCGTGCACGCCAGGTATAGGATTTGCCGAACTCGAGCGTTTCATCGCCCTGCCATGTCGTAATGCCGCCTTTACCCTCTTTAACATCGCCCGACTCGACCAATGGTCCTACATTTCCACGGCCTGGATACACCTCGAAGTTGTAAACAACTACATCGCCGTCAGGATCCGAGACATTTCTCACCTCGAAACGAGGTGTCAATATATTAATTTCCGCATTCGGTCCAGGGCTCAATAAGCCTGGAGCAGACTTGGGCGGTCGATTCCGGTGCCCGGTATC
>JAADFL010000212.1 GCA_013152945.1 Deltaproteobacteria bacterium | reverse complement strand
GCCATCATCATTGGTGGACCCGCCATTCCCGATATCACCGAGAACTGCTATGTCCGGGCCGTACCCGGTTCCGTCAAGCTGGGCGGATTTCATCTTGTACCAGCCTGATGCCACGTTTGAAAGACTTGACATGTTTCCAACATCGTCTATCACCTTCATTGCAAAAAAGTATTCATTTTTCGGCGACTCGGACATATCCGGTGCAAAACCCGGGAAGATTGCTTTTTGTAAAGTGCCGGGGCTTGCCGGATCAGGTTCGTTATCCAAGGGAAAGACCTTTGTGGGATCGGCCCAATTTTCTTCTGTTATCTCTTCATTTGACCACCTTATGTCATAACTTACGGCATTTCCGGTATCATAATCATCTCCTGTACTGGTCCAGGAAAGCCGCCCCCTTAAATCGCCCATCGCAAGGTCCTGCACAGCGCCGGGAGGGACCGTATCGATCCTGTAGTACTCAATCCGTTGCTTTTCGGCATTTCCCAGGTCATCGATTGCAAAGAATCGCAACACACTGCTATCGCTATCAAAATTGAACGTGGGCTTGTTCGAAGGACTGTATATCTGCGCACCTGCAGATTGAGGATCACTTCCATCAACCGTGTACCTTATTTCAGCTACCTGGCCTCCTGAATTCCCCGGGTCCTCTGCTTTCAACTCGATGACCAGAGGAAGATAGTTAATAGCGGCTCCGGGCAAGTTGGTATCGCCGGCAGGACTTACAGTGGTCACAGGAGGAGTGCCGTCAACCCTGTAACTGAAACTTGATTTCTCGCTTTTGTTGAGTGCCCCGTCAACACCGACCAGATCCAGCCGGTAATTACCGTCATCCTTGAGGATCAACGGGCCATTGATCTCTCCCTGTTGTTCCAGCTTTCCGTCCTTGTAAAGTTCGAAATCAATGGTGCAACCGGTCATATTGTCAATGCACGTGGGAAGGATGGACAGGGGAGGCCTGTACGCACCGTCCACCACAGAGCAACTGACCACAGGAACGGTGTTGTCAACCCTATAGAAATGAGATGTAGGCGCCTCTGTATTTCCCGCCAGGTCTATGCTGGAAACCCGCAACGTGTATTCTCCTTCCTGGCTGAAACTTATCGGTGTTCCACTCCATTTCGGAGAATCAGCTCCGGGATCAGAGCCGTCGATAGTATAATAGGTGCTTTCTACCTGGTCGTTGTCAGATGCGCTCAGTGCAATCGTTACCGTAGATTTGATGGCCATTCCGGGTTTCTTATCTGTTCCCGGAGGAATCACGGCAGTCACAGGTGGAGTGGAATCCACAAAATAGGTCACAGAATTGGTTTGTGCCTCCCAGTTATTTGCGTTGTCCCTCGCCCTGAACCTAACCGTATGTTCGCCTTCCTGGTTCAAGACTATGTCACCGGGTCTGAATATGCCTCCAAGGTTGTTGTCGTCTATATCACCGTCATGGTCCACCGTATAATAGACATTTCCGGAAGTAAGATTGTCGGTTGCTTCCAGGTACACCTGCAATGGAGGTTTGTACGAACCCTGAGCCGGTGACGCCGAAGATGTTGGCCCGGTCTTGTCCAGCAGGTACCAGTTGTCTTTGGTCTCCCCCCAGTTCCCGGCAATGTCCAACGGCCTTATCCTGAGAAGAATCGAGCCCTCTTGCGACAGAACAAGCTGATTTTCAAACCTGTCCGAGTTGATGGAAGGTTCTGTTTTATCCAGAGTATAATATTCAATGCTTTCTTCAGTGCACGACAGTTCGATTTCAATATCCTTGTTGAAGATCCGGCCCGGTGCAGCGGCATCGCCTCGTGGATTTATTGAGCAAGACGGCGGAGTAAAGTCCAAAAAATAAACATTTTCATGTTTTGTTTGCTCCTCGTTGCCTGCCTTGTCGATTGCAAAAAACCTGATCTTGTAACGCCCCTCCTCTTCCAATGAAATCGGATCCTGGTATTTCACGGTGGTACGGCTGCCTTTTACCGGCTCGCTGCCGTCAAGCGTGTAAAAAATTTCCGCTCCTTCCTCGTTGGCCGCAAGTTTGATCAACAGTGCATGGTTGTAATGGCCGGGATCAATGTCTGCGGAAGACTCCGGCGGGGTGAAGTCAACAAAATAGGCAATCGTCTTGACTTCGCTCTGGTTGCCGAAGACGTCCTTTGCAAAAAACTTCAAGGTGTATTCACCCTCCTTGTCGAGGAGAATCGGGCCATTGTACAAGTTGGAACCTGTACTCGGCTCAGAACCATTTATGGTGTAGTATATCTTACTCTCCTCGTCGCAAGTGATGTTCAAAGTCACACCCTGATTATATGCGCCTCCACCGGGAGAGACAGAGCACGACGGTGCCTTGAGATCATACAAGTATGTTTTCTCCCTCACTTGCTCCAGGTTGCCGGCCTGGTCCATGGCCCGGAAACTCACCGACAACTTACCCTCTTTTCCTTGCTCGACACCCGCATCGAAAGGCCCGGAGTATTCACTGGACATGCCGGGCTGTGGAGTTGTTCCATCCAATGTGTAAAGCACAACAGGACTCGGGTCTATGTTGTCTCTGGCCTTGAACTCTATCTTGAATGCCTTGTTCTGTTCTTCGGCTTCGGGCAGGATGGAGCTGCTGGGAGCGGTCTTGTCCAGTAAATATGTCTCTTCAGCCGGTTTACTTGCAACACCCCGTCCGGATACACAAATGCACTTTATTTTTGTGGTTCCTTCATTGGAAATGCTGATCGGCCCCGAATATCTGTGTCCGGCATCTTGCTTTGGGTTTGTCCCGTCGGCCGAACAATAGATATCCAAGCCATCGGGCTGTGAAACGGCAGTAACGGAGAAATCCTTGTTAAAAACCCCCCCGGGAGGTGAAAGCACGACCTTGGGCTCAATATTGTCCCCATGATTGGCTTTGGTAGCATCACTCCCACAGGAAGAGACAATTATACCAGCCGTAAATAAAACACTGATTTGCATTAAACAAAACTTTCTCGAAAATATGCAGGTCATGCCATGTACCCCCAGACCGGTCGATTTTTTTAGTACGAAAAATATTCCCCGAGTTTCTTTCCTTCTATTTTTACCTTCCGGAATCCTTCCCTTTTAGAAACCGTTTCTATTATAGTAGGCATATGAGATGCAACTTTTTTCATCCCTCCCCTTTTGCGGTTGATTTTCCCAAGGCCGGATATGGCCGTGATATCAAGAAGATATAAGGTGTGAAAAAATCGGGACCATGCATGATATGGGTGCCCGGCATGTCGATCTGGGTTTTTAGGGGCCGCTTTAGGTGGAAAGCTGACTTGGTCATGGAAACCAAAATACAAATTGTTTGGCTTGAGCATGGTGCGAGTAACCAGTGTTTGCGCGTCAATGGATTTTTTGCTGATGTGAAACTTCATGAAATGACATCAAATTTTTGATGCCCTTAAAATCAACCTGGGTGGGGAGGCTCACTATTTTTAGCTTCTGGAATCCTTCCCTTTTGAAAACCATTTCTATTATAGTAGGCATATGAGATGTAACTTTTTTTCATGGCTTCTTTATTCGGCCGGCTGCGACCGTCCGGTTTCAAGAATTGAAAGACATTAAAGTAGAAAAAAAAGGCCGGGGATCAAACAGGCCGGTTTCCAACTGGCTTGCAGTGGCGGCGAGTTTTTTACTCACGGCACTGGCTATTTACCTGCTCTCGATGTTCGTAGACTTCTCAAGGGTCCGGGCCGGCCTGCTCTCTGCGGATCCTGTATACGTGGCTGAAGCAATCGCAATAGGAATCGTTGTGGCGCTCATGGGACTTTCTCACAAGTGGTGGATAATCTTGAGGCGCGTAGCCCCGGACATCAAGTATCCTGAGATACTTTTTCTTTTCGTTTCATCATCCCCCCTGGGTATTTTAATGCCCTTTAAAACAAGTAACCTCGTGCCTGCCTTGTACCTTCGTAAAAGATACGGCATTCCCGTGAGCCTTGTCCTTGGAACAATAATGTTCGATAAAATCACCACCTTGATGGGCCTGGTTGCAGCCTCGACCATAGGAGCTCTTTTATCGAACAGAATTCCATTATGGATAGTCTTTTCGGCATGGGCCGGAGCTGTTCTCTTATTGCTTCCGGGTGTAATGAGATCCTTGTTCCGGATTACCGGTATTTTAAAAACCCGCTGGAGAGACCTGGCAGAGCTGTTCCTGGATCGATTCGACAATGCAAGTTGGAGGGAAAAATTATTTTTGGTTTCATATGGATTCATATTACAGATTTGCCTGTCATTTGCATTGTTGCTGGTCATGAAATCCGTGGGGGTGGATATCCCATTGATAGAAGGAGTGTTCCTGGGGACAGCGGTGATACTTGTCGCAAACCTTCCCTTGACGATCGGCGGTATCGGAACAAGGGAAGGGATGGTAATACTTGTCTTCGGCGATATGGCTGCACGTGAAAGCCTGGTGGCCGGGTCATTGCTTTTCCTGAGCCTCGAGTTGATTTCCCAAGTAATAATCGGCATACTTTTTATGCCGATCATGTTCAAAAGATTGATGAGTAAAGATTATGAACGAAAATTATGAACTTCGTAAAAAAAAGGCGTATCCTTTACACGGAAAGTCCTACATGGTAATTCAAAAATATGGTTTATTGAGGCAAGCATGGAGGTAATGTCTTTTGTCAAGAGACACACTTCGAGACTTGATAATCATCGGCGGCGGTCCGGCCGGTTTGACGGCAGCCTTGTATGCAGGCCGGGCCAGGATAGACACGGAATTACTGGAAGCCTGCGTACCCGGCGGTGAAATGTCCATGCGGGATTTGGTAGAGGTCTATCCCGGTTTTCCGGACGGAATATCAGGCTTTGAACTTGGCGAACTCATGAGACGGCAGGCCGAGGCATACGGATCTGTTCTCACAAGCGCCAAGGCATTGTCACTCGAATTCGATGGACATTCCTGGGTGGTCCATTGCGAGGGAACAGATTATAGGGCAAGGGCGGTAATCGTAGCAACAGGTGAGAGTTATAAAAAACTCAACGTGCCTGGAGAGGAAGACCTGGCAGGCAAGGGAGTGGCATACTGCGCAGTCAAGGAAGGAAGCCTGTTCCGGGACAAGGCCGTGGCTGTTATCGGTTCGAACAACATAGCCCTGGAAACAGTCGAGTTCCTTTCGAGAATAGGCACGAGCATCACCCTGCTGTACCAGGGAGAATCCATGAAGGCCGAAAAGGTGCTTCAGGAACGGGTGTTGGCCAATCCCAAGGTTCAGGTGAAGATGGCGAACCGCGTTCTTTCGATACATGGAACAGACTCGGTGGAGAGAGTGCATTGTTTTGACCAGGCAAGGGGGGTTGAATGGGATTTGGATGTCCGTGGAGTATTTATTCTGGTAGGATGGCAGCCGAACTCCGGCATAGTGAAAAATCTGGCGGAGATCGACGAAGAAGGTTATATCAAGGCTGATGAGACCACTGTTACTGGGCTGCCCGGGCTCTTTGCTGCTGGAGATATCAGAACCAAGGCGTTACGCAGGCCGACAACGGCTGTTTCAGACGGAGCAGTAGCGGCCTTCATGGTCCAATCATACCTGGAAGGCTTGAAACAACCGGAGGATAAATGAAGGAAACCGGGGGAATGGAGAAAGGAATCTCTTCCGATGTAATATCCAAGGTTCCTCTCTTTTCAGGCTTGGGAAGAAACCACATTGATGCGATCTCCAAGATATGCAAGGCAGAGGAACACGCAGCAGGTGAAATCTTGTTTGCAGAAGGCTCGGCAGGAGATAAGCTGTTCATCATAGAAAAGGGCGAGGTTAGAATCAGTCAAAAGCTGCAGGGCATGGGAGAGGAAGCCCTTGCCGTACTTAAACCAGGCTCATATTTCGGCGAAATGGCTCTCATAGATGATTCTCCGAGGAGCGCGGACGCAATATCGCATACTTCTGTGAGCTTGATAACCATTGCAAGGGATGACTTGGAAGAACTCTTGTTTGTCAACAGGGATCTGGCATATGCGGTACTATGGAACTTTTGCAGAACCCTGTCCAAGCGCCTTCGAGAGACCAATGAAAAGGTCAAGGGATTTTTAGCCATGGCAAAATGGGTCTAGGAAACATGGAAATACCCGGTAACGACACACTCCCACATGGCATTATTCCCAGCCTACCTACTCCCTTTGATCAGGATTGCAGTATTGACCTGGACGGCCTGACCGCTTTGGTCGAACACCAAATCAGGGCCGGCGTACACGGCCTTGCCGTGCTCTGCGCAATGGGAGAGGTACAGTACTTGCTTCGTGAGGAGCGGGGCCCCATTATTGAAACGGTTGTAAAAGCAGCCGGTGGAAAGGTTCCTGTACTTGTAGGCCTCAATGCTGCTTCGACCCGGCAGGCAATCATGCAAGGCACCGAGGCCGGTGAGCTTGGCGCAACAGGCTTGCTGGTGTCGACCGCCTCGGCACACAAGATACCCCTTCCCACGCTCATGGCGCATTTCAGGGCAATAGCCGTGGAGACCGGATTACCCATGATCCTCGATCGTTCGTCGGCATTAGCCAGGCTTCATGCCTCTGACGACGAAGTGGGAAGGCTGCTCGATTCGGCCGGCTTCAAAGGGCTAAGGGAAGCACGTTCAAGACCTCTGCAGGACCTCAAGGTCCATGCAAAGAGAAGTGATCGCATTTTGCTTTACGTCGGCAACTACACTCTGTTACCGGATGCAATGGCGCTGGGCGCGGCAGGCACTATATGTCCCGTCCTGTCCTTGTTCCCGGAAGAAGCCGTAACCATGTATGATGCAGCCAGGGAGGGGGATAACATTGTGGCGCACCAACTGGCCACACAGCTTGCACCCATCATGTTGGCCTTGTTCGGAAAAAGGTTCAACCAGACGATTACGAGACACCTCTTGAGCGTTGTCCGGGCCGGGATGCCGATTCCAAGGGTAAATGAACCGGTAATGAGCGCCATAAAATACGGCCTGGCATTGAGGGGCGTACCCATAACGCCAAGGGTGAGAAAACCGCTGCCCGAGGTGAATGCCAGGCAGCGTGCCAGAATAAGGGCCGAGCTATTGAGGTTGGGACTAATAAAGGAAGATGTGCCGCAATATGCATGATTTATTGAAACCAGGAACCATCTTTTTTCGCGGCCTGCCCAAAACAGGAAAAATGTGCCACGTCCGAATCGCCTGCATATGCCTATTCCTGGCTCTACCCGCCTTTCTACTTGTCAAGACGGCACGGGCACGCGATTTGCCGGGACTTGCAGTATTGAAACTTACAACAGGAGAAGGCGTCGAGCCTGGTACTGCGGCACTGCTCGAAGAACTCATTTTAACTGAAATTCAACGGACAGGGCTTTTCAAGACGGTAATCGGCCACCGGGATATCAAGGCCATGTTGTCTCTCGAGGAGCAGCGCCAAAAACTGACGGGTTGCGCGGATGATGCGTGTATTGCAGAGCTGGGAGGTGCGCTGGGCGTATCATATGTTGCTTCCGCGGTAATCGGCAGGCTCGGAGAAAAGCTTGTCCTGAACATGAAATTAATTGACGTAAAAGGCGCAACAGTAATTGGACGGGCGAGCCGGGCAACATCCAAGCACGAGGACTTGTTGATCAAGGCAATCAAGGAATTAGTGAACGAAGTCGTGGTAGAGCCATTGTCAGGGAATATCAAGACCGGGAAGGAAATGGCTCTTATCCCAGCCGGTTGGTTCTGGATGGGTTGCGGTAAACCATCCAGGCCTGCTCCGGCCGCGGCCGGGGCGCAAATAAACGGCACCGGGCTTTCCCCTGGTTTAGGAGAAAAGACCCAGATGTTGCTTCCACGTACGGGTTCATTGGCTGATTCAGGCTGGTTGCCGACGTCACTATCCATAAAATTCAGGAAACCGGGGCCGCGTTTATTCTTGTTGTTGCTTATTGTCATGGTCGGCTGCTCCTTGTTGGCGGCAACCATGTTCACGGGTTTTAAACCGTTGTTTTTTACAATATCGCTTGGAACCGTAATCGTGTTTATCGGGGCCTGTGGAGCATTGAAATTCAAGAAATCAGCTCAATACGCCAGGGAGTGCCGCCACAATGAAAAGCCGGGGCATTGGGTCTATTTACCTGATTATTACATGGACAAGCATGAAGTGACTTTAAAAGAGTACAAGGCATGCGTACAGGCTGGATCATGCGTGGAGCCGCCTGACGGGAACAAGGTGAGGGGTTGCAACTGGAATATGCCGGATAGGGACGGTCATCCTATCAACTGTGTAACCTGGCAGGATGCGCAGGCATATTGTTATTGGGCCAAGAAAAGATTGCCCACCGAGGCCGAGTGGGAGAAAGCGGCGAGAGGCGAAAAGGCCCGGATCTTCCCTTGGGGCGATAACAAGGGTGATTGCAGTCTTGCAGTGATTACCGAAGGCAGGAGGGGATGCGGCAGGGATACGACGTGGGCCGTGTGCAGGAAGGAGCGGGGAAACAGCCCGTATGGTCTTTGTGATATGGCAGGCAATGTGTGGGAATGGACCGGGGATTGGTATGGTTCGTTTAGACCTACTTCAGTTCACATGCCGAACGGACCTTCAAAAGGCAAGGAAAAAGTGCTGAAAGGTGGAGCTTGGGGCTCCGGCCCGGTGGACGTACGAGCGTCAATCAGAAAGGCTGCCTCACCATTGTGGAAGGATCGTTCGGCAGGCTTCAGATGCGCCATGGATTCCAAAAAAAGCCGGGTTCAAGGTTCCAGGTAGCAACAACCCATACATTCATCCATTGGGCCATAATCGATGATTTTTTTTCGAAATGACCTGAAAGGTATGCTGTTCCAAGCAGCCATCGGTTTCATTTGACGTGCGTTTCCATAACCAAAAATCTTGCACAGGTAATAATCGCCCCCGGGCATAACTGAAAGCCTGCTGAAGATGCCAGAACATGTCAAATCCCGGGGGGTCCATCCGCTTCTATAGTACCTGCTGACTTGTTCAAATGTAGAGGAAAGCGGTATGAAGAAAATTCCCATGTTGTCCGTCCTGGCGCGCCTTATTGCTTCTTTCATTTGTTTATCCAGTTTTTGCAATGATGTTTCCCGCCACTTGGGCATTTCGTCAATACCCAGGAACGGCCCCTTTTCACCGGAATTCTCGAAACCTGTCCTGCCGGGATCCAGCAGTTTGAATACCAGATGGTCAATGCCGAGTTTGTGCGCTGTTTTATAAATATCCAGGATCTGGCCGGAGTTTTCTTCGCACAATACAGTCTTGATGTTCACGAATGGAAATCGTTTTCCAAGGGCCCTCCTTGCTGCAATCAGGCGCAGGACCGCTGCACGGGTTTTGTCCCAAGACCCGTTTTTGCCTGTTATGTTGTCATGTGTCTGCCGGTTTCCATGTACAGATATGTCAATTGAAAGCAATCCCGGACTCAGGAGATTCCGGGCACCCAAATCAACCATTTCCCGGGCTAAATTCGCTCCCAATGCCACACCGTTCGTTTCGAGTGAAAGCGTCCTGATTTTCGATGCCCTAGCGAGTAATTCCAAAATATCTTTTCTTAAAAGAGGTTCACCGCCGGAAAATGATATCAGCCTGGAACCGGGCATGGCATGTATGATGTCCATTATTTCATCTGTTGTGAGATTCTTTTTCAAAGTCCGCCTTTTCTCATTGAGTGAACCCTTGTAGAAACAGAATCTGCACGACAGATTGCATGAAGAAGTCAGTTCGAAAAATATTTGCAGCGGAGGAAAAGCCCGTCCGTCTTTGAATACAGTCCTTGCAGCCCGTGCATGCAGGTCGAATATGGCCTTATACAACCCGGCAGTGTTCAAACCTTGCCTCTTGCAACGGAAGAAAGGTCTGCAGCAGGACACGAGGCCTTACTTGCCTGCTTCCCGGCTTTGACCCAAATGTCAAACAGGGTAAAGTCCCTGACGTTTCCGAATACCGGATCAGGCAGGACCGAGCACGCAACAACGTCGCCGTCGGCCAGGACACTAAGCTTTTCGGTTCCAGCACCGCACCCGGTTCCCACGTAGTTGGATAGACCGCACCACCTCACGCCTCTTAAGGAAAGCAAACGGGTCAGTTCATCCCTCTGGGCCCGGCTCAGGTTCTCTGCAGGTCTGTCACTCCAGCGACCCAGGCCGGCAGGCAGGAAAATATTGAGTTGGGCATCCAGCGACCGGGCCAACCCATAAACTCTGCCAGCCGTCCCGCTTGACAATCTCTCCCCAAGGATCATGAAATTGACCATCGTGGCCATGCCTAGCTCCCGGCCGATCTTCAAGGCTGAAACAGCTTGTGAGAAACAACCATCCAGGCCACGAAAGGCGTCGTGTTCCCTTGCAACATCAGAATCCAGACTGACTATCAAGACATCCAGGCCGGCCCTGGCCAGCTCCACCATCCTCTTTCTGTCAAGTCCGAATGCACTGGTAGTGAGCACTGCGATCGCAAGGTTCGACGGAACCATGGATATCATCTCTGCAAGGTCTTCTCTCACCAGAGGCTCACCGCCTGAAAATTGTATGATAAAAGCCCCGAGTTCCACTGCTTCATCTATTACGACTTGCCACTCGCGCGCGCTCAAAAGCGGCCTGCCGGTTATCCTGTCCGCTGCAAAGCAATGAGGACAGGAACCGGGACATTCATCGGTGATTGAAGCCTCCAGAGTTCTCAGCACCGGCCGGCCGAGCCGGGCCTTTATCATGTTGCCTGCTATTCGCGGTCCCATGGTAGGATGCTTCCAAAGAAGCGAGGTAAAGGCCAGGTTGGGAAGCTTGGCCTTTTTCAACATGATTCGCGGCCTTGTTATGGTGTGTTTCATTTCGAGTGATTTCCAATATCGAAGTATTTCCTGAAAACCATGCGTGTACTCATTTCAGCGGTAACCCGCACGTACCTGGCAAGCTCTTCCAAGGACTTGAGGTTTTTCAGTCTCCGCCATACTATGAACGGCCTGAAATAGAAAGATCTGTACGCCCAGTTGGTAAGCCTTTCAATCTCGTGGTCGGACATTTCACACCAGGGCCTGGGCAAGGCTCTTGCATCTTCCAGGCCGAGCACAAAATTCCTCCAATAATCCTGCCCGGTCTCCTTTACCAGTTTTGAATACAAATCAGTAAAAGGCTTGGCAATGGTCCTCGAAAACTGCACGTAATCAAGCCTTGCTCTTTTGGCCCATAGTACCATGTCCCTGACTGTCCGGGGTGTGTCCCCGGGATTACCTATCATGAAAAAGCCGAGCGGCTGTATGCCGGCATCCCTGCTCCATTCGATTGCCTTTGCAGCCTGGTCGCTGGTAATTTCCTTGTTTATTTTCTCAAGCACGTTCGACGAGATGTTTTCGATTCCAAGGTATATTCGACTGCACCCGGCCCTGTTCATCAAGCCAAGCAGTTCGGGATCCACGCAATCCACTCTTGTCCTGCATGCCCATTTCAAATCATAGTTCCTTGCAACAAGAGCCTCGCATAATTCCCGGGTTCTCCTCTTGTTTGCGGTGAAAGTGGGATCGAAGAAGTCTATCTCTCTGATGCCGTATTTTTGTACGCACTCGTCTATTTCAGCCATTACGTTTTGAACCGAACGTTCCCTGTATTGCTCCCTTCCCATGACACAGAACGTGCAATTGTACGGACATCCCTGGCTCGTTACCATTGCTGTAAAAGGTTTCCTCTGGGTAATGAATTGATAGTATTTCTCATTTTTCAGTAAGTCCCTTGCCGGGAAGGGAAGCTCATCAAGGTTTTTAGGACCGCTCCTCGGGGGCCTTGAAACGATATCTCCATTTTTGTCCCTGAAAACCACGCCCTTGATTTTTTCAGGAGGAGGAGACAACGGGTCTTTCGACAGATGGAGCAGGAGCTCTGAAAAATCGGGGCCTACGTGGCCCTGAAACGCAAAGTCGATTTCAGGCCTTTGCATGCTCTCCTTGGGGTAGCGTGAAATATGATAACCTCCGGCAAGTACCGGGACTCCCAATCTCGACTTGATGCTTCTAATAAATTCTATATCCTGCCAAAACCTGTAAGTGGAGTGTATTCGTAGCGCCAACAGGTCGGGGTTGAAAAGCCCGGCTCTTTTAGCAACCTGGTCGGCTCCAAGACGTTCTGCATAAGCATCGATTATTTTCACCTCGTGACCGTCGGACCTGGCCGCCGCTGCAGCTATGGCAAGACCCAGTGGAGGATGTATCCCGAATTCCTCGGTTACGACTTCGAGGTTTTCCTCAAAGATTTCGTACCTGTGGGGTGCAGCCAGAAACAGTATTCTCATACCTCTCCCTTCGAATAGCCGAAGAGACTGAAAATGGCATTATATTTTCAAGGCACCCGCCGGGCAAGTCGGAAACACGGCGGCTTTCAAGGCATTCCTGTCTTGTTTTTTTACGGATTTTCGTATGTGGTATCGACTGCATTGCCTTTTGGTGCTATAGTTCATAGGATTCTATTGACAACGGATGACCGGCAATATGGGAGGCATACAATGGTTGGGCATATCTTGAAAACCGATTTGTTGCTCTTTTCAATAATGGGCATAGTGTCTGCTTTTTTGCCTTCCTGTAAATCGGCGACAGAAGAGAACCCGGATGCAGATATTGCAGATGCCGATGCAGGTGGCGAAAAGCTGAGCATTTGCGAGGAAGAACTGGCCAAGTGGACCCGCATATGGAAGGTGGCAAGACAAAAGTCCGGCCTCGAAGACAGAACGCCTGCCAATGACCTTATGGATGTCTGGGGAAAATCTGCAGACGACTTGTACGCAGTTGGATTCAGCGGCACCATACTTCACTTCGACGGAACTTCGTGGAAGAAAATGGAGTCCGGCACAACAGAAGATCTCATGGGCGTCTGGGGATACAAGCTCGAAGACCAGGAAAACAATCAGACGAGAACCGAGGTATTCGCAGTAGGGACAAAGGGAACCATACTGAGATATGACGGCAAGGCGTGGGCCCTGATGAAGGTTATCAGCGATCCCGACCCGGACAAACCCAGGCCGGTCGTGGTAGTGGACAACCTGCACGACGTATGGGGAATCAAGCCGGCAGGCATGGATCCCCAAAGGCAACATCCTACTGTAATCGCTGTGGGAGCGGAAGGCGTAATAGTAAGATATGAAGCGGAAGAAGACTTGTTCAAGGAGATGCGTAGGCGTGATGAAGAAAAATACTTCGACGACGTGGAACAAGTCGAAAAGACCCGCATAGCGTATAACAGGTTTACTTCCGAACGACTGGGCGGTGTATTCGGGGTCAATCCCAATCGCTTCGTGGCGGTCGGCAACAACGGGACGATACTGCAATACAACGGTACTACCTGGACCAAGTTCACGATAACCGGCTTTGTAAAACACTTGAACGGTGTGTGGGGCAGGTCCGGTGGAGAGGTCTTTGCCGTTGGCCTGGACGGAACTGTCGTGAGAGGCAGTATCGGGGGCAACTGGCGGACATTGAACCTGAACCCAAAGCCCCCACCTGTGTACCTTCGCTCTGTCTGGGCTTTCTACCAGTCCAAGTGCGGCGTTCCCAAGGAAGTTCCTGATGCCGGGAGTATTCCCCAGGACACGTCATGGGTGGTGTTCGTAGGATGGGACGGCGCATTACTGCTTGCCCACAACGGCCATGTATGCGAACTACCCGATTTTCCAGGCACCAGGCTGGAGGGAATATGGGGGATAGCCCCAAGATCAGAGGCTCAAAGAAGCGATGATGCAGGCAATGTGACCTGTGACCCGGTCAACGTGTTCGTTGTGGGCGTGAATGGAGCCATATACAATCTGCTGGACGAGAATGAACGGGATCTTTGAGATACAGAATACATCGTGATCAATCAAGACGGAGCGGATAGGGCAGGCCGGATTTAGCAGGGTTTTCCTTTAGGCAAGGGAAGGTTATACATGGTTTCGGGAAGGGGAAAAGATTTTATAGACGTGGTTCAGCTTATGGACAATGAAAAGGCGGCCAAATGCTCGGCCGCCTTGCTGGCAGCGGCCATGCCGCATAGAACAGAGTGGAGGCAGGTTATTTCAGTGCCAAGGGGCATGGAGGAAACAGCCAGGAAGGTGGTGAACCGGGTACTGGGTGAAGAGCCGGGATCGGCTGGCCCCGAAGAACGGGAAACCGGAGAAAAAACAGAAAAAAAACCGGAAGATATTCAAGGCCCTGCTGAATCGCCAGTTTACGATTCAGAAAGAGAAAAAGACCAAAATACTACAGCAGTCAGAACAGTGGAAAACAATGAAGAAAATAATGGGGAATACAATGGGGAATACAATAATGAAAACAATAATGTAGTTCTATTCGAGCGGGAAAGTGTATTCAATACAAACGGTATCCTGTTCGGCAAGGAAAAGTCATTGTTCGACCGGGACAATCTTCCTCCCATGGCGAACGAGATTCGAATCAAACCTGTTTGGCCTGCCTGGGCCCTGGCAAGCCTGCCCGGCTTGGGATTAGGACACCTGTACGCGGGAAAGCACCAGCTTTTCTTTTATCTAATCTTTTCTTCAATCCTGGGCTTACTGTTCTTCCAGTTCACCGGGTCTTATTTTTCTTTTTTACTGGTGGCTTTTTCTTGGGCCGTGGATCTCGGCTTTGCCGCATATCACGTGAAAGAGTCCAACAAGAAGGCTTTGAGGCAAAGGAAACATGCAAAGCAGATGGAAAAAGAATTCTTGTCATCCCTGGATGAAGAGAATCGCGGCAGTGGGAGCGAATAATGAGTAAACGTATACTCTCCATTTTGAAGAAGAGTGAAATATTCTCGGGACTGACAGACCAGGAATTGGATGAAATATCCGCATTGGCCGAGATCGAAGAATACGATGAAGCGGAAATTATCGTATTCGAAGGTGAAGTCGGGGATGACCTGTACCTCGTGCTCTCCGGAAGGGTGGGAGTGTCCGCCAAGCTGGCCGGACGGAGCAAAAAATTGGCAGTGCTCGAGTCAGGCGGTATTTTCGGAGAGATAGCACCCTTGAGGGCGCACAGGAGAATGGCAACGGTAGTAGCCTTGCAAAAAGTGGAAGTCGGCAGGATTCCCCAGAAGCCCCTTGAAATAATACTTGATGACTTTCCCTTGGTGAAAGCCAGGCTTGAAGATCTGGGAACCACGCGTATGCTGGAGAACGCGCTTGCGGAAATCGGCGACCACAGCAGTCAATAGGAACGCACATAATGCTGAAGACCCGCGACATGATAACGTACAAATACCGTTTCCCGGGTGATTATTTCAGAATACTGCCGGCAACAGTAATGGCTCTGGTTATGGTCATGTTCGGTTGTGCCTTCAACCAGGGATGTCATGCTGAAAAGCAAGACAGCCCGGCTGTTATACTCGAATGTAAAGGCAATAAAGTAAAAGTCGGCGTGGAGATAGCCGACACTCCTTTCAAGAGGAAGCAGGGATTGATGTTCAGGAAGAACCTTGACTTTGACAACGGCATGCTGTTCATCTTTCCCGGCGAGAAGGTAAGAACCTTCTGGATGAAAAATACGCTCATTTCCCTGGACATGATATTCATCAATGGAAACAACAAGATTGTTGGTATCATACACAATGCAGAGCCCTTGAGCACCGAAAGGTTGAGCGTACCGGAGCCGGCTGCCTATGTCCTGGAGGTAAGGGCCGGTTTTTCAAAGAAATACGGTATTTATCCGGGTTGTACTGTAGAGATAGACACTGATGCCAAGTGACGGAGTCTGAAATGACCGGGATAGTGCGAAACTGCGTGGCGGTTCTTGTATACCTTGTCCTATTGTGTTACAAGAAATTCCGTATTGATGGAACGAGGTTGGGTGGGGTATTTTGAATACAAATAATAATAATTCGTCAAAATACTTGGATGAAATGGCGCTTGGCGAGCAAGAGCTTGTCGTGCGTGCCCGCAAAGGCGATAAGAGGGCTTTTTCCGCGCTTGTCGAGCGGTACCAAAGGAGGGTTTTCAGTTTGGCCGTTGGTGTCTTGCATGATCCAGAGGAGGCAATGGACGTTTCCCAGGAGGTCTTCATCCGGGTGTTCCGTAGTTTGGATAAATTCGAAGGGACATCGTCTTTCGGCACCTGGCTGTACAGGGTTACCATGAATCTCTCCATAGACCATATTAGAAGCAGGAAAAGGCGGCAGGAGGAGAGCTTTGAGGCATCATCGGACAATTTGCATGTACTGGAGACTATGAGTGAAGAGAACCGCACGGTAAGCAAGGTTTCGTTCAATCCTGTAGATGTTGTTTCCGAACAGGAGCTAAAGATCAAGCTGGATGAATGTCTCTCGAAACTCCCGGATATTCACCGGCAGGTCTTGGTACTGCGAGAGCTGGAAGGCCTCTCTTATTCGGATATTGCAAAGGTGCTGGACATTTCAAAGGGAACCGTGATGAGCAGACTCCACCATGCAAGGGATAAGCTCAAGGCCTTACTGGCCGAGCAAATGAGATTCGGCCGCGGTGACAAAACAGGACAAGTTGTATTGACAGGTAACGGCAATGAGGAATTGACAAATGCAGCGGAGGACATGACTTGAACGATTGCAATGAAATACAGGACTTGCTGTCAGCCTACCACGACAATGAACTGGACGGCGAGGACAAAGCTCGTGTGAAACAACATCTGGCTTCGTGTGCTGAATGCCGGGCCAGGCTCAAGACCTATGAAGACATGGGCCGGGCTTTGAACGAACTTTTTTCTGAAAAGGCTGCAAAAGCTGATTTCAATGGCTTCAGCGACAGGGTATTGGCGGCTGTGAACCGGAAAACAGGGCCTTTGGTGATTGGCTCCCGTGCATTCAAAAAGAGTAAGGGAGCTTCCTGGCTTTCCAAACATTACCGGCCCATTCTGGCAATTGCGGCAGCAATATTGATAGTAATTGGTCTTCTATTGGGACCAAGGCTTTTCAATTCCTCCACCCTTTCCAGGAATGATGTAGTTGTCAAACTGGTCGATCCTCCAAAGGGATACGATGCAGTGGTATATCCATCCAAGGGTGATAATGTTACTGTAATATGGATTGAACCGTCCGGGCAAGAAGGTCACAATGATTCCGGGAGGGAGCCATCTCTATGACAAGAAAGTTGATTGTGCTGTCTTTGGCTTCGATTACTTTTCTTTTTTTCAAGGCGGATGTTTCCCATGCAAAGGGCTTGGCATGGATAGAAGTCAAGGCCATAAGGGCTGCTGAAAAGGGCGACAAGATCGATGCCGGTCTCAAGGGTATGGCAGGGCAACTAAAGAAGAGATTCAAGAAATTCAAATCGTACGAACTAATCAAGAACAAGATGTTGAAACTGGATGTCGGCGGTACCGGAGGTTTGAAGATCGGCCCTCAAAAGAAAGTCAAGGTTAAATTCAAGGCCAGGTCAAAGAAGAACAGGACTTTGACTCTTGGTCTTACTATCGAGAAGCCCAAATTCTACACGGAAATTGAACTCAGGCCCGGCTCCCTGGTCCTTATTGGAGGTCCGAAGCTCGACCGGGGTGTGCTCGTGATTGCTGTCAAGGTCTTGAATCCTGGTACCTGACAGGCCGGCTGGTCACTCCAAGTGCTATCCAAGCATGAACGACTTTTCAAGACCGGCATTTTGGAATCGTCAAAGCCGGTTCTCGGAATGATTGGCAAGGCGCGACAAAGAGTATACCTGGAGGTATTTCAGGGAGGAGCAACGCATCCAGGGACTTTGAAAACCGGTAGGATGCGGAGAATATTATCGGCAACGGCTCTTAAGGAGGTTCTACAAATGACGATGAAGTGGCCATGTATATTTTTAATGACTTTTCTGATGATTTCACCATTGGCTATGGCCGAAGATAACACAAGTGCAGAATCCGTCCCACAAATTCCGGCCGACCGGATGGAACTGGGCGGCGCCCTGGGTGGTGAACTCGGTTTCGGAATGATTGGAGAAGATTTGACCCTTCGAGTCAATCTCATGACAGAGTTTACCTTTTGGAAGTTCGGCATCGGTATCCAGGCTCCCTTGAATCTTATTGTGTATGACCGGGATCCCAAGGAAGACCTGGTGGGAGGCGTCCTGCGAAAAAGGGACTGGGACGAAGCATCTGATTATCTCAAGATTCTTCGTTACTTCCGCTTCGGTCACAAGGGCGGCCTGGTATACCTTTTGGCAGGAGACCTGCGAGATGCTTACATCGGACATGGCACTATAGTCGGTCATTACTACAACAACCCGTACATCGACCACTTCAGGCTCGGCCTGCAACTTGACGTCAATACCGACTACGGCGGAATTGAGACCATATTCTCCAGGCTTTCGGATTCCGAGGCTCCAGGAGTCGCAGGCGGCAGGATCCATATCAAGCCTTTTTCTTTCTGGGACAAGGATTCGTACCTGAACAACTTCGCAATCGGCTTCAGCTATATCGGCGATTTCAAGGCTCCCTACCAGTTGAAAGATGTAAAGTGCAACAAGATAAACACTGATATTGGCTGTAACAAAGCAGGGGATTTGACTCCTAACATGGAAGGTGATGGACTTTGGGACCAGGACGACGAGGGCAACCTGGTCGTGCAAAAGCATCAGCGAATAACCATCTTTGGATTCGACCTTGAATTCAAGGTGTTGAATCTTCCAATTCTTTCCATTACGCCGTATTTTGATATCGTAAAGATCATTGGATACGACTATGGAGTTCATCTCGGAGTCCTTAACCAGTTCAGGCTGCCGTTTGATATAGGATTGACCGCAAAGGTGGAATACAGGTACCTGGGCAAGAGGTACCTGCCGACTTACTTTGACGCTGCGTACGAAGGATACAGGTACTTGTTCCCGTACGAGACAAACAACGGGCAATCAGCCGAGCCAAAGCTTAAAGCACTGGAAGACGGAGTTGTAGGAGATGCCAGGCACGGGTACTATGGTGAACTGGCTTTCAATATTGGAAACCTGTTCAAGGTAGGCGGGATCTGGGAGGACTACCAGGGCAAGTACAATTCCAACCTGACCCTGACTATCGAGGTCCCGGCCTTGAAGGTCGTCCAGTTCTATGCACTCTATTACAAGAGGAACTTCGAAGGAGCCACCGAGATATTTACACTGGACGACAAGTCCATGCTGCTCGCTTCGCTGAGAGTGCCATTGTATTCTATACTCTATCTGCAGGCGACTTACCGGGCCATGTGGGAATACGACCAGGAGCAGGGCGAATACAGCAAGGTCGATGACTGGTCATTTGGAGTGGGCATATCGTATACGTTCTAGGATTTGAAAGACTTCGGGTTCAAACATTTTCGGTTCTTCGCTTTCTTTTCGTTACTGTTTTTCCCGGATCTTTTTTGAGTAAAAATGTCTTTTTCCCAGGTTGATTTTCAAGGCATGAAAAACTCGCTGTCATTTCAAGAAGTTTCGTACCAGCGAAAAATCCCCCGGCATGCAAACACCGGTCATTCGCACCATACCCGACATATGCAATACAAAAATCCTGATATTGGATTCGCGTATAAAAGCCAAGTTTTTCACCTGAAATTGCCCCTTTAGACCCACCCGGTACTCCCGGCAACCATCCCGTGCATGGTCCCGGTTTTTTCACTCCTTGTATCCTATTGATATCATAGCTATATTCAGCCCCGGGAAAATCAACCACGGAAAGGACGGGAGAAAGGACGGGAAGAAAAAGGGACGGAATCACTGACATTTCAATTCGGTTATCATAATTTTTAAAAGAGCGGTTGACATATATTCTTTCGAATCATAATATCCAAACAAATTCGAACGAACGTTCGATCGGAGGCACGGGGATCAATGGGATCAATAGATACTGCACGCAAGCGAACCCCTGCATTCGACAGCAAGAGGATCCATCTCCTGGCAGCAGCGGCCCGGGTCTTCTCCGAAGAGGGGTACGACAAGGCATCGATGAGGCAAATAGCCGGCGAGGCCCAAGTCAGCCTTGCCGGGATCTACCATTACGTAGCGGGCAAAGAAGAGTTGCTCTATTGGATTCAGTTTCATACGTTCGAATCGCTGCTTCGGGGGCTTGAGAAAAGCCTTGAAGGCATCGAAGATCCCAGGCAGCGACTTGGCGCGGCCGTGGGTAATCACATCCGTCATTTCGGCGATAACATGCAGGAGTTGAAAGTATGCGCCCGTGAACTCGAGACCCTTGAAGGAGATGCATACGAAGATGTTCGCCGACTTCGACGATCATATTTCGAAGCCGTCCACAACCTTGTCAAAGAGCTTCAGCCACAGCGTGGAACTCACCTTGGCTCATGGCTTGCCACTGCGAATCTATTCGGCATGCTGAATTGGTTCTACCAGTGGTACGATCCCGAGCGGAGCAGGGTAAGTCTGGATGATCTGGCGGCCCAGCAAGCCTCCCTGTTTCTGGACGGGTACACTTCCTGTAATTCTATTGGTGATGATAGGGGAAACTAATGAGATATGCAGAGACAGGCTATAATCTGGAAATCGATTTAACCAGAGGGAACATCGAGAGGGTACCGACCGATCCGCGACTGACCGAGCTTCACCTGGGCGGTCTGGGCACGAATGCCAAGATCTTCTGGGACCGGGTCCCGCCCGAGGTCGAGCCGTTTTCTCCGGAAAACTTGCTAATATTCGGTGCCGGAGTTCTTGTTGGCACGCCTGCTCCGGGCTGCAACCGTACTATTGTTTCTGCAATCTCTCCTCAGACTCGGCTGTTCGGGTACGCAATGATGGGAGGTTTCTTTGCCCCGGAATTGAAGTTTGCCGGTTACGACAAGGTGATAATCAACGGCAAGTCCCCAAAGCTCGTCTATTTGTGGATCAAAAACGACAAGGTTGAGATTCGCGATGCATCACATCTAAAAGGACTGGGGTCGCTTGAGACAGCGGAAATCATTCGCCAGGAGTTGAACGAACCGAATGCCGCAGTAGCCTCGATCGGCCTGGCTGGTGAAAACAGGGTGTACTTTGCATCCATAGAGCAGGGCAGGTCAAGTGCGAGCCGTCTCGGGCTGGGTGCTGTCATGGGAGATAAAAACCTAAAAGCCGTGGCAGTCCGAGGAACGAGCAAGGACATCAATGTCGCCAAGCCGGCGGATTTCATGAAGCTATGCAATCAATCCCTGGAATACATCAAGGTACGAAACGAACATCCCATAAAGGGAGTTCCTCCGATTTTGAGCGGTATCGGCTCGCCGCAGGAGATGGCCATTCATGACGAGCAGTGGCATACAGAGAACTTTGCCTGGGGCAATGCGCGTGTTCGCAGAAAAGGGTTTTGGACAGAGGATGTCGCGAAGCAGTGGAAAGAAACCCTGGAGAGCAGGCGGACCAGGTTGCTGAGTTGTTACAATTGCCCCATGAAGTGCGGCGCAGCCATTTCCGTCGACACAAGGATGTGCTCGTACATGATGAAATGCTACTCCAAGCTCACGTACACCATGGGAGCATTTTCAGACCTGGAATTCGGCCTGAAAATCGCACAAAAAGCAACTGAACACGGGGTCGATGCATTCTCTGCACCTCAGACCATGGCCTTTGCCGTTGAACTATACGAGGCAGGCATCCTTACGGACAAGGACATGCCGGAATTTCCATCCGACAACGAGGGAAGGTTCTATTACCTGCTCGACAAGATCGTCCGGCGTGAGGGAATTGGTGATGTCCTTGCAAACGGCACGTATTGGGCGTCCAGAGAAATCGGCAAGGGCGCGGAAGAGTATGCTCACAACACGATAAAGAAAACCGAGCAACTGCCGCTCAAGCTCGGGATGCTGAACCCTATCTACTTTATAATGTACATTACCGGCGAAAAGGTAAATATCACGCAAATTGAAGGCAACTTTCCTCAAATGCCGTTTCCGACAAGGGAAGAACGCGAAGAGTTTGTCAAGGATTGGGTGCATGTTCCGGATGAGAGATTCAAGCAATGGTTCGTGGACTGGGAACTTCGCGGAGAGCACTCGATCCCAAACTATCCGCCAGTGGATGCGGTTTGTGAAATCGTGAATTGGCAGGAACAGCAACATTACATCGACGACTGCACCGGTATGTGCGCAGGACTTTCATCTTTCCCGTACAAGCCGCCTTTTCACATACACAATTTGCCTGAACTCATCTCTTCCGGCGTGGGACTGGACCTGGATGAGCCCGGACTGGTTCGCCTTACCAGGAGAAACCGGAACCTGGTCAGGGCCAACAACATACGCAGGGGCATGAGGAGAAAGGATGAGAAGCCGCCGGAAGACCATTGGAAGAAGAGGTTTCCAGAGTTCGAGAAGAACCTCATGGATGAATACTACAAGTTCAAGGGATGGAACCTTGATGGTGTCCCCACTATCGAGACATTGCATGAATTGGGCCTGGACTATGTGGCTGAAGATTTTGTCAGGCGGGGAATCTTGAGCGAGGAGGGAGATAGCCAGCCCCGGGAAGCCCCGAGTAAAGGAATAGAATCGTGATGGGCACGAAAAAGAAGGTAATAAAGACAATCAATATCGATGTAGACAAGTGCAACGGCTGTCGTGCGTGTGAGGCTATTTGTTCGGCCTTTCATGCCATACCGCAATACAGCAGCAGCAACCCGGCGAGGTCCCGTGTTCGCGTGATTCGCGATCCGTTGTCAGATATATACATTCCGGTTTTCGCCGGCGAGTACACGGCGGCGGAGTGTGCTGGCAGGGACAAGTACACGATCAACGGCAAGGAATACGATGAATGCGCATTTTGCCGGGCCTCTTGTCCTTCAAGGGATATTTTCAAGGAACCTGACTCCGGGCTTCCCTTAAAGTGCGACATGTGCGAATCCGATCCCTCGATCAAAGAGCCCTTGTGCGTGCAATGGTGCCTGGCGGATGCCCTGACCTATGAGGAAAGGGAAGAGGAAGTGGAAGAAGAGCCGGTTATTGACGAGCTGGATGAAGGGATCGAGGCACTGGTGGATAAGCATGGCCTGCAAAAGGTGATCGACGCTGTAAACAAAATGTCCAAGAAGGTTTAAAGCCTGTTTTTTAGGAAGGATGAGCGCAGTGGAGACAGTCTCCCCGATTACTGAAATTATTGATGAGATCAAGAAAAGTGGAGGCGAGGCCTTCAAGTACTGCTACCAATGCGGCAAGTGTGACACTGTTTGCCCCTGGAATCTGGTTACCGATTTCAGTATCAGGAAAATAGTCAGGCAGGCCACGCTTGGTTTGCCTGAAATAGAGATCGAAGACCTCTGGCGCTGCACCACGTGCGGTCTGTGTCCGTCCCAGTGTCCAAGAGGTGTCGAACAAATCGAAGTTGGAGTTGCCATACGCAGGATTGCATCGAACTATGGTGTGTTCCCGGGCTCTGTCCGGGCAATCAGGACAGTCAGGGGGAGCCTCACAACAGACGGCAATCCACTCGGAGAGGACAGGAACAAGAGAGATGCCTGGACAAAAGATCTTTCGATCAAGCCCTTTGCCGAGGGGATGGAGATTCTATATTTTGTAGGCTGCTACTACAGCTACGACCCAAGAATGAGAAAGGCCGCGGCCGCCACTGTCGGCATACTGAAAAAGGCGGGGGTGAAATTCGGAATTCTGGGAAACAAGGAAAGCTGTTGCGGCGAGAGTATTCGAAAAACAGGAAACGAGGATGTATTCAAAGCCCTGGCCAAGGACAATATCAAGACTTTCATCGATAACGGAGTTAAAAGAATCCTTGTGTCTTCCCCGCACTGTTATCATACCTTCAAGAATGAATATTCCGAATTCATGGTGCACTTCGACGTTGTTCACATCTCGCAATTCCTGTTGGAGTTGATCGAACAGGGAAGAATCGAGCTTACCGGGGAAGTCAAAAAGAAAATAACCTATCATGATCCATGCTACCTTGGGCGGCACAACGGGATCTTCGACCAGCCAAGGGATGTACTAAAAAATATACCCGGTTTGGAACTCGTGGAAATGCGGAACAACAGACAAAACAGCCTGTGCTGCGGTGGAGGCGGCGGCAGGATATGGATGGATACGCCCAAGGGCCAGAGGTTCGCAGACCTTCGATTGGCCCAGGCCAAGGAAGCAGGCGCAGAAATGTTGGTTACAGCTTGCCCCTATTGCATCAGCAATTTCGAGGAGAGCAGGCTCGCCCTGGGAGACGAAGAGACATTGGAAATCAAGGATATTACTGAAATCGTCTGGGCATCGTTGAAGGAAAGCGAAGAGACACCATGATGGGAGATAAAAGCAACTTCGGAGATGTCCTGGTTGTAGGCGCAGGGATCAGCGGCATTCAAGCGGCCCTGGATCTTGCAAACTCTGGTTACAAGGTCTACCTGGTCGAAAAGTCGCCGACCGTGGGTGGGCACATGGCCCAACTGGATAAGACTTTCCCAACCAATGACTGCTCCATGTGCATCGAATCCCCCAAGTTCATTGAGTGTGACAGGCATCCCAATATCGAAATCCTGACCTATACCGAGGTCGAGAGCGTGGAGGGGCAAAAAGGGGACTTCGAAATTACCCTTATCAAGAAACCAAGGTACATTAAAGAAGAACTATGCACCGGCTGTACTACGTGCACAGAGTATTGCCCGGTACAGGTTCCGGATCCGTTCAACCAGAAGTTGTCGAGCAACAAGGCCATTCATATATATTTTTCTCAAGCAGTTCCGCTCGTGCCATACATCGATGACAACTGCTTGTTCATCAAAGATAAGAAATGTTCCATTTGCGCCAGTGTCTGTCCGAACAATGCAGTAGACTTAAATCAAAAACCTGAAAAGGTGGTCATTAAGGTAGGCGCAATCGTCATGTCTCCGGGATACGGAGCATTCGATCCCGGTCCAAGGGGCGATTATGGTTACGGGGCCTATGAAAACGTTGTGACAAGCCTGGATTTCGAGCGTCTCCTCTGCTCGACCGGGCCGCATGAAGGCGAGATCCTGCGCCCCTCTGACAAGAGGCATCCGCACAAGATTGCTTGGATTCACTGTGTGGGTTCCAGGCAAGTGCTTGCGGGAGGAAACAACTTTTGCTCGGCGGTCTGCTGCTCGTATATACAAAAACAGGTGATACTGGCCAAGGATCACGACCCCGATGCGGAGGCATTCATATTCCACAACGATATCCGGTCCTATGGCAAGGATTTCGAAAGGTTCTACAAGAGGGCCGCGGACCTGCCGGGAGTGCATTTCATCAGGAGTTATGTATCTGTCGGAGTAGAGGACCCGGATACAAAGAACGTAACCATCCGGTATGCAACAGACAACGAAGGTGTAAAGGAAGAAGAATTTGATCTCGTGGTACTGGGAGTGGGCCTGGCTCCGCCAAACAAGGCCGGTGACCTTGCAAACAGGTTCGGTATCGAACTCAATGCTCATGGATTCTGCAAGACCAATCCGCAAAACCCGATGGAGACGACCCGTCCCGGTATATTCGTAAGCGGTGCATTCCAGGGACCGATGGACATCCCCGAGTCGGTCGTAAGCGCCAGCGGCACAAACGCCCAAATAGGCGCGCTCCTCAAGAACAGGAGGGGCAAGCTTTCCAAGGAGCGTATATATCCTCCGGAGCGGGATGCATCTGGCGAAGAAGCAAAGGTAGGCGTGTTTGTGTGTCACTGTGGAGCAAATATCGGCCGCATAGTGAACGTGCCTTCCGTGGTGGATTATGCAAAGTCATTGCCCAACGTGGTTCACGCCGAAGAGGGCCTGTTCATATGTTCCACCGACGCGGCTCAAGAGATAGCAAACACGATACGGGACAAGGGCTTGAATCGCGTGGTGGTCGCCGCATGTACGCCAAGGACCCATGAACCGCTCTTTCGCGACACCCTACGCGAGGGAGGCATCAACCAGTACTTCTACGACATGGCCAACATCCGAGAGCACTGCTCCTGGGTTCATTCCAAGCAAAAGGAGGAAGCCACAAACAAGGCCAAGGACCTCGTGAGGATGTCGGTTGCCAGGGCAAGGCTCCTGGAGCCCCTGGAGGAATTCGATTTAACGGTGAACAAGAAGACCCTGGTGATAGGAGGAGGCATTGCCGGGATGGTCGCTGCATTGAGCCTGGCCGACCAGGGTTACGAGGTCCACCTGGTGGAAAAGAACCCGGAGCTGGGCGGCATGGCCCGGAGGATCAAGACCACTTTGGAAGGAATGGATGTACAGGAATACCTTGACGAGTTGATTGACAAGGTATACCGGCATCCCCTGGTCCAGGTATCACACGGGGCGATAATAAGAGACGCCACCGGCTTTGTGGGCAACTTCGTGACTACCGTGGAGTCCGAAGGCAGGACCAAGACCATCCACCACGGCGCTGTCATAATTGCCACAGGCGCAGAGGAATACAAGCCGGTCGAATACCTGTACGGCCAAGACAGCCGGGTATTGACACAACTCGAAGTAGAGGAGCGAATAGAGCGGGAAGATGATGAGCTCCTGGGATCCAGGGCCGTGGTAATGATACAATGTGTGGGCTCCAGGCAGGAGGATAGAAACTATTGCTCCCGCGTGTGTTGCAGCCAAGCCATAAAGAATGCACTGGACCTGAAGAAGAAACGGCCCGAAATGGATGTATACATCCTGTTCCGGGATATGCGTACTTACGGATTCAAGGAGGATTATTATCGCAAGGCCAGTGAACAGGGTGTTAGATTCGTTCGCTTTGAACCAAGTGGCAAGCCGGAAGTGGAGCCGGCCGAGGACGAGGAAGGCAAGCCTGTTCTTAGAGTTACAGTGCCGGATCCCATACTTGGGCAGCGCCTTGCGCTGGATGCAGATCATGTGATTTTGTCGACCGGTGTAGTACCCACAGCAGACACGCTTAAGATTTCACGCCAATTCAAGTTGACCTTGAACCCGGACGGTTTCTTCCAGGAGGCTCACGTAAAATTAAGACCTGTCGATTTCGCGGCTGAAGGCATATTCCTGTGTGGAACCGCTCACTATCCAAAACACATTTCCGAAGCAATAAGCCAGGCATACGGCGCAGCCGGCAGGGCGGTCACCCTGTTATCACATGATACCGTGACCGCCACAGGTGCCGTGTGCGATGTAAACGAAGATGCCTGCGTGTCATGCGGAGCATGTATTTCCGTTTGTGCATACGGTGCAATAAGTTTTCACGAGACAGAGTCAGGCAGGAAAGCCACGGTCAATTCCATCTTGTGCAAAGGCTGCGGCGTATGTAACTCGGTGTGTCCGACTTCGGCTATTTCCTTGAAGCATTATACCGACGAGGAAATTTTCGCCCAGATCGATGCGGCAAGCGAGGAAAGAGGCGCCCATGAGTAGTGAATTTCAGCCCAAGATAATCGGGATCGTATGTAATTGGTGTTGCTATGCAGGGGCGGATCTGTGCGGAGTCTCCAGGTTTCAATATCCGCCGTACATAAGGCTCATGAGAGTCATGTGCTCCGGCAGGGTGGACCTGTTACACATCCTGCGGGCCTTTTCGGATGGACATGACGGGATGTTCATCGGCGGCTGTCACCTTGGCGACTGCCATTATGTGAGCAGCGGAAATTTCAATGCATATGGTCTATTTCATGTTGCTAGGAAAATTTTAGATTACATCGGTCTCAATCCCAAAAGATTGAGACTTGAATGGGTATCTGCCGGCGAGGGAATCGAATTTTCCAAGTTCATGAACGAGTTCGGCAGAGAGATTGAGGAAACAGGACCTCTCGGAAAAACAGAAGGTCTGGATGATGATACACTGCGGTTCAGGCTCACTGCGGTAAAAAGTATAGCGCCCTACGTTAAGCTGGTGTTGACACACAGGTTGAACACCCTGGAAAGAACGGAAAAGGCGTACTACGAATTCTTCGACAGTGATGAATTCGAAAGGTTCTTTCAAGATTCGATTGCAGTAAAGATTGTTATGAGCCAAATCATGCTGCTCTTGAAGAACGTGCGCCTTTCACAAAAGGAAATATCCGAGAAGTTGGGAATAAGCCCGTCTTCTGTGGCAAAGTACATGAACGACTCATCGAGGCTGGGCCTTGTCAGGTATGATCAAGAGCTTGGAAACTATGCCCTTGCTTGAATTGTCCGGCCCGGCGATGTGTGTTTGAAGAAAGGATGGGACCGGTAAACTGGAAATGGATATCGAAGAAATCAATCAAATCATTGACAGACACCATGGCGAGGCAAGCGCCCTGATACAGGTTATGCTGGAAATTCAATCAAAGAACCATTGGCTTCCGGGCAAGGCCCTGGAGAGGGTTGCTGAAAAGCTGAATGTTCCCATGACGCGCATCCGTAATATTTCTACTTTTTACAAGGCCTTCAGCCTGGTTCCGAAGGGCCGCCATGAAATAAACGTGTGCATGGGAACGGCCTGCCATGTGCGTGGTGCGCCGCGTATCCTTGAAACGATACAGGAAGAAACCGGAATAAAGGCCGGAGAGACCGACTCTGATCTCAAGTTCAGCCTCGAGACAGTAAATTGCCTTGGATGCTGTGCACTCGGCCCAGTGGTTGAAATCGATGGAAAGGCCCATGGCAAGTTGTCGTCCGCCGATGTTCCAAACTTGCTGAAAAGCTACGAGTAGAGGGAGATCATGGCGCGTTTTACTTCATCGAAAGAGCTGGAGAAATTCAGACAACAAGTCATGGAAGACCGGGATAATTCCACGCCGCGTATTTCCGTATGTGCAGGTTCGGGTTGCCTGGCCCTTGGAGCGCGTGATGTCATAAACGCCTTTGAGACAGAGATCGAAAAGCAGGGGCTTAGTGCATCTGTGGAAACCAAGGGGACTGGTTGCCCGGGTTTCTGTGAAAGGGGCCCCGTGGTGGTGATATACCCGGAAGGAACGTGTTATCTCCAGGTCAAACCAGAGGACGTTCCCGAGATCTTGTCACGCACCGTCAGGGACAAGGAGGTGATTGAGCGCCTGGCATATCTCGACACTGTGACCGGTGAAAGATCGGTTCATGAATCAGATATTCCTTTTTATGCAAATCAGGAACGACGTTTGATAGACCACAATATAAAGATCGATCCCAAGAAAATCGAAGACTACCTGGCGATCGGCGGTTATTCGGCTCTCTTAAGGGTCCTTACGGATATGGGCCCGGAACAGGTCATCGAAGAGGTAAAGAAATCCAACCTGCGCGGAAGGGGAGGCGCAGGTTTCCCCACAGGCAGGAAATGGGAAGGCTCCCGCAATGCACCTGACGAAACCAAGTATGTAATCGTGAACGCTGACGAAGGCGATCCCGGAGCCTTCATGGACCGTGCCTTGCTGGAAGGCAATCCACACTCTGTACTGGAAGGACTCATTATTGGGGGATATGCAATCGGAGCCCACCAGGGTTACGTATACGTAAGGCAGGAGTATCCCCTTGCCGTGGAGAACATCACCATCGCCATCGAAAAGGCAAAGGAATACGGATTGCTGGGCAAGAACATCCTTGGGTCGGGTTTCGACTTCTCTGTCGAGGTTCATAGGGGCGCAGGCGCTTTCGTATGCGGCGAATCCACGGCCCTAATGGCAGCCCTGGAAGGCCGCGTTGGTGAGCCAAGGCCCAAGTACATCCGCTCGAATGTCCGGGGCCTGTGGGACAAGCCGAGCGTATTGAACAATGTAGAGACATGGGCCAATGTGCCGCTCATTATAAACCATGGCGCGGATTGGTTCACGAAGATAGGCACACAAGGAAGCAAGGGCACAAAGATCTTTTCCCTCGTTGGCAAGATAACCAACACCGGTCTTGTCGAGGTTCCGATGGGCATGACGCTCCGGGACATCATCTACAAGATCGGCGGAGGCATACCCGGGGGTAAGAAGTTCAAGGCCGTGCAGACAGGCGGACCATCGGGCGGATGCCTTCCTGAAGAAAAATTGGACCTGCCGGTAGGTTTCGACGAGCTCACTAAAGCCGGATCCATGATGGGGTCGGGCGGCATGATAGTAATGGACGAAGATACCTGCATGGTTGATGTGGCAAGGTACTTCACTTCTTTTCTGGCCGACGAATCCTGCGGCAAGTGTCTGCCCTGCCGTGAAGGTTTGAGACACATGGAAAGGATCCTGACCGACATATGTGAGGGAAGGGGAAAAGAGGGCGACATTGAAACCCTGGAGGACTTGTCCGAGGCCCTGAAAGAAGCTTCACTTTGCGCACTTGGAAAAAGCGCAGGCAACCCATTCTTGAGCACCCTGCGTTACTTCAGGGACGAATACGAGGCGCATATCAAGGAGAAGCGGTGCCCGGCGATGTCATGCAGATCACTGGTCTCGTATTACATTGATCCGGAAAAGTGCAAGGGATGCATGATCTGCCTTAGGAATTGTCCTTCCCAGGCGATAGAGGGCGGCAAACAAGTGATACACGTCATCAACCAGGACAAGTGCACGGCCTGCGGGGTATGCTCCGAGGTCTGTCCGGCCCGTTTCAGCGCTGTGAAAAAGATTTCAGGCGAGCCTGTTCCACCGCCTTTGCCAGAGGAACAAAGAAGCATAAAAAAGGTGACGGTCGATGAGTGACATCCACATGCAGATCGATGGAAAGGAAGTCATTGCAAAGAAAGGTGATACTCTCTTGGAGGCGGCGAAAAGGGCCGACATATCCATACCTACACTTTGTTACCATGAGAAGCTCAAACCATACGGCGCATGCAGGCTCTGCCTTGTCGAGGCGGAAAAGAACGGCCGGACCAAGCTCGTGGTATCATGCGTGTATCAGGCTGAAAAAAACCTCAAGGTAAGGACCAGATCCAAGAAGATAGATAAAATTCGCAAGACTCTCCTGGAATTATTACTCGCCCGTGCTCCGGATGCACCGATAATTCAGGACATGGCAAGGGAATACGGAGCTGAAAAGGACAGGTTTCAGCAACAGGCGTCTTTTTGCGTTCATTGCGGTCTGTGCGTGCGGTATTGTGCAGAAGTGAAAAAAAAGAACGCCATCGGATTCATAGACAGGGGAATAAGGAAAGAAATCAGCTTCATACCGGAGATTGCAGCCAGGGAGTGTGAGAGCTGCAAGGAATGTTTTCCTCTTTGCCCCACCTCCTATCTCCAGGCAGCCTATGTCCTGGTCAAGGGCTTGACGTTTCTTCCCGAGCCACCGGATCCACAGGTGGATTTATTGGATCAAGGCATGGAACAAGGGAATGAGAAAAAGTAAGATTACCTGGAACGGATAAGGTTCCCGGCTCTCTAGAGTCCTTACCCATAATATTTTTTGTTTGAAAGATTGCCCCTGCCTTCATCCCCGTGCAAGCTTTACCAAAGCATGCGGGTTCAAAATGCCTCTCGGCAAAGGCCTTAAAAAAAAGCCGGCCTTGGCCCGGCCAAAAATATTGTTGCCACGATATTTAAAAATATGCTACTGTGCGATTACTTTTTGGATATTAGTGCTACCTAGTGTCCAGTCCAAAGGAGGTAAACGATGCCTGGTTCAATCAAGTTGGTCTTACTGCTGTGTTCCATAGCGTTGATTTCGCTGTCGCAACCGGTGTGGGCTCATGAGAAGGATACATCGGAAAATCGAGGGAAAACCAATAATGAAAAAGCGAGAACTGATAAAAAGAAAAAAAAACCTAAGGCTTTGATTTATGAAACCAGGGTTATGGCGACACGGATCAACAGCGACCCTGAAAAGATACCTTTCGAGGTTCAGGTCCTTAATAAACGGGATTGGCAAGACTGGAATGTGCAGACTCTGGACGAGGCCTTCTCGAATTTGACAGGAGTATGGGTAAGGCACGCAAAGCCCATGGATTCACTGGCAGGTGTATTCATCAGGGGCTTTGGCTCGAATAAACAGAATCTGGTCATGATAAATGGCATACCCATGAACGGCGGCTACAGCGGAGGCGTACCATGGTGGGCTATTTCACCTGATATGGCGGACAGGATTGAATTGTTAAGCGGGCCCGCATCCCCGGCTTACGGCGGATATGCCATGGGCGGGGTGATAAATATTCGCTCGTTCGAGCCTGTAAAGAGGAAGATCGAACTTGATACAACGGCCGGGAGCTTTTCTACCGGGCGATTAGCCGGAAGCTATGGTGAAAAGCTCACGGATTGGTTCTCCCTCAAGGTTTCCGCCCATTGGACGTACATCGGTGGTTACCCGACTGCAGAAGTTGTAAGAACCGAGAAAACAGGTTCAGGTGAAATTGCAGCCTCGGGATGGAACAAGACTACTACCAGCAAAGGGGATCCCGCCTATCTGGTGGGAGATAAGGGAAATAATCACGACAATGTCTGGGGGGCGAACATAGACCTGTACTTTCATCCATGGAAATTCCTGGACCTGAATATAGGATACACGGAGGGCCGTTTCAACTATGGTTATTCCGATGCCCATACATACCTTTTTACAGATTCCGGAGAACCCATATACTCGGGAAAAATTACGGCCGATGATACGCATTATTTCAGTCTTAGTCCTTATAACATGATGGAGAACTTTTCAGAAAACATATGCAGAATTGCAAGGATTCGAACAAAAGCAACAATCACAAACTGGCTTTCACTGTCTGCAAAGTTGGGAGCCGTGCACCGTGAGGGATGGTACTCAATGCCGAAAAGCGGAGCTGATAATTTCGGAGGTCCGGGCAAGTACAACTTCACGCAGTCCCTCAATGTATATTCCGAGTTGCAGCTTAATGCCGCCCTGTTTGCCGGAAACAATCTGGCAGGAGGGCTTTCCCTTTTTTTCCCAGCAGCCGCGAGTGTGTCTGAATCACTTGGAAACTGGCGGGATACAGGTACCAGGAACGGTATGCTCACATCCACCCAGGGCAAGGCATTCAATGGGGGCCTGTTCCTGCTCGATCAATGGAGCATCCTGCATGACAAGATCATTGTCTCGGCAGGAGCCAGGTTGGACATATGGAGGAACTATGATGGCAAAAGCGAAGATGTCCAGGCCGGGCTTAAGGATACCTATCCTGCAAACAATGAAACAGCCATCAATCCCAGGATCGGAGTTAGTTACCACCCATGGAAATTCCTCGGTTTTAATTTTGCTGCAGGCAGAGCTTTCAGACCGCCGACCGTTTACGAACTTTACAAAACCTGGTCATTTTACGGCACCACGTACAAGCCGAACCCAAAACTCAAACCGGAGAGGACATGGAGCTGGGAAGCAGGCCTGGTATCCAGGATCAGACAAATCGGCTTCAAGTCAAATATCGTTTGGTTCATGAGCTTTGTTGACAACATGATTTACACCGCCAGCATCGACGAAAAGACAAAACAGAAATTAAATGCCGCAGAGGCAAGGGTGGAAGGCCTGGAACTGAAATTGAGCGAACGAGTTACAAAATGGCTTGAACTTGGAGCCGGGCTTACCTATCAGTATCCTCGAATTACATCGAATTCCGCAAGGCCGCAAACAGAAGGAAAAATCACCACTTATATGCCCAAAAATATATATTTCGGCTGGTTGGGAATGAAATTTGAAGGCCTGACTTTTAGGCTGCGGGGAAGTTGGATAGGTAAGGCATACCGCGACGACGAGAACAGGGATACTTACAGCGGGGTGTACGGAAGTTTCGACGAGCATTTCCTGCTGGACGCCGCATTGCATTACCAAATAGGCAAACATTTCAGGGTCGGCGTGCTGGCAAATAATATTCTCGACAAACATTACTACTCGTACTATCGCTCGCCGGGTCGTGCAGTGTATCTAAACGCCATGGCGAGGTACTAGGAAGCCCATGCAACATGATTGACATGCACACTATTGTTTCCCAGAAAAGACTTTTACACTTTTGTCGGATGCTGGTTGCAATGTCTATCCTGTTGCAGGGAAAAACCGCACTTGGTACTTCCATAACAGTTTTGGACTCCATGGGTAGAAAAATCGAGGTCTCTCTACCCATCAAGCGGATAGTGGCTCTGAACTCGGATGTTCTGGAGGTTCTTCGAACCCTGAAGGCCCAGGATCTGGTTGTCGGGGTCTTTTCCGAGATCGTGCGGAACCGGGATTTCTGGGGCGACCTGGCCCAAAAATCCAGGGTAGGCAGTTGGCGTGAGGCAAACATCGAGGCCATTGTCGCCCTGCATCCCGACATAGTCGTTGCATACAGCCGCAACCCCGGACCGGAACTGGAGAAAAAGATGGCCCCGTTCGGTGTCAAGGTCCTTCGCCTCGATTTCTACAAGGAGGACACGCTGGAACGCGAGGTCATGACCATGGGGCGTCTTCTGGGGCGGGAAAAGGAGGCCAGGCGTTTTTGTGATTGGCACAAACTTCACTTGGACAAACTAATAAAAAGGCTTGGGCTGGTGAAAAAAAGGACTTCAGTCTATATCGAAAACTATACGGACTACCACACAGTAGCGCCGGGATCCGGGGGCCACGATATGTGCACGCTCGCTGGTGGGAGAAATATCGCCTCCGGATTTTCTATCCCGTACCCCCGGGTAACACCTGAGTGGGTGGTTTCCCAAAACCCGGACGTAATAGTAAAAGCGGCAGCCTGGGGTGGCGGGTACTCCCTCAAGACCCCTGCGGTTTTCAACAGGCAAAAAGAGGAAATCATGAAGCGCCCGGCCTGGCAACACATAGCGGCCGTAGCTTACGGAAGGGTCCATGTAATGGACAGCGCCATTTGGACCGGGCCACGTGCTATCATCGGCATGGCTTACCTGGCACGGTGGTTTTATCCAAAACTTTTTCCCGACCTGGATCCAAAGGCATGGCACAGGGAATACATCGAGATTTTTCAGGGTATATCCTACCGCGGTGTTTATGTATCAAGCGGTTTTCAGGAGACCGGCAAATGAGTACTGGTGTTGAAGCCGTCTTTATAAGCTATGAAGCCGACATCAAAAGAAAAATTTTTTTTCTGGTCTCCCTGTGCCTCGTGCTTCTTACTGTCATGGCAATCGGTCTATGTGTGGGTGCGTCCGGCATTGGGCTTGGGACAGTGCTTGCATCTTTATTCAAAGATACGGGCCGCAGCTTTGGTATCATCTGGATGCTGAGATTTCCCCGTATTCTAATGGCCGTACTTGTGGGCTTCGGGCTTGGGGTGGCCGGTACGATATTTCAAGTCGTTCTTTGCAACCCGCTCGCTTCACCTTTTACGCTTGGCGTGGGATCGGCCGCAGGGTTCGGAGCCGTAACTGCCATTATTTTTTTGGGCACTGGAAGTCTCCTCTATGGAGTGGCCGGCGGTGCATTTCTTTTTTCCCTGTTATCAGCGGCTGTCATGATTCTAATAGCCAAGTTGAAAAAGGCCTCATCCGAGACCATGATCCTGTCGGGTATAGCATTGATGTTTCTGTTTTCATCACTTACTTCCCTTTTCCAATACACAGGAACCATGCAACAGGTTTATGAAATCGTATTTTGGTTTTTCGGCAGTCTTTCCAGGGTAGGATGGCCTGAAATCGGATTGGCTGCCGTCATGATTCTTGCTCCATTTCCGCTGCTTCTACGTAGTGCGTGGGATTTTAATCTCCTGGCCTACGGCGACGAGTCTGCCATGGCATTGGGGGTCAACCCTGATCGATTGAGGATATGGAGTGTGGCGGCGGCGTCTCTGATAACCGCCGGCTGTATCAGCTTCACCGGGGTCATCGGGTTCATTGGGCTTGTAGCCCCACACATTACGCGCATGATCATTGGAAACGACCACAGGTTCCTGCTGGCAGGTTCCGGGCTGGTGGGAGGGATTATTCTTGTGGCTGCGGACACGGCAGGCAGGACCCTCTGGACGCCCCTGGTGATACCCATCGGAATCGTGACTTCTTTTATCGGCGTGCCGTTCTTTGTTTTCCTTTTAATGAAACGAACCAGGGAGTATTGGTGATGCTTGAGGCAAGGGGAATCTTTTTCGAATATAACGGCAACAAGGTGCTGGCCGCTGTCAGGGCAAGCGTGGAAAAGGGCGGAGTTGTAAGTATAGTCGGGCCCAATGGGGCCGGAAAGACCACATTGCTGAAATGTATCTCCGGTATACTCAAGCCTACACTTGGAACTGTACACTTGGACGGCAGAGACGCTCTTGGCATGCCGCGGAGAGAAATCGCAAAGCAATTGGCCTATATGCCGCAATCCATGTTTTTCCGCTTTCCGGGCACTGTGTTTGATACAATCCTTTCCGGGCGAAGACCTTATTTTGCCTGGAGACCGTCCCTGAAGGATCTGGAAAAGGTGGAAACAATAATCGAAGAGATGGAACTGTCCGAGTTGTCCATGAGGGATATGGATCAGTTGAGCTCCGGTCAGGTGCAGAAGGTTCTGCTTGCCAGAACCATGATCCAGGATACACGTTATCTCTTGCTCGATGAGCCTAATTCCGGCCTTGATTTACGCCATCAAATGGAACTCCTGGAAACTGTAGCCGCACTGGCGAAAGGCAAGGGGATAGGCGTGATGATGGCTATGCATGACCTGAATCTGGCCGCAAGGTTTTCGGACAGAATTATTTTACTTCACCACGGAAAAATTTTCAGCGCAGGTGTGCCGGCCGAGATTGTAACCCCGGCGAAGATTCGTGACGTGTACGGCGTGGAATCCATTGTCACCCGGGACAACGGATATCTCAACGTTCAAGTCCTGTGTTGTTCCGGGGAACAAGAACTGGATAAACCAGGCCGGCTGCCGAACCGTTTAAGCGCGTCCGGGAGGAAAAATTGATCAAAGTTAATCGTCCAATCCGAATAGCATCTATCATGTGGGGCTCATATGTACCGGTTTTTTTGGAGGCGACCCGGGAAAGCTTTGATATCAAACTTGATATTTTCTCCCAAAAAGAGCTGGAAAACGATATGGATCTGGTGGACGACTTCCTGGTTGCTGCGGAAAAGGCCCATATCATTTTACTTTACCGGACCTCGGATGGTTTCTGGCCCGAGGTCAGTGCCCGCCTGGATGAGATCGCACCGGACAAGGTTATCGTCACCACGTCTTTTGACCCGAGCGACTGGGGACGAAATTCCACTGTAGATATTTCCATCTGCGCCAGGGCTTACACGTATCTTGCAGAGGGCGGAAAAGAGAACTACCGGAGGCTGCTTGAATTCCTAGCCCACCAAGTGGATCCGGAAATCCCGGTGCAGGACCCCCTGCCCATGCCGTGGCAGGGGATATTGCACCCGCCGGATCAGAAGGTGTACGCATCTGTGGAAGAATACCGCAAGGCGCATCCGTCCGGGCGGGCCCACACGGTAGGGCTTCTATTTTCGCGCCATAGTTTTACCAATACCGACGCTTCTTTGGAACGCTCCCTCATTGAGGCGCTTGAGGCCAGGGGTTTCGACGTGCTTCCCGTATTTTCCCACGGGACGCCCGATCAGGAGGCAGGGTCTCTTGGGCCAATCGAGAGTTGTCGCAGGTTCTTCATCCGTCCGGATGGAACTGTTGGAATCGATGCATTGGTCAATCTCCAATTTTTCTTTCTCGGGCGAGAGGCCCGGTCCGACATCTCAGAGACGGGAGTAGCAGCCCAGTCAGTGAACTTTTTCAGGGAACTCAACGTGCCGGTGTTCAAACCCGTCGTTTCCTATTCCAAGACCGTGGACGAGTGGGAGGAGGATCCGCAGGGTCTTACCATGGACGTGACATTCGGCATCGCCATGCCCGAGTTCGAGGGCAACATCGAACCGATCCTCATGGCCTGCAGCAGGAAACTCACGGACGAAAAGACCGGATCAATCTTTGAGTTGCGGGAAGTGATCAAGGATCGGGTGGAACACATTGCTGAACGCATTGCGCGCTTCGTCCGCTTGGCGGAAAAGCCGATTTGCGACCGCAAGGCAGTCTTTGTATTACATAAAAACGAGTGCGCAGGCCTCGAGGCCGGGGTCGGAGGGGCGGCAGGCCTTGATTCCGGCGAGTCGATAGTGCAAATCATGAGGAGCATGAAGGAAGCCGGTTACCGGGTCGAGAGACTCCCAGTGTCCGGGGAGTCTCTGATGCAGACCATTCTTTCGAGAAAGGCCATAGCCGAGTTCCGCTGGACCACTGTGGACGAGATTGTCAGCAAGGGGGGTCACCTTGCATTGCTGGACAACGCTATTTACCGGGAGTGGTTTGATTCCTTGCCCCAAAAAGCCAAGAGACAGATCGTTCATGCCTGGGGAGAGCCTCCGGGCAGGAAGATGAATGGTGTGCCGCCGAGCATGGTCTATGATGGGAAGCTTGTCATCACAGGCCTGAATTTCGGCAACATTAATATTATTATGCAACCCAAGCGCGGCTGCGCCGGGGCCCGCTGCGACGGCCGTGTGTGCAAAATTCTGCATGATCCGGACATCCCCCCGCCGCATCAGTACATCGCTACGTACATGTACATGGACAAGGTTTTCGGCGCTGACGTCATTATTCACGTTGGCACCCACGGTAACCTGGAGTGGCTCCCGGGTAAAGGAGCAGGGCTTTCATCCGACTGCTGGCCCGATATCGCCATCGGCGCCGTGCCTCACCTCTATATCTATAATGCAGATAATCCTGCCGAGGGAGTGATAGCGAAGCGGCGCAGTTACGCAGTCCTGGTGGACCACCTTCAGGCCGTGATGAATACCGCCGACACCTATGGCGGTTTTGAAGAGCTTGAAGAACTCCTGGAGGAGTACAACCGGGCATCGAATACAGACCCTGCAAGGGCCCATCAGTTGGAGCACCTGATTCGCGAGGTCATGGAAAAAACACATCTCACCGGGGAGGTGGAAGCCAATAATCCGGCGAATTTCAGCGATGTGGTCAAGCAATGCCACCAAATTATTTCAGGGATCAAGAACAGCCAAACCCGGATTGGTATGCATGTCTTCGGCGAGGTGCCGGAGGACATGAACCGCGCCGAGACCATCAACACCATCCTTCGATTCGACAGCAACAATGAACTCAATACCAGGCGCCTTGTGTTCGACCTCTGGGGAGAGGACATGGACAAGGCCCTGGATTATCCAGCCGACCGGGGCAAAAACGGAAAGACGTACAGTGATCTGCTCTTTTTAGCCGACCGGCAGGCCGTGGATCTCATCCACAGCCTGATACGAGGATTTTCACATGACAATCTCTTCAGGGGGCTGGCCCGGGGCCACCTGGAACCGGCTTGCACAAGGGAACGTTTTGAGCGCTTTGCCGGCCTTGTCACGGAGATTGATCAGCGGCTTACCGAATCCCGGGAGATAGATTCTCTTTTGAGTGCAATGGACGGCGGCTACGTGCCGGCCGGTCCTTCCGGGTATCTCTCCCGTGGCCGGTACGATATCCTGCCTACCGGCCGAAACTTCTACAATGTGGATCCCACCCGCATTCCCACCAGGGCCGCCTACCGGGTAGGCGTTCGATTGGCTGAAGCCCTGCTGGAACGCTTTCTAAAGGATGAGGAACAATATCCCGAGAGCGTCGGCATGGTCTGGCTGGCATCCGACATCATGCGGGCCGATGGAGAGCAGATCGGCCAGATTCTCCATCTTCTCGGTGTGCGTCCGCGATGGAAGGGTAACGGCCAGGTGGACGGTATAGAGATAATCCCGCCTGTCGATCTTGGCAGACCCCGAATCGACGTGAATATCCGGGTATCAGGCATAACCCGCGATTGCTTTCCCGGCTCTGTGAAATACGTTGATCAGGCTATCCAAGCTGTAGCCGTGCTGGAGGAGAAACCAGAGGAAAATTTCATCCGGAAGCATATACTGGAACAGGCCCGCGAGGAAAACGCGAAATTATCCGATCCCGAAACATTCAGGAGGCTTTCCTTCAGGATCTTCTGCGCACAACCAGGTGTCTACAGGGCCGGCGTAGATCTTGCGGTCTATGCATCTGCATGGAAGACAGAGGCCGACATCTCCGATGTATACTTTTTCTGGAACGGGTATGCATACGGTGGGGGTGCAGGAGATGCAGCTTACGGCGTTCAAGCCCACAAGGAATTGGTGGCGAATCTGCGGCGCGTGGAGGCGATTTTCGACAAGCATATATCCGACGAAGGAGATTTTCTTAGTTGTTGCGGTTACTTCAGTAATTACGGCGGGATGAGCGTAGCGGCCAAGACCCTTTCCGGCAAAAGACCCCGCAATTATTATGGTGACACCCGTGACCCTGCCCGGGTCGGTGTCACTGACTTTGCTGATGAGATGCGGCGGGTTGTCCGGGCAAAACTGCTCAACCCCAAATACATCAAGGGGATGAAAGAGCACGGGTATAAAGGTGCCGGCGATCTTTCCAAGCGAATCGGCCGGGTATACGGCTTTGCTGCAACCACGGGAGAAGTGGACAATTGGATACTCGATGAGATCACGGAAACCTTTGTATTGAACGAAGAGATGAGAAGGTGGTTCAAGAAGGTCAATCCCTGGGCACTGGAGGAGATTGGCCGGAGACTTCTGGAGGCCGCAAGCCGGGGCATCTGGCAACCGGACGAGGAACGCCTGGAACAATTGAAAGAAGCCTACCTGGAGGTGGAAGGTTCCATAGAAGACACCATGGGTGAGGTCACCGGTGAGTTCCAGGGCGGCAGCGTGGATGTCATGACCGCAGATGACATTGAGGACTGGAAGGTAGAGATAGGAAAGGTACTGGGCGGGTTGGGGTTGAAACATGAGCATTGATACATTCCCCTTCCCTGCAATCGTCGGCCAGGAAGAACTGAAACTTGCGCTGCTCTTGAATGCCGTTAATCCTCGGGTGGAGGGAGTGTTGATTCGTGGGGAAAAGGGCACGGCCAAGTCCACTGCAGTGCGGGCCCTGGCCGCCTTGTTACCGGAGATCGAAGTCCTTGAAGGATGTTTCTTCTCCCTGGGGACTGAAGAAACGGATGGATTCTGCAAGGGCTGCAGGCTTTGTGAAGGAAGAAGACCTGCGGTTCGACGGCCTGTGCAGGTAGTGACCTTGCCCCTGAACGCCACCGAGGATCGCGTGGTTGGAGGGATCGATTTTGAAAAGACCATTCGCACGGGCCAACGAAAAATCCTTCCCGGACTCCTTGCCCGTTGCAACCATGGCATACTTTACGTGGATGAGGTCAACCTTTTGGACGATCACATAGTGGATATTATACTTTCGGCGGCTGCATCCGGTGTCAACACTATCGAGCGCGAGGGGGTATCCTTTTCCCATCCTGCACATTTTATTCTCATCGGCACCATGAATCCCGAGGAAGGAGAAATTCGTCCGCAGTTCCTGGACCGGTTCGGACTCTGTGTTGAGGTAAAGGCGGAAAAAGATCGCAGAGCGCGGGTTATTACCATGGAACGGCGTGATGCCTTTGATGAAAATCCTTCAGATTATGTCAATCGGTTCGATAGTGAGGTACGTACTTTGAGAGAACGCATATTGCGCGCCCGCCTACTTTTGTCCAAGGTGCTAATCTCGGGCCACCTGCGGGTTTTGATAGGCGAGGTATGCGCTGAAGCCCGGGTGGCCGGCCACCGGGCCGATCTTGTCATGGAGCAGGCGGCCCGGGCACTTACAGCCTTTTCGGAACGGACCGAGGTGACAAAGGAGGATATTCTACGGGTGGCGCATATGGTCCTGCTCCACAGGCAACGGGAAGCTTCGCCCCCTCAAGCGCAGGACAAAGAAGAAGAGGAGAATCACGGCCGGCCCCATGATCGGAACCGGCCGGAAGAAACTGACCAAGAAAAAAATAAAAAGCCGGAGCAAAAGTCAGGACCAGCTCCTGCCCCCAAATCCCGAGAAAATGAGGGCAACAACACCTGTGAAAAGCCGGTTGAAAATCCGGAAAAAAACAAAGAGTCTGAAACTCCGGTCAATCCCGAGACACTGCAAAAGATTTTCGAGGTAGGAGCCACCTTCAGGGTTAAACCCTTTTCGATGACCAAGGACCGGGTTTTCCGCCGCGGTTCGGGCCGTCGTTCCCGCAGCCGTGTAAACGGCCTTAATGGACGCTATGTCATGAGCACCTTGCCCCGGGGTTCAACAGATGTGGCCCTGGACGCCACCCTTAGGGCTGCGGCTCCTCATCAGCGTGGGCGCCGAAGCGCCTGTGCCATTGCCATCGAGCCCCAGGATATCCGGATAAAGATCCGTGAGAGGCGGTTGGGTAATTTTCTGCTTTTTGTAGTGGATGCCAGCGGCTCCATGGGAGCACGCGGGAGAATGGTAGCCACCAAAGGGGCGATCATGTCTCTTCTTCTTGACGCGTACCAGAAAAGGGACAAGGTGGCTATGATCTCTTTTAACAAGGCAGAGGCCAAACTTGCTCTTCCGCCAACCTCGTCCATCGACATAGCTGCCCGCATGCTCACCGAACTGCCGGTTGGCGGCCGGACCCCGCTCAATTCCGCTCTGGTCAAGACCGGCGACCTTTTGCGTTCCCAGTTCGTCCGTGATCCAACATCAAGGCCCATCGTGGTACTCATTACCGACGGCCGGAGCAATGTTTCCCTCAACAGAGGCAAACCTATGGACGAGTGTATAGAAATTGCACATCACCTGGGCCCGGATAAGCGGGTCCGTTTCATTGTTGTGGACACCGAGGAACAGGGACTCGTCCGTTTCGGCATGGCCGGAAAGATAGCCGAGGCACTGGGCGCCCGTTACTTTCAGACAGAAGGGCTGAAGGCGGATACCCTGGTGGGGCTGGTCAAACAAGAGTAATCTTTCAAGGAGATTAACATGAGCCATCAAAGCATTTATCCGTTTGCAGCCATCGTGGGTCAAGAGAAAATGAAACTGGCTTTATATCTCAACCTGATTAATCCCACCATTTCAGGAGTACTGATTCGAGGGGAAAAAGGGACAGCGAAATCCACTGCTGTACGGGCCCTTGCCGATATACTGCCTGAGATCGAAGTGATCGAGGGCTGCCCCTTCCAGTTGGCCCCGGATGACGGTGTCGGCCTCTGCCGGGAATGCTTCCGGCTTGATTGCCGGGAAAAACGGCTTGGCGGCGACAAAACAGAGGGTATATTTCGTCGTCATATTCGGGTGGTGGAACTGCCTGTCGGCGCTACTGAAGACCGTGTAGTAGGCACATTAAACCTGGAGCATGCAATAAAGAAAGGAGAAAAACAAATCGAACCGGGGCTTTTGGCCGCAGCCCATAGGGGAATCCTGTACGTGGATGAGGTGAATCTTCTTGACGACCATGTCGTAGATATCCTTCTCGATGCCGCTGCCATGGGATTCAATACCATAGAACGGGAAGGCGTTTCATTCTCGCACCCGGCACGCTTCGTACTGGTAGGCACCATGAACCCGGAGGAGGGAGAGCTTAGGCCCCAGCTTCTTGATCGGTTCGGCCTTTCCGTTCATGTTGAGGGCATCATGGATCGAAATGACAGGGTTGAGGTCATGGAGAGGCGCGTGGCCTTTGATGAGGATTCGACTGGTTTCGCAGCCCGATGGGCCAAAAAATCCAGGGAACTATCGGACAGGATCGAGATTGCCCGCAGACTCTATCCAAAGGTGGTGATCGAACGGGACCAGCTTTTTAATATTGCTGACTTTTGCCTCGAGGTCGGCGTGGACGGCCACCGTGGAGACATTATCATGATGAAGGCGGCCAAGGCCCTGGCCGCTTTCTCTCAACGCGAAAAGGTGGAAAAGAGCGACATAGAAACCGCGGCCGAAATGGCCCTGCCCCACAGAATGCGTCGCAGGCCTCTGATGGAGATCGGTGACAATGCTAAAAAGATCAAGGAATTCAGGCGGGAAGCAGAATGAACCGGACTTAAGAGATGACATACATGATTGAGGTAGCCAACCTGCAAAAGAAATTCAACAGTCATACCGCCTTGGCTGGTGTCTCCTTTAGGGTCGAACCGGGCGAAATTTACAGTTATCTTGGCCCAAACGGCGCCGGCAAGACCACCACCATACGAATACTAACCGGTCTCACCCGGAGCGATGATGGAATCGCACGGCTGAACGGTTATTCTATTAATGACAATCCCTTGGAATACAAGGCCCAATTCGGCCTTGTGCCACAACACACGAATCTGGATGCAGATCTTTCCGTGCAAGAAAACCTTGTTATCCACGGATGGCTGTATGGCATGGCAAGGCAAGAGATTAAGCTCCGGATCGATGAATTGCTCGACTACATAGGGCTGATCGACCGGCGCAAGACTTTAGTGAAAAGACTCTCGGGCGGGCAGAAACGGAGGCTCCTTATCGCAAGAGCGCTTTTACACCGGCCAAAGGTCCTTTTCCTGGACGAACCGAGTGTGGGACTCGACCCTGCCATTCGGAGGAGCCTTTGGGGCGTTATTAAGAAGGTCAAGGGTGAAGGAGCCACGGTCTTCCTTACTACCCATTACATCGAGGAGGCTGAATTCTTGGCGGATCGGGTAGCCTTCCTGGATGCAGGAAGTATTGTGACCGAGGATAAGCCGGCCCATCTAATGTCCCAAATCGGTGAATGGGCCATAGACACCCTTCAATCAAAGCATATACGGTCTTTCTATTTTCAAACACGGCTGGAGGCCGAGAAATGGGCCTCTGTCCATGAGGGTGAGTTTACATTGCGCAGGGTGAACCTGGAGGATGCATTTCTTGCCAAAACAGGGAAAAAAGTCGGATGATACGTGGTTGGTCTGCAATTTATTTCCGGGAAATGCTGATATTGCGGCGGCGCTTTTTCAAGCTGATAAGCGCTTGGTCTGTTTCACCACTGCTTTATCTCATTGCATTCGGCTATGCGATGGGAAAGGGGGTTGTCGTTCAAGGGCATACCTATTTAGAGTTTCTTATTCCCGGGCTTGTAGCCATGACCAGCATGACCCAGTCCTTTGCCATCGGCAGTGAGATCAACATCGCCCGGTTCTACTGGCATATCTTCGAAGAGTTTCAGGCTGCACCCATCAGCAATACAGCCTATGTTTTTGGAGAGGTGCTGGCCGGAATGACCCGTGCCCTTCTTGCTGGCTGCGTAATTCTCGTACTGGGCGCACTGTTCGGCGTGGTTCTCTCGTACAACCCTCTTTTTTGGCTGGCCTTCCTGCTAAACAGCCTGGTTTTCGCAGCCCTGGCAGTAGGTCTTGCGATGCTCATAAAGTCCCATGCAGACCAAGCAATGATGACCAGTTTCGTCATTACACCCATGGCATTTTTGGGCGGAACCTTTTTCCCTGTTGAGCACCTTCCAGAATGGGCTCAAAAAATTCTCTGGTTTCTACCACTCACCCATGCATCCGACGCTATCCGGGCATCAGCCTTCGGCGTAATGCCGGAGGCCGGCAACTACCTGATACTGGCTGGATTAGCTCCGCTTTTTATTGTTTTTGCCGTTATATCTGTAAATAAAGCCCGAAACTAGTTTGGTTTTTCGGTCCTCTTGTATACCACAAGTATAGGCGCTTCTTCTTTGTATACGCCAAAGACCGGTTTTTCCGTCCTGAAACTCGACCAGCAGTGGTACTCATCCGCCAACATAGGCGCTTGGTTGTGAAACAGGAAGTAGTCCGCGTTTTCCAGCTTGTCCGCTTGTTTGATGTCCTTTCGCAGCAGGTTGTCTCTTTTATACATTCTCACGCTGTCCCAGTTCGTATTGTGAAAGTGCACCCTCGCACCCTTGGTTGCATTCCTGTTGAGCCACGGCATGGCCTGCATGGATGCATAACCCCAGAATTGCCTCATCATTCCAAGCTCGGCCCCTCCCTTGGCGCCACCTGCGATTTCATTGTAGAAGGCTGTGCCGTTGTCCAGGTACAACCATGTGCCGATCACAGCAGGCATGGCGGCCAGCCCCCCCATCAGGATATATGCGGATGCCATCATTTTTTTTCCGGGCCTTGAGAGCATTGCCATGGCCGCGCGAAACAACATGTCCATACCTTTTGCCGCAAGCAGGGCGAGGAATGGCATTGCAGGCAGCCAGTGCTTGACTCCGCCGAAGATTGGAATGGACGGAACAGCGATTATCAGGAAAGGCACTATACAGTTTAGTATAATAAAAAAACCGCCGGCGAGTTCTTTGCTTTCCTGCTCCCGCATTAAATACGTGGCATGCGGTCTTGGACTGAAATGCTCGAAAAAGCGAATGCACACGAACAACACTCCAAGCAAGGCCAGGAACAACGTAAGGGCCGGAACCGTAAGGGCGCTCATTACAAAAGGAAACGAAAACGGAAAAGGCGGTTTGGATAATATCTTGCCGAAGTACTCCACGGGGTAGCTTACATGGTGGAGGTGAAAAGAAAAATATCCAACTATCCTTTCCCACGTATGATGCCAGAGCCAGGGCCAATGGGCCAGGAAGATGATTGGACCGAGCAGCGCCATCGAGATGAGCGCAAGCGGCACAGGCGGCAGGCTGAAACGGCCGGTTCCTTTTCTTTGTATTATCCCCCCCTCGATAAGCCACCAAAGGGCCAACGTGGGTAACAGGAACCACCCATTATGTTTGGTTGCCACTGCCAGGCCGAAGAAGATGCCTGTGTACAGTACCCACCTCGGTTCCTTCCTTGCCCTGTAATACGCATATGCCACGAGCACGGTCATTGCAGTAATCGGCACATCGAAACAGGCAAGATGGGCATGAAAAAAGACCCTGGGCATTGTAAAGAGCAGGATGACAGCCATTATACCCACCCTGGTGTTGTATATGCGGCTGCCGAGTCCGAACAGGGCGAGGCACAATACGATGGAGAACAACATACTTCCAAGCCTGAAAGATGTGCTGTTGTTGAACAGGTTCAGCTTGCGCTTGAACAGCCAGAACGTTAATGCCTGCATCTCCTTGACCAGGGCAGGATGCTCGGAGTTGTAACTCCATTGCCTTGTTATCTCCTGGTCTGAAAAGGGTTGCTTCCATCTCTTGGTGCCCATGAGATCGGCTATGCTCGAAAACCATGCAAGGTAATCCCCGGACGCCTTGAAATAATACCCTTCGTCGCGGACAAAGCCTATGTCGCGGCTTGTGAGGACCAGGGCAAAGAGCAAAACAATCGATAGAACAGAACCGGCAATCACCTGTTTTTTGAAAAAAATATGATGAAAACTTTTTCCATTTGGATTCATGACCCGGCTCCCGGACTGATTTTCTTCTCGATTGTGTAGGCCTCGAAACAGTAATGCCTTGCACCATTGTTCTTGGTTGACACAGAGAATTCAACCTGGTGCAGGCTCCCTTTGAATCGCCCCGTATCCAGCTTGAATGAAAAGTACCCAAGCACGTCATGAGCTGCGAACTCGGCCTGCCTTTCTCCGTCTATCGAGATTCTTAAGATAACATCCGAGGGATTTTGCCCGAGTCCTGAAAGAGCAATGCCGTGCCTTCCCTGGATGGACTCCCCCATGGGCACGTTGTCGAACCTTATCTTGAGTGTTCCTCCCTGGACAGGATGAGCCCATATGCAGCGCCTTGGATTTCTATCCATGTCTGTTGTCAGATCGCCGACATAGTTCCACTCCGGACCGGGGCATTTCCACTGCCTGTTTTCGTACCTGTCACATGCTGTTTTGCCGGATCCCTTTTCTATCCACACACCGGCATCTTTAATGTGTTTCCTGAAGTCAAAAACCGTCTGGGTGCTCCTTGAAGAAAGGTCGAAAAGGTCAAGCGATAACCTGCCCACGGGCCGGCTCCATTTTCTTTTTGCAAAAGACATGGATTCGATCTTTTTTCGTTCCCTTGATGCATCATCCTTGAAAACTCCGACCAGGAAAATCCGCTTGCAAGCAAGCAAGTCTTGTCTTGTGGTATTTCTAAGGCCGAGAATGTTCATGTCACCAATGTAAAGCCTTGCCCTCTCGGCCCAAAAAGGCGCCAGTGATACGCAGTCTCCGGGCTTGAATTCTTTTCTCAAGACTTGCTCGAGTTCTTTATAGTCAACAGCTTCAGGTAGGCCGTTCAGCCTGGCCGGGTACGAGATTGTGCAATACAGCCACACCAGGAAAAACACCGGGACCAGCCACTTGGCGGCTGAAAGTCCGATATCTTTTCCATACGTGATTTTACGGCCGGGCAATATGGACGCTCCTTTCCCTTTGCAGAGTAAACCAGTAGAGGCGTTCATGACAACGGGTTACATGTTATTATTCTGCTATGCCGGATTTTTCAATCCCCGCAGTCCATAAAAATACTTGAGTAAATCAGGCCGGCCGATTAGCATGATATTATAATTGCATTGTTCTTCACCATGCTTGCTTCAGGGGGATTATGATTTGAAAGCTCCAAATTCGATCCCTTTCGGGAATATCTACGACAAGTACAATGCAGGCTCTCCCCTTGAACGGTTCATGGTCAAGAGATACCTTGGCGCCTTGAAAGAAATGTGCACAGGTTTTAAGCCCGAGTCCATAGTGGAGTTGGGCGCAGGAGAGGGATATCTTGCCGCGCGGATGGTTGAGTTCCTGCCTGATCGCACGGGATTGTTCCTGGCCACCGACTTAAAACCGGGAAGGGCCATGCCTGGAATTCAATGGGCTGCAATGGATGCGACCAGGCTGGCGCTGAAAGATCAGTCTTTCGATTTGGTCCTGGCCTGCGAAGTCTTGGAACACCTTGAAAAGCCGAGCCTGGCCCTAAAGGAGGCTTTTAGGATAAGCAGGGGTCACCTGCTGATTTCAGTCCCGTTCGAGCCTATCTGGAGAATCGGCAATGTCCTTAGGGGCAGGTACGTCTTCGACCTTGGAAACACCCCCGGTCACGTGCAGCATTTCACCCCCGGCCGGATCCTCGGTATTCTCAAGACGTTCTTCGAGCCCCAAGATATCAGGCTCGTGATCCCCTGGATCTTGATTCTCGCTTCCAAGAGGTGATTCTTTCCACTGTCTCCACGATGAACGGACTACTGCAAGACATAAAACGGCCAGTACGAGAGTTACGGCCAGAGTAAAGAGGTTGACCATCAAGCCAGTGGCCAAGGCCAGGCCCGGCAAGATACCGGCCAGGGAAAAACCCAGTGTCCATCCTGCTTCCTGGGTTCCGAAATTGCCGATTCCACCCGCAGGCACAGAACCGGCAATGGATGCAGCCGTGCCGCCGAACACCACGTTCTGAACAGAGACATGATAAGGCCTCATGAGGAACCAGAAACAGCCGAAGATACCGGCCCAAACGAGCAAGGTAGCAAGCGATGCGCCCATAAGCCTCGGCCATGACCTGATCTTCAGAGAAGCGGATCTGCTTTCGTCCAAAAGGGACATTATTTTGGAAACGAATCTTGTCCTGCTTTTCCTGTTCGATCCCATGCGACCCAGGATTTTCGATATCACGCCGAGAAGCCATGGCAGTCTGATTGCTATGATAGACATTACCAGGAACAAGAGCACTGCCCATGCAGGCCAGGTCCACGGCACCCTGCCCGACATGCCCGTGACTGCCAGGAAAGCGAGAAAGATGCAGGCCAAACCTGCAAAATCGAGAAGCCTCGAGTAAATGAGCCCTACCACGCCCTGTCCTGCCTGCTCACCCAGTGCCTTGTAATACAAGTAGGGAAAGATTGCCTCTCCCGTCCTAACGGGTAGCAGTCTCAAACCTGCCTGGTGCAGGCAAACCGCCCAGAACAGGCGGCCCAAGGCATGTGGCTTCACTTGCAACAGGACGGCGAATCGCAGGGTCCTTCCAACAGGTGCCAGGGTGTACATAAAGGCCGCGAACATGATCTCCCGCCAGTTCAATGTCCTAAATACGGACTCCACGGTTTGAATATCCGTAAACTTGAAAATGAGCAGGGCCAGGAGCACCGCGCTGACCAGGCCTGCCTTGATAAAGGTCCCGGCTCTTCGGCTGGATGATTGCTTCAACGCAGGCTCCCGGGTACCTTGTACACCACGGTGATATCGTCTTCATAAACTTTTTCGAGTTTCAGGACATGTTCTTCCAGGAGCCGGTTTTGCCAGGGCCACCTGATTATATACTTGATATCGTGTTTTTCGAGATCATCGAAAGCTTGTCTTATCTGGTCTTGTCCCGATATCAGCGGGACCCTGGGGCCGGATGTCAATTTTGCCCCCGGCTTTCCATCAAGGGTCTTCAGCCGGTCCAAGCCCGGAATCATGAAATTGTCATTGCCTTGTGCAATATGCATCTTGAAAAAAAACTTGCCTGTCCCTGCGTACGTTTCGATCCTGAAATCGTGCCAGCCCGGCTCTATGGGCAATGGACCTGTCTCGAACCTGGAAGGGCCGCGCTTACCACCGGAATCAAGCCGGTTAACTTTGTCGAAATCGAATTTAATCCTGTCACTGGTTTCGAACAAAAACCTCGTTGGCCCACGATCTTTTATAAGTATCCGGCCTTCTATCGTTGCGCCAAAGAATTCCGCAGGAACTCCGGGCATAAGCGGGCCGTCACCTGGAGACAGTTCGAGCCTGCCTATTGTCGAAGAAACCCGCGGCTCGAAGTCAGGGGCGAAACACTTGTAACCGAACACCAGGGTGTCAAGCACGGGCACATCCTTGAGGTGCTTAAGCCTGTCCAGGGGATCCCTTGATACGTGTCCGTTCACAAGCGGCTTTTCGTGTGTCACCAGACCCAAGTACATTTGTGCCCATCTCCTGGTGTCCAAGACCGCGTAATTCTGTTTGTCATGTGCCCATTGTTCAAAGATCTTCGGGGGATCGATATGTACAATCTCTTGCGGCCCGGGCGCCATCTCCACCAGGGCGACAGCCGGCAAGACCGGTACAAGCAGTAAGAAGCCCAACCCGTGCCTTGCTGATACTTCCTGTGCGAGCCATGCAAACCCGGATGCGGCAAGAAGGACCAGAGAGAGATTGACCAGGAAAGAAAACCTCGCAGGTGTTCCGGTAAACGAGAAGATCAAGGGAAACGCACTTGCAAACCACTTGTAGGGCAGGATCATGTCACTGGACTCTCCACCCCAATGCAACACAGGTCCAAGGGATAAAACAACCGCTGTGAGTCCAAGCGATGCAATGGTTTTTGAAAAGGGCATATTTCTTTTCTTCAAGAGTCCGAGAAGTGCAAGGAACAACAGAATGTATCCAAGGTATCCTGTCTGCTCGGTCGGATTTCCCTTCCACTTTCCGTAAAGCCCATGGAACCATCCGGCCCAAGCCGACCCGGGCCCTGGAACGAACAGGCTTTGCAGGTCGGATGAGAACTTTGCCGGGTCATGTCCGGATACGTAACCGGTCGTGGAATATTTCCAGGCCATGGCAATCAGCAAGGGACCGCATACAAGGCTGTAGACTAGTCCCGCCATTAACAGGCCCTTTGCCCGGGCCTTGAGCAAATCCTTCCCAGGCCTCCTCAGCGATGAACCGGCGAGGAAAAACAGGAAAGTAATGAACGTGTACACAAGCAGGTACATGTCGCTGAAAGTTACCAGGGCCGTAGAGAGGCCGAGCAGCACGGCGTTCTTCCGGTTTGGTGTCTTAAGTATTTTTACCAGGAACAAAAGCGTAAGGGGCACACCCTCTACAGCAGTGAGCTGCAAGTGTTCCCTTGCCTGAAAGAAATGAAAAGGTGACAGTGTAAAGACAAGCCCGGCCCACACCGCTGTAATCCTGGTCCAGGTCTTCGGTACATCTTCCGGTATAAGTTCCAATACCAGCAGGTGGCAGAAGTACCCGGCCAGCACATAATGTACAAGTATCATCATATTGTACGCGCCCGGCAAACCAATAATGAATGAGAGTAATGCTCCGGGGAACGAGTTATAAGGGCTCAAAGTATGCAATAAAAGGGACACGCCAAAGGGGTGGAACATGTAAGGAGTGAAATACGGATTTTGGCCCGTTAGAAACGCCTTTGCAATCCACCAGAAGTTGAACAGGTTTTGAAAACTATCTCCATAGGTGCCTGCAAGATCGGTTCTGAAATGCAGGGGTAAGGGCCACATGGCATATACCCCCGCAGCCAGGAAAATAAGGATAACCAAGAGTCCTGATTTTGGACCATGGTCACTGGCTTTTGTTTTTTTTCCCAAGGCTGTTCCTGAAGGTTTCAATTCGTTCCGCTTCCGGCGTAATCCACCTTCCCTTTTTCCTGCGCCTCTCGACACCATCGGATTCCATTACCAGGGTAGTCACAAGCCTGGCCTCGGGCGAGAATACATGGATCCTTTGCTTTGCGCCGAGAACCACTATTGTCTCTTGTTTTTTATCCCACAAAAGTTTTTCATCTCCTGCAGCCCTTGCCTCCTGGAGGGCCTTTGAAACCGGCCTTTTCACGGCTCGTCTTTCGGCATGCATTGTCCTCCTGGCGGCCTGCCTTGAAAGCTGCTCTATACCTCGTGCCAACTCTGATAATACCATTTCTGCAAACTCGACCCGCCCCCTTGTCTCACTTGCCGGGCCGGTGCGCCGGTAATTTCCCCGTCCGGTCCATGATGGTTTCAGGTTTCTCAATCTATCTCTAGTCTTCACCAGTCGTTGCTGTAAACGGGAAAACCTCTGGTCGAGCAGGTCTGTTATTGGTATGTGTTCATTGGTCTGGCCTATGACATTCAGGTCGACCATCAAAGTTTTCTTTGGACCCATGGTTTGTACGGCCTGGAACGTCAGCGCCGCTTTTTCCCGGCTGCCGCCTTTTCCCGGCAACAGAAAATAGCCCGCAGCCACCTGGGACAGCACTATATAATCCAGGCTCTGCCGGCCGAATGCATTCAGTTGTTCCCTGTGGAGTTGGTCTTTCGACAACAGGCAGGTAAGCAGGGATGGATTTTCCGCATACAATTCGTCTACCCTGTGATCCCCGCGGTCCAGCAACATCTGGCCGAAGGAAATCCAGTTGGGTTTGCCGGTTGAGGAATAACCGGCAAAGACCTTTGTCGGGTCCCCGGGAATCGAGTGATCGCAATCTCCGGACATGCACTTGTAGCAATATACCCTACCATGCCTGAACGCGCCTGTCTTTGCCTCTACCTGTTTGAGGACCGTTCGTAACTGGGTATCCAGGGGCTGCCCGAAAATTTTCCAACCGGCTCGGCCCGGCTCCAGGCCAAGTTCAATATTCAGTGTGAACCTGCCCAATCTGGCGGTGTCGCTTCCGAACATCTGGAGGTAACCATCCCTTGCCAGGTCCGCCAATTGCCGCTCGACATTACGTGCCCGCAGTTTGAAGCTAATCCTGCTCGAAGAACGTTTCGCGTTCTTTTTCCCCGCCTGTACCGGTGTCCTTTTGTCCGAGCCTTTGTTTACAGGCTTTTTCTTATCTTGCCGTGTCCCCAGTTTCATACCTCTTTTTAGTTAAAAACAACTTTTCAATACCATGCACACCCTTTCGATATCGGATTCATCCATTCCTTCGTAGCAGGGAATCGCCAGTATCAAGGATGTGCATTTCCTGGATGTCTCCACTTGCCTTAAAGGAATCTTGTATTTTTTAGCATAGTACGGAATGGCGCTCAAAGATGCCACGGGCGGGTTAGCTTCTATTTGATCGGCGTTCAGAATGGTCATGGCCCTGTCCCTGTCCCTGCTGTCTTCAAACATGATGGCCAGGGTCTGCACATTCCAGGTATCATTTTCATTGTTGGACAGTATCCTGATCCCAGGCACACGATCCAGCATTGCCTTGTAGACTGCAAGCAGGCTCCTTCTCTTTTCCAGCGTACTTTCCAGATTTTCGAGCTGTTCGAGGCCTATGGCACAGGAAATCTCTGACAGCCGCAAATTCATTCCAGGTTCAATGATATCGTTCTTTTCATTTCCTGAAAATCCGTGGTTTCGAAATGCCATGGCCCGGCGTGCAATATGCTCATTGTCGGTCACGATAGCCCCCCCCTCGCCGGTCGTCACGATCTTTCTTGGGTGGAAGCTGAAGGTCCCTGCAATGCCCAGTGTGCCGCACGATCTGGAACCGAGTTTAGAGCCGAGCCCACAGGCAGCATCTTCGACAATCATGACCTTGTCGTCGTGGGCCTTGTGAAAAATACCTCGGCCGGCCGGAAGTCCAAGCTGGTGTACGACAATAAGTGCATCCAGGCCAGGCCCGGTATCCTCGATGCACTTCAAGGAAATATCCAAAGTTTCCTCTTCCACATCAAGGAAGACCGGCCTTGCGCCCGCAAGCTCGACCGCATTTATCGTGGCTGCAAACCCGAGATCGGAAATGCCGACCCTCATGCCGGGACCTATATCGCATGCCTTGAGACAAGCATACAAGGCAGAAGTGCCGGAGTTCATTGCAATTGCATGAGCACTTGAAACAATGTTTCCAAGGGCTTCTTCGAACCTTTCACAGAACGGTCCCTGGATAAGCCGGCCTGAAGAAATGATCTGTTCAATCCACTGCCTGGCCCTTGGCCCTACCACAGGTTTTGCAAGCCTTAAAGCATGGCTTTTTTCATGAGTGCCCGTTACCTGGCTCTCCATATGCAAATACCCTTGCCTTGCGGCCCTCGTGTTGCTCTTTTTAATCTAGGATGAATGGAGGCTCATGCCAAGAAGAAAGCTAGGAGCCGGAAAAACAGAAACTGGAACAACAAACAGTCATCGCCGATAAAAGCGAGTCAAGAACGAACCAAGTAACCGGAACCACTATTTGTGATCTTTTTTCTTGCTTCTCTATTTTTTCGGTTGCCCTTGTTGTTGTTTCTCCGAGCCAGGTGGTTCCAGCTTGTCACGTTCAACCATTTTTTCGACCCAGAACCTGGCCAACTTGCCAAGTTCACCCCTTGCCCTTACGGCCCGGGTATTCAGGTATTGCCAAAATGGGCTCTTTTGTTCGCCGTGCAATGCTCCTACAACTATGTTGGCCACCGGATCCTCGTTATAAGGATAGCCTGCCTTGATAGCTGCCTTTAGAATATATTCCGGTTTCTTGTTTGCCAATTCCACCACTGGATCTACATACTCGCTCCTGGGACCACCTGAAGCATCATGACAGCCCTTGTAAACCACATTTGTGGGTTCCAGGGACTTTGATGAAACAGCACAATTAATCAGGCCTTTCAATAGGGTCCTGAAACTATCCGTGTCATCCTCATACAGGTCTTTCTGTTCATCTGCCGGTAAGGGAAATGATTTTGCAAACGGTTCGCAAGCCGCCCCGCCCTTCCATGCAGCATATAGCAAAGCAGCCTTTGGCCAGGGGCTGATCTCATGAGCCAGGAAACGGCGAGCCAAGGCTTCATCTTTTATTTTCGCAAGCTGAAGTGCACTTGTTACCTTTTCCGTTGAACCGGCTTGTGGATCTTGTAGAATTGCAACCGAAAGCAAGATGGAAGCAGGACTCTTCGGCACATTGCCCTTGAGATTGATATCTTTATCGAAATTTCCAGAAGCCGCATCAATGTCATCCAGCTTCCACCCGTCAGCACTTTGAACAAAAGGAATTGCCCCTGATTTTTTACCAAGCTCGATGAGAAGCAGCCTTACCTTGCCCGGAGCCCTGGCTCCCATGATTTTGACATTGTCCCACTTGCCGGCCGCAGCTTCACTCACAAATGATCCCATCTTCTTTTTAAAGTCTTCCAGCGACGTATCGCTTAAAATGGGTTCGCTGAAGTGATGTGTGAGCTTGATCTCTTCGCCGGGCTTGAGCCCCTTGGCCTCCTCTATCAATGCCCTGTATCTCTCGGTAAGTGCATCTTTTTCTTTTTCCGTTGCCTTTGGAAGGCGTTCGTATTTACCCCCCTCACAACCTGCCAGGAACGAAAAAAACAGGGCCAAGGACCCTCCCACGAGCATTACCCGCCTATCCATGTTCCCTTTCCTCCTGTTAAAAAAAAACAAGCACTAATAAACAACTCCGGTCATTTACTTCTTTTTTGCATCTTTGCTTTCATTGGTTCCTTTGCCTGATGATGCATCCTGGATTTTCGCTTTTGGCTGAAGATCTTTACCTGTTTTGGTTTTACTGCCCCCAAGCTCTGACTCCAGCCTTTCTGCATCAAGTTTCGCATCCATTAGTTTAGGGTCCATCTGAAGAGCCGCGTTATATTGCTTCAATGCAAGAGATTTGTTTCCCAGTTCCTCGTAAACCTTTCCCAAGCGATGCCTTGCAATAGCCATCTTTGGGTTACATTCAAGTGCTTTCTTGAATGCATCTATTGATTTCTTTAAATATTTCTGTTTCTGCCCGTTTTTTTTGAAGGCATTATCAAAGTACAACACACCGAGATAATAATGGGCCTTGGCTGATCGCGGATCGTTCTTCAAAGATCGTATCAACTCTGCTATTGCCTTGTCCAATTGGTTCTGATGATAATATGCAACCCCAAGCGAACGCCGGGCGCTGGACAACTTTGGATTGAGCTTCAATGCCTCTTTATAGTACCTGATTTGTTCCTTCACATCACCCTTGCGATAGAACAATTCAGCCATTTGAAAATATGCAAGTGCAAACTTGGGATCTAATTCAAGTGCACGCTTTAGTTCGGCTGCAGCCAGGTCGAGCAAATCCTGTGCAATGTACATTTTTGCAAGTAAGACATGGGAGGCCGGATCCTTGGGCTTGACTCTTACAACCGCCTTGGCATGTGCTATCGCTTTGGCAAAATTTTTTCTTTCTGCATAGATATCCGCCAAGGCCTCGTGAGCATCAGCTTTGTTCGGATCGAGGCTCACTGCCTTTTCATATTCCCTTAATGCTTCATTCTTTTTACCTTTTTCCATATATGCCCTGGCCAAAAAGACCCTAATGGACGGATCGTTCGGGCTCATGGCCAATGCTTGTTTCAAAGCCAACTCCGCCTGGTCCAGGTTTCCCTCCTCTATGTAAACAATACCCATTTTGCTTCTAAACTCGGCCTTGGTCGGATTAATGGCAATGGCCTCCTTGAAATGTCTCAGGGCCCTGCCGATATCACCCTTTCGGTAGTATGCTTCTCCGAGATAAGCATGGGCATCGGCATAATTCTTATTTACAAGTAAGGTATCATTGAACTTGGCTATTGCCTTGTCATATTTTCCCTGGGCGAAATAGGCCAAGCCAAGATTAAAATGTGCTTCAGCATATTTGGGCGCCAATTTTGCCGCTTGCTTGTATGCATTGATCATCTCTTTCAATTTACCGGCTTGGCCCAGGGCTACACCAAGATTGTTATAAGCCTCGGCATAATCAGGGGCAAGCTTGATAGCCTGTTTGTATTCTTTGATCGCCTCATCAATTTTACCTAATTTAACTAAGGCCAACCCCATATTATAATGGAATTCAGGGTCGTTAGGCGTAATTTCTATAGCCTTCTTGTACTGCTCAATGGCATCCTTGGGATCTCCCTGCTCATAATAAATATTCCCAAGATTGTTTCTAGCATCCGCCAATCCGGGTTCCACCTTCAACGCATCCAAATATGCTTCTTCGGCGCTCTGGAAATCGAGCTTGCTGTGATAGAGTTCCCCCAGTTGAAAGAAGGCAAGAGCCATCTTGGGATTGACTGCCACTGCGGTTTGATAAGCTCCGATGGCCAAGCCCAACCTGCCCATCTTTGTGTACACCACGCCAAGATTGAAATAGGCCTCCGCCATATCCGGGACTCTTGCAATCACTTCTTCATATAATTTAACCGCATCCGGCAACCTACCGGTCCTTGTAAGAACAGCAGCAAGATTCATCCTGGCATCCTGGTCCCGGGGATTCAGGGAAATCGCCTTTTCATAATATTTACGAGCTTCTTTCAGCTTGCCTAAACTATGATACGCCAGGCCAAGATTGAAACAAGCATCCGAGTCGTTTGGATCTTCCTTGAGTTGGTTCGAATAATCTTTAATCACCTCCATCATTGGCGTGTCACCGATCCTGGCCTTGCCTTTTATTATCACGTCCGCCTTTTTGGTTTTTTTCTCTGTTTTGAAGTCGGTCTTGGCGCCCTGCTTTTCCTCTGCCCCAGCAACACGCGGAACAATATAAGCCGACAGGACAATAGCCCAAAACAGACAACTTGTTACTAATAGGCGCCGCCACATATTCAAGACTCCATTATCACTAGAACCGGACTGCAGCCCCTGCAGTTATGTATCCATCCAGCATGTTGAAAGTTTTTCTGGTTCTCTTCGGCTCGCTATAGTCGGTCTCCTTGTGATATTCAAGTTGCACCTGGCTATAAGATACTCCGGCTTCCAGGTTTATAGACCAAGTTCGAGTGACCCGGACATCGATGCCGAAATTCAGCTTGGTCCTGAAGCCAATACCTGTTTTCGTTTCCCTGTCTCCAAACACGACTTGGCTTCCAAAACATACTCCGACATAGGGAAGAGCTATTCCCTCTGCATCCTGATATCGCATACCTATCATGATTGGCAGAAAAGTTATTTTCTCGTCTTTTTCTCCCTTACGCAGGCTTTGGCCTATACCTGGATTAAAGGATATGAAAATAGGAAAGTTTGGATGAATAAAATAATCCGCCTCCAAATCCAATGTCCAGAGCATGAGACTCATCTTCGGATTTTTTTCATCCAGTAAGAAAGAAGCCTTGTCACCGAATCGAAATGCCAATCTGAAATCATCCCTGATAATTGCCTTCCTCTTTTTCAAAATTCGATCCACCGGCTTTTCGGTCTCTGATACGCCTCCCGGCTGTTTAGGAGGATTTCCCTTGTTTTCTATTACCTTTTCACCCTCTGAAGCAGGCCCTTCCTGTTCCTGTTCGGTCCACCAACCCCTTGAAGTCTCTCCTACGGATGCATAATATTTCTCTTTTACAGCCAGCCACTGTTTTTCTTCAGCCTTCAGCTCTTTCTGTCTTTCGTCCAATTCCTTCTTGTAATCCCTGGCATCCTCCTCAAGATCCTTGACCTGATCCTCAAAATCTCCAATGTCTCCGGAAAATTTGATGGCATGCTTTTTAATCAGCTTGGCCTTGGAAAGTTCGAACCTGGCTTTGGCCAGCAAGAGTTCCTTTGCCGCTTTTTTCAGCTTGAATTCTAAAAAATCAATCTTTTCATCCAGGAAATCCAACTTGGCTTTCAGCATCGCGATTTCCAAATCCAAACTGGCCCTTTTCCTGGCCGGGGTCCTGGACCTTTTTGCCTGTAAATCCTCAATTCTCTCTTTTGTACGCTCTATTTCACGTCGGGTACTTGCTATCTTCCTCCTGACACTTGATTTTTTGTCAATTGCAATGGTTACAACCGTTCTGGCCTGAAAGACCGACTTCCTGCTGCTCTTTGGAAGCCTCCTAATCAAGTCCTTGGGTACAGTATATCTAAGCCCGCAGCCCGGGCCGAAGACAAGAAAAACCAGGGCAACAACAATATAAGCCCTGAAGGGTATAATATATGGCTTACAATGTAAGAGCATCTTCATTTTCCCGAAATAAGCCCTGTCAGCCATCATATCGCCTCCAGCCCCTGAAACCGGGTTCACCTCAACTTCAGTGTCTCAACCGCATCTCTAACAATTGGATGAAAGTCCGGTGTCGACAGATCTGCCGTCTTCAGTCTCGCTCTAATCATCTTGACAGTAGCCCTGGCCCTTGTCAGGTCTTGATATTTCACGAACAGGGCCGCTAAATTCATTCTTGCAGGCAACAACTGAACGTCTGATTCCAGGGCCTTCTTGAAATAATTATAACCGTCCTGGTCATCCCCCATATAGAGCGACACGACACCCATGAGGTTTAAGCTGGGGGCATGACTTTCCCTTGTCTCCAGTGCCCGGCTAAGCACAAGCTTGGCCATGTAGTAGTCCCCGCTCTCGATTGAAGCCATGGCCAACTTATCCATGGCCTCCAAGTCAGCCGGATTTTTAAGCAGCTTGTTTTTGAAGTCCGTAACACGAGAAACATTGGCCCGGCCTGCAGATCTTCGTCTCACCACCTGCTCTACCGGAGGTTCATTCCTGATACAAGCCAGTGCAAACGGACCGAAAACCTTTTTCTGACGCACGGTCTTAACACAAGTACTCAAGTATGTTTTTGCCGTCATGCTTTGCTCTTTCACTTGATTAGCCAGCATCTGCTTGTATTGTTTTTTTTGCGCTCCTTTCAGATCCTTGGGAATCGGAGCTTTTTTCAGAAAAGAAGCAAAATCCTCATAGAGCTTGGACAGCCGGTAAAGGGATGCTATTGCCCATTCAGGATCCTTCATCTGGACCACACCGGCATAGAATTGTTCTACCTGTCCCAACTTCTGCATCTTTTTCTGAAAGATTACATCGTCAGCTTCTCCGGCACCGAACTTGATATCCTTGTACTCGCTGAACATGATGTCACCGAGCCTGAATTGAGCTTCTGCTGCGAGATGCGTCTCTTGCGGAGACCCTCCGCCCACGCTTGCTGCCATCATGTATGCTTCCTTGGCCTTTGCTATTTTACCCCTTTTCTCCAAAGCCTTTGCCAATAGCAGGTGTGCCTTGACGCTGTCGGAAATCTCTGCCAAGGCCTTTTTTGCCATGGTAATGACCATTCGCCAGTCTTCCATGTTCGCATAGGCCTCTGTGATGGAAATCAGTATTTCACCCTTTCTCTGCCCGGTCTCCTTTTCCAACAGCTTTCGATAGTCCTTGATTGCTTCTCTATACTGTCCCAGATAAGTATGAAAGGTTGCCGCTGCGAACATGGCTTCCCTTGCCTCGGGCATGTTTGGAAAATGGCTGAAAAAATCCTCATACAAGGACGCGGACCTCTCGAAATCCGCGGTCTGGGCGGAAAAATTGCCCAAGGTCGCGTATACATCAGGCAGGTGCTTCGACTTTTTGAATTTTGCCGCAAGCTGGGCACCGGCCTTAAAAGCCATCTGGATGTTTCGTTTCTCCTTGGCCATAACAAAGGAACGATAAAGGGCCTTTTCACTAAGCGCGCTGTCCCCGGAGTCTGCTATTTCAATAAGCTTCTCCAAGGCATTGCCACCCTCGGCCGCCACCTGGAGACTTGCCTTGTCGAGTTGCCTTTCCTCTGCCTGGTCCGCTATTGCCAATACATCATGTTTGAACTTTTCATCCTTTATATTTTGATTCGCGGCAAAGGCTTTGGCCTGTTTGGCCAAACCCTTGTAATCCTCCAGTTGCTTATAACAATCCAACACGAGGTTGCCTGCAATCGTCACTTCTTTTGCTGTTGGATATTGCTTAATGAATTCCAGGAAGGACTCGATTGCCTGTTTATACTTGCCCTGGTCGTAATACATTCTTGCTACGTTGAATTTTATTGTCGGGGTCTTTGGGTCCTTGGGGTATTTTTTTACGAAATATGCACCAAGTTGTTTTAAACCCTGCCGGGCCTGCACCACCTCGAACCTTGTCAAGTATTTCAAATCACCCAGGGCGTACTGGTAGGATTGGATGGCGGAATAAAGCGCGTCCTTTCTTTCCTTGCTCTCCTTTTTCAGTCGCGCCACATCCTCGTACGCTTCACCTGCCTTTAAATATTGCTTTGAATCAAACAATGCTTCAGCATAGTTAAATTTCATTTCAATGAACTTGGGGGAATAATCAAAAAAATCCAGGTATTCCTTATAAGCCCGCGCCGCTATTCTGAAGGCTCTCTTCTCATTACGCTTTTTGGCCAACATGTGGAGCTTGGTTACGATATCCCTTGCGTACACCTCGAATTCCTTGGCAAGTTGTTTTTTCTCTTCTTCCGGAATACGCCAGGAATAGGTATAATTTTCAGCCGCCTTTACAATGGCCTTCACGTCTTCGTCAACCTTGTCTTTTCTTTTCGAGAAACTGGATGCGTCATAAATTCGTTGTGCATAATCAAGATTCTTTTCCACATCATTGGAAAGAGCTATTATCCGCCTATAGATCAATGCAGCATTGTCGAACTGTTCCTTGATGAAATACCTATTCGCAAGTTTGCTCAATGCATGCATATAAAGTTGCTTCGAACTGGCCAGCTTTTCGAAATATTCCAATGCCCTTTTCGGTTTGTAGACCTCGGTATAACAAAATACCACCCCGTTGAGCGCTTCGAGCTTGATATTGACCATCTTGTTGGTATCGACCTTAATACCCTTGTCCGTCGTGTTCTTTGACAAGACAACGCTTTCGAAAAGCTTGATGGCTATTCGCCAATACTTCTTGTCTGTGCGTGCTTTGTTTATTGAGATCCAACCCAATTTGTACCTGGCCATGTCATGAATCGGAGATTCCCTGTACTCGAGAATTTTCTTGTAATATTTTTCTGCATCGTCCAGTTGGTCACGATTGAAATAGTAGTCTCCGATTATATATAACGACTCGAGAACCAGCGGGCTCTTCGGATAATCGTCCACCAACTTTTTATATGCGTCCAGCATATCGTCATGCATGCCCAATTCGTGAAATTCATGTGCCATAAAGAAAAGAACCTTGTCGTTGTACCTGTACTCCGGAAACCTGTGCATGACATCCCGGTAAATTGTAATAGCCTCATTTTTCAGCAACTTGGCCTCTGGTGACGAAACAGCTTGATCAGCTCCTTTTGTTTCTACTTCCAGGTAATAGACCAATCTGGATTTTTCCACGTAAAGCTCTGCCAACCTGAAAATGATATCAGGCAGGAAGGAGGCATTTTTGGATCTCCTGATCAGCTCCTTGGTTACTCCTATCGAGTGATCCACTTTGACAATGTCCTGCATCAGGCTTTCGATGAATTCAGACTTCTCCTCGGCATCCTTGGTTAATGAAAAACCGCACAAGAACGGCGTTGAAAACATCATCAGAATCAAATATAGGACAGGTAGGCTCCTTCTCATATTCCTCACCACCACGATATTACTCCCACCGCTCCTCGCCATAGCACCGATCCTCAATGAAGAAGCGGAAATCATGCATCTCGTCGTTCCAGAATTCGCCATCAAACGGATAGTACACGTTGACCCCATAAAACGGGATTTCGTTCTCTCCCTTTTGCTCCTTGTTTTCAGTAGGCGTGCCCTTGATGCGCTTGTATATGGCCAGGCCGATTTCGTAATCCATGAGATTCATCTGTTCCTGGTATTCCAGCAGCTTTTCCGCAAACGCCTTGATTGCCTTGTCAAGTTTTTGTTTGATCTTACGGTCAACTTCACGAATTTTGAGATCATAGATCTTTGCCAAGTGATCCAAAAGGCCGTTGTCGGACCAATCCAGGATATAATTACCAAGCAAATATACTTCGTTATCCAAGAGATTCCTGAATTTGCTGAGTTCCACGAGTTCCGGTTCCTGTAAAGCCCCATCCATGATAGTAGGATCCTGTTCCAAACCCACTCGGTTGTATATGGATTCAAGGGCATCATTGTATTTCTCCCGGAATTCCGCCACAGCATCCTTGGCTGCATTGTAATGGCATAGATTCTTGTAAATCAAAGCCTTGACTATAAAACGCTCCGGGTTCAAATAATGCCTGAAGGATGGAGCTTGCAAAGAATAGAGCAGGCCCATGGCCCGTTGATAATTTTTAAGATAATACTGGGTCCATGCTTCTTCCATGAAAACACTCGCCTGTTTTTCTATCGGCGAATTTATTTTTTCGTACATGTCATAGGCTTCTTTGTATTTTTTCTGCTCGAAGAGTATTCGTGCGATGCTTTGCCTCGTATTATTGATCACATCGGCCTGCTTGATGTTTGAGGCCAAGATACTCTTGAATATTTTTATTGCATCCTCAAGGTTATACTTTACCAATTCGTACACGGCCTTAACATATCTAGCCTTGTACTCGTAGTACGAATCTTTCTCGATCTTGGCAAAATGATTCTTTCCCCATCGTATGAAACCATTACGGTAGTCCATGAGACCTTGGTAGTACTGAATGAAATTCAAAAGATCCTTTGGGATATATCCAAACGTAGTATCATAGATTAGATCCAACAGGATAAGTCCCTGGTCAAATGGGTGATTCCTGGTTATTTTTTCTATTGCATGAAGCGCATCAGGCAGCAATTCGGGCTTGGTCCTGTTCTTGGCGACATTGTAGTAATACTCCATAGCCGCATGGGTAAAGCCAAGACCTTCCAATGATTTAGCGATAAAGAACTCAGCATAGCCGTATTTTTCCGCACCCGGCTCGTTACCGGCCATGTAATCCCATAATTTCTTACATGACATGACATAGTTCTTCTCATAGTAGAGCTTTACTCCCTGGTCGAAAACCTCCGGGCCTACTTTCTTTTCCTCTTTTGCCACCTTGCCCTCGAGTTCTTTCAACTCCTCTTCACTCAATCCCTCTTCTGCTTTTTTCTCTTTTTCTGTCTTCTTTTCTGTCTTCTTTTCTGTCTTCTTCTCTGTCTTCTTCTCTGTCTTCTTCCCGGTTTTATCCCCGGTCTTATTCTTGTCCTTGTCCTGTCCGCCGTTCTTATCCTTGTCTTCGCCGTTCTTTTCTGCCTGGACGGTCTGATGTGTCAACTTTAATTCCCGGGTATTGCCTGCCGGTATGAATGCCGATACCGACATGGCTATACAAGCAGAAAAAAGCCATCTTATTCGCATTGATAGCCCCTTTATCTCAAAGGTTTACCGCAATAGAAATCCCTAGCATCGCCGCATTTTTCAGTGGAAATTCATCTTCGGTGAAACTCAAGAGAGCCAAGTTGTCTCTTAGATCGACCACAAAAGACCACTTGGGTGAAAACCATAGTCTGAATCCCATCCCGGCGTTGATACCAAAGTGAAACATCGATTGGCGATTATAATCCTTATCCGATTTCGCATGAGTGATATTGTCTGAATTCAAATATTCAAATGTCACTCCTGCCGCAACAAAAATTTCATAGTGGAGCACAAAGCTGTTTAATAAACTTTGTTTCCCATAGAGAATTTTCATTATCAAATCGGTGTTTTCAAAAAAGACTATCGCCGGAAACTCGGTGGGAGAAACGTCAGGCATTTGTTCGATGAGCCGTGTTTTTAGTTTTGTATCCTTGTTATAAGACCATCCCACCCTGAATAATTCCAAAGCAAAAGTGTTGTCAAAGTGTACGGTATAGGCAATCTGCGCCCCATAACCTTTATAATAAGCATCCAGTGGGAGGTATGCCCACCCGAGAGAGAGTTCCTGCTTCAGGGCGAACACTCTCTTTTGAACCGGGCCATATGCACTTTTCTCAACAAAGACTTCTTCGTCTCCGGACTTATTCGAGTCGGCAGCCCGGCAGGGCGCTGATCCAATGAGCAAGGCTAAACTGAAAAGAGTAAACAGACCGCAAGATTTCAAGCGGGTAACCATATTCATTTCACCTTTTCCTCAATGTGAGGTTCCTCTGCAAAAGCATTGTAGGAAAAAGCCAGCCCTAGATATAGAGTGCTGTGTACACCTCCGCCACTGCTGCGCGCTCCCTCCTCGAAATAGATGTATTCCCTGACTTCACCTCTCAATGAGATTGTCTTGGTGATGAACACTCTCAAGCCGAGGCCAAGATTTACGGCAGGAAACCAAAACATTGCTATATGTTGAACACCGGCTCCAAGAAGTAAGTATGTCTCATCTTGCACCACGTAATCATTCATTATTGCTGCTTTTCCATAGAGCAGTTTCAACATGACGCTTGTATCCAGAAAATACTTGAGTTTAGGGGTACTGGTGGCACTGGCATCCCACTTTTTATGCAATTCCTTTTTGAGCCCGGTATCAACGTCCATGTACTGGCTGAAAGAAAAGTGGATCACCTGCCAAGCCCAGAAATCATCAATATGCAATACATACTCACCACCTATGGCAAAGTATTTGTAGAATGCATCAAGAGGCAAAAAGGCCAATGAAAGCGAGAACTCGTGGTTCATTCGGTATTCCCTCGGCTGTACCGCGTAAATCTTGCCGTAGTCGAGTTCATCCTCATCAGCGCGTGATACCGGACAGTATGCCAACATCACAAAGAGCATGGGAGCAATGAAAAACCTCAACGCGCCCGTACCTCTAGAGGAATGTACCAATTTATTTGTCCCTCCGCAGACCATTAGAAGCCCACCGTATTGAAAATAAAGGGATAGGTGACCACTACTATGCCTCCCCTGGGTTTCGGGAATTTCCACCTCTTGATCTTGGCTGAAATGCACATTGCAACAGCAGGCGTTGCTAAGGTGTTTTGCTTGGTCTTGACAATGGTTACCGACCCTGAAATAGAAATGGTCCATTGCATCTGAACCTTCCCTTGTAAATTCGAATTCATCAGCAACGCTTTTTCGTAACAATACTGTATTTCCCTAAGGTGTTGTTTCACCACTTTTGCAATTGCAGCCTTACTCAAATGTCCCCTTACCCTTATTCGCCTCTTGGGCGCCTTGAATACAACTCCGCCTACCGATCTCCGGCCCGCCTTTCCGCCTCTTAAAGCACCTGGGCCGATACCGGCTCTGCCGCCCCGGCCTTTACCTCCCCGTAGAAGATCTATTCCGGCCTTGACTCCGACACCACGCCCCCTTGAAACCACTACGCTCGAGGTCGGCAACTTGGTCACCAGTCCGGATACCTTGAATCGCGACCTGGCGCCTGGGACACGGACTGCATCCAGGTTGGAAACAGCCGCAACAATGTTCGTCGCGGCCTTTTTCTGCGAGAGGTTGCCAAGGGCCGCCATTATTCCGGCTCCACCGCCGCCGCCTCCTCCTCCTCCGCTGCCACGCCGCCTGCTCTTGCTGCGCCTGTTCCTTCGTCTTTTCTTTGGAGGAGCCTTCTTCTCTTCGGTCTTGTCTTGCTTTATTTCTTCTTTCTTATCCGGTTGTGGGAGTTGATCGAGCGGGACCTCCGCCTCCTCTTCCGGTTTTTCCATCTCGACGTACTTTACCGCCACCTTGGCAAATCGATCCAAGTCTACATCATTACCGGCAGTCACTGATCTCGAAAACAACCCTAGTATACCAAGAAATATAATATGGGCTATGAAAGTGGAACCAAATATCTTGATGTTCAATGTATCCAGCTTGAATGACGTCCTTGCAGGCGGCAATTTAGGCGGCTTGACGAATCTCAGGAAGGAGCCTCCGCCTTCATGCTTCAGGTTGGCGTAGTCTCCTTCCATCAAGTTGTACGAGTAGATATTTCCGTCTTTCTTTTTCTTCGATATGTTACTTTCATTTTTAAGCTGGTCGAGGGAAAGAGCTTTCCCGCTGGCCAGGAGTTTCCCGGAAAACGCATCAGTGAAATTGACTCTACATGTATCTTGATTCTTAAAATGACTGAGGACAAACCCCCTGGGTCCTAACTTGTATTTTTGTCCCTTGCGGATTTGATCGAATCTCACCACACTGTGATCGGATGTGTAACCTATTATCTCGACAACCGGTTCCGGGACGGTCTGGACCACGGGCCTCTTGAAGTTTTCTTTTATCAAGTTGTTCAATAGTGAAAACGGTTCCACGAAGTCGGGAGGAACCATTTCTTCATCTTCATCGTCTTCATCACCATAATCGCTGTATTCTTCCGGGGCTGATTCAAGAGCACCAGCCTCTTCCCCTGCAAAAGTGCCTGCAAGATCGTTTCCCACATCGTCTTGGTCAAAAGTCGGCGCTTCCCTAGCAGCGTCACGATTATCCAACCCGTCAAGAGATTCATCAAAGGAGGATAACGGTTGTTCGGGTTCATCTTTGTAATCTCTATGGCCTTCCCCGAAAGCATGAATCTCTTCAACAGCAGATGGCCGCTTTTTGGGCAGCGCTTTTCTGCCGGATTCCCCGGAGTAGGAATAGAGTTCCTCTTCAGAAACACCAAGAGAGGCATCGTCTTCAATCATGCTCTCGGAGGAAACAACTTCTTCCTCCACCAATGACTGGTCCCCGGTTTTTGATCGATCGAATGCCCCTCCCCCTGTTTCCTGTCTCAAGGCGGCCAGGATCTCCTGCCTGTGATCCGCCAGTTGTTTAATGGGCCTTGATTTTGGTTTTTTGGCAGGAAGAGGCACCTCATCTTCAAAGGGAGTTCCCTTGTACACCGAAGTTTTACGTTTCATCTGTTCCAGGCGCTTGGATGACAAGGACCCAGCCTCCTGTTTGGACCTGGATGGCTGCTTATCCTGACCTTTCGGTGTACCCGGGACGGTTACGCTTTCCATGGTTTCGGGTTCTTCCTCAACTTCCAGGGGAAGAGCCGTACCATCCTTGATACTCTTCAATGCCTTTTCCCGGTCAATGAGCTTTGTTTCATCAGCCTGTACACTGCTCTTCTTTTTACCAAGCACCTTGAACTTGAACGTGTAACAGCCAATGGAAACCTCGTCCCTGGAAGTCAGGTAACAACGCTCCACCGGCTCTCCGTTAACAAATGTACCATTGGCGCTACTTAAGTCTTCCAAGACCATCTTTCCTGCTTCAAGTGACATTGCCGCATGGGTTCGCGAAACGACATCGTCGTCGAGTTGCAGGTCTACGTCGGGGCTCCTTCCCATTATTATTTGCTGTTGCGCAAAAAGTTCAGTGCCCCAGAATCGTCCTTCCCTGAAGATGAACACCTGAACTACTGGGGATTGACGAACCATGCCTTCTCCTCGATCTTTCCTGCTACTTTTTCAGGACCACAAAACGAAAATTAGGATAACCGGCCTGAGCCGCTGTCTTCATAACCAAATCTATCAACTGAAAAGGCAAATTCTTATCGGCCTGGAAGGCTATTACTGTCTCGTCTTCAGTTGGGTTGACCTTCTCCCGGTTTTCTATTTCTTTGTATTTTTTCAACAGGTTGTAAAGAGGAAGTATTCTTTTCTTATCTTTGTCTATCTTTACTCCTGATATCTTACCGTTTCTCACTTTTGCTATCGGATTGCCCTCAACCTTGAGTTCTGTAGGCGTTATATTGACATTTATCGCCCACTTGAAATCGAGCCCGGCTATCGACTCGGGTAGAGTGAGATCCCCGTCCAATTTTAAATTTTGGTCCTGGCTGGAAAAGCTGAAAATCAGGAAGACCAATATTATCGTAAACATGTCCATCATCGATGTCAGATTCAAGGACATGACCTCTACTTCTTTGGTCCTCTTCCTCGACATGCTTTATTTATCCCTTCCGGATTCTTTCCCTTGCCTTCAGTTTTCCCTACAAAATGGACGAAACCACTGCATTTGTAAAAAGGTATTCCCTTGTATCAAGCTTCTTGTCCAATATCCTTTCTCTTGTAGCATCCATGGTTTTAACCAAAGTATCATAAAGTATTCCCTTGTCAGGCAGGAGAATGACAGTATCACTCTTTCTGTACTTGTCCTTTATGCTTTTCATTTTTTGGGCCAATTTCTCGAAATCATATTTACCGCCATTCTTGGGGATCACCCCACCCAAGGCCTTGAGTTCTGCATCAGGTTGGTCGCCGGTCGCTGATATTCCGAAGCCTGAATTGGTTATCTGTACATTTACTGTAACCTTTTGCAGCTCTTTCTTCGGCTCTTGGGATGAATCGCCGCCCTCGGACAAGGCCGGAACAGAAGCATTTATCACAGAGACCTGAAAGAAAGCCGCACACATAAGCAAAAAGGGAATCATTGCGAGAAAAAGGTTCATGATGGGAACCATATTGAGATCGACCGGTTCCTCCTTCGTCTTCCCTTTGGATTTCATTATAAAAACCTCTTTCTAATCCCAAGCATCGACTTCAATATTCAATGTCTCGCCGCTTTCCTGTTCTTTGAAGATATATAGCTGAACAGGGTCATGGCGGCATCCTCGATAGTTGTAATGATCGAATTCTGACGCGCCGTTATTATGGCATGCGCAATTGTCGTCGGAATGGCCACGATCAGGCCGAATGCCGTGGTTCCCATTGCAACTGAAATGCCTCGCGCCAGTACCTCTTGCTTCTTTGCAGCCGAAGCCATCTCGACGCCTTCGAATGCCATTATCAGTCCAAAAATAGTACCCAGCAACCCCAGCAGGGTTGCTACATTGGCCAGGGTAGCCAGGTAGGGCGTGCGTTTTTGGATCTGTGCTTCAGCCTTCAGCATGGCCTGCTCAAGCGCCCGCTTTACCTCTATGTCATTCTTGTTGGCTTTCATTAAACCCGCTTTCAACACCACGGCAAGAGGATGGTTCTGCCTTGCATTGCATACCTCTATGGCCCTGCTGTAATTGTTTGCATCCACAAAGGAAAGAATCTGATTCAACACCTGGTTGGCTGATATCTTGTATCGAAACCATAAGGTATACATTCGCTCCACAATCAGTGTGAAGGTATAGACAGACACGAGCAGTATCAGGAACATCCAGATCCCACCCATCGTAAAAGGATTAAACTTTGCTAGAAACTCCATCGTAATCTCCTCAACAAGATCTGTAGCAATCAGGCATCCAACTTCAACGCACTAATCTCCACCAGATACCGAAGATGCTACCAGACCGACCTTCAATACAAAAGATCATCTTTTCCTTTCCATACGGGATACAGATTATATTGGCAAGGATGGTTGAGCGTCAAGAAATTACGTAAGTGTGGATTTTGGACCACAATATTTTCCCATCATCTTTTTTTCAGTCCCGTTTCATCGATCTCGAAAAAAAATCAAAACGGTTATCCTTGAGATCATTTCAGATCGTGAGCTTTTTAACACTTGTCAGCATATTGACACTTGAAAGTCGCTGAGGGAGCATCACCGTTCTTGGAGGTCATTTGAGTTGAAACGAGACTATTACGAAATACTCAATGTTCAGAGAAATGCATCAGCACGGGAAATAAAAAAGGCATACCGCAGGCTTGCCTTGAAATACCATCCAGACCGTAATCCTGGAAACAAGGAAGCGGAAGAGATGTTCAAAGAGGCTTCCGAGGCATACGAGGTCCTGTCAGACCCGGAAAAAAGGGCAATCTACGATCGATATGGACATGAAGGGCTCAAGGGCTCGGGGTTTTCCGGTTTTTCCGGAATGGAGGACATTTTTTCCCATTTTGGAGACATCTTTTCCGAGATCTTCGGTGGCTCTCCTTTTGGATTTTCAGGCAGCCGTGCAAGGCAGGGATTGCGCGGATCCGACCTTCGCTATGACCTGACCCTGGAGTTCGAAGAAGCTGTCTTTGGATGTGAAAAAGATATTGAAGTCACGAAAATGGTCGAATGCCCTTCTTGTGATGGCACCGGCGCCGAAGCCGGTACGCGGCCAATTGTTTGCCCTACTTGCCACGGCACCGGTGCTGTAGTGCAACAGCAGGGATTCTTCACCTTGCAAAGGACTTGTCCCAGGTGTCACGGCACCGGCACAGTGGTGCAGAATCCATGCAAGAACTGCAATGGTTCGGGGCGGGTGGAAGAACCAAAGATCGTTTCGGTAAAGATACCCGGAGGAGTGGATTCAGGCGTAAGGTTGAGACTGACAGGTGAGGGAGAGGCAGGTGAGAACGGCGGCCGGCCGGGAGACCTGTACGTTTTTATTACAGTAAAACCAGACAACCGGTGGCGCCGTGAAGGAAACGACCTCTTCGTGGAAAAAGAAATATCTTTTATCCAGGCAATACTTGGCACCACAATCATTGTTCCAACGCTTGAAGGAGACAAGGAACTGGATATCGAACCCGGGACCCAGCCGGGTGCAAAGCTGGTCATGGAAGGGGCCGGCATCCCCTTCATAAGGGGGTACGGCAGGGGAAACCTGGTTGTCGAGCTGAATGTAGCCATACCCAGGTCGCTTTCCAAGCATGAGGAAGAATTGTTGAGGGAGTACGCAAAAGATGCCGGTATCGAAGTTTCAGCAAAGAAAAAAGGCTTTTTCCAAAAAATCAAGGACAAAATAGAGGCCCAGGGTGATGAGTGACCCGGTAGTAATGTCCGGCAAGGATAGTCCACCTGCGGATTACCTGAAATCAACACATTACATTGAGAGCAGGGCGAAACAGATTGTCAAGATCGCTTCTGGCTTTTCCGGCCTCGATGCCGTAAAAAAGGCCATTGCCCTGTTCGAATTCGTTCGTGACCATATCAAGTATGATCCATACTGTGCCATGGATCCGCCGGAAATGTACAGAGCCACGATGGTGTTGAAAAACAGGAAGGGATACTGTGTTCAAAAAGCCGTACTGCTTGCAGCCCTCGGCAGGGCCGCAGGAATACCTACGAGGCTCGGATTTGCCGATGTCAGAAATCACAAGACACCGGCGGCCTTGTTGGAAATAATGGGAACCAATCTGTTCGTGTTTCATGGTTATGTTGAATTTTGGATCAAGAATAAATGGATCAAGGCTACACCGGCATTTGACAGAGAAACAGCCCGGAAAGCAGGGGCATTGCTCGTGGAATTGGATGGTGAACACGATGCAGTGTTTCACCCCGTCGATCCGTACGGCCAGCCGCATATTGAATACGTCAATTACCGCGGAGTCTATTCAGACCTTCCTATCCAGGAGATCATAGCTGTCTTCAAGGAAACATATGGAGAAGGTAATCCAAGCACAACCGGGCATTCCGGGTCCGGCGAAGATGCCTGACCTGTCAGAAAGTACGCAACAGCCCTGCAACCGCCCCGGCAGAGTTCGAGGTAATCACACGAGGCGCAAGGTTCGCCGAGGGTCTGCTCCAATTCATTGAAAATTGTGAACGCCCCCTTGTTGCCGAAAAAATCGAGCATGTGCTCGGCCGGTCCCTCGATCCACGGCGAAAATGAGCATGCCTTTAAATTTCCAGAGGCATCGACACCCGCCAACATGTTTCCCGCCTCACAGCCCCGGATATTGAAAAATGACAGCACGTCAAGATTGGGCCTGTGGTAATAGATAAAAGGGGCCAGGGAACAATCCATTCGAATCGCGGTCCTGTACTTGATAGCCAGGGAAAGAACCCTCGGCAAAAGCTCAATGCCCTGGCTTGCGGTAATTCGCTCTTTTTCGTAAATTGAGGAAGCCCTGCCGCCGGGTTTCAATCGCAGCAGTTCCACCTCGCCAAGCCCAAGTTTTGAGGCAAGTGCAATGATCTTGTTCAGTTGCCTGAAAGTCTTCCTGGACAACACCATGTTTATTCCAACGTTTTTCGAATATTTCCTCAACATTACAAGGGACTGTTCGGCAACATGCAAGTCACTCCTGAACGAATCACCCTGTCCGGGCGGCACATCCAAGCTCACATTGATCTGGCCGAACACCCTTGTAAGTCGAAATGCCGTTTTTTCGTTCAGACCTGTTCCGCTGGTCGTAAGATTGGGCACGATTCCTCTCTTCCTGGCATGATGCGCCACCTCCAGGAGCGCGGGATAGTCCAGGGGTTCTCCTCCTCCCAGGGCTACATGGAATACTCGTGCATCCGCCATGAGGTCGAGCAAGCGGCATGCGCGTGCAGGATTCATTACCGGCCCGCTTGGTGTTGCATCTACATAGCAATGGCTGCATCCCGTCCAGCACCTTTCGGAGAGGTTCATGTGCACTTCGATGGGAGCGCCAAGTAAACTTTCTCTTTGAGATGGGCCGCCCTCTGTCAATTCCGTATGCCGGCAAACATCCTGCCCCGGGTCCTGCTTGAAAACAGATGCCAGATTCTCATCCAGCCAGAGCAACAACCTGGGATGCGCCAGGTGGAGCAGTCCGCCGAAATGTTCCGGCCTGAAATCCATCAGGTGTTTCCCGGCTTGTCTTTCTTGCGTACGGCTGCAATTCCTCTAATTGCCAGGCTCAATACGGGACCGAAAATCGCCAATGCCGACGACCATACCAACAGCCACGTGGTATTGGCTCCCAGAGAGCTCGAGTTTGGGTTCAACCCTGTCTTTAATGATAGGATGTGTGAAAATCTTGTTTTTTCTTTTTTTTGTCTCATCCGTTGACTCCGAATATCCAGGTATGAACGACTGAACTCAAGAGCTGGAAGTGATACAGGACAAAGAAGACCAGGCCGAAACACCCGCCCAGGCCAAGTAAAGAAAACACGACAATGGATTTTATTCCCGGCGCCTTTGCCCTGAATGCCGCGCCCGAAAGGTATAAGCTGAACAGCCCGGCAAATACGATGATGGATATCGGCATCCAGAGAAGCCTCGAAGCAGAGATGGCCATCATTACGATTAGCAGGCCCAGGGGCAAAAGAAAGGTGAATTCCTGCGGCATGGGCCACAACTTCCCCGTTCCTTTGTCAGCCCGGATAATCCATAGCGACAATGCCATAAGAAGCAGGACATATGTCAAAAGACCGAACATGGCACTTCGTTTCTCCCACAGGAAAAGCCTGGCCCGCTTTGCAAGGCCCAGTGTTGACTTACCCAGGTCTTCATATTCTCTCAATGCCTTTGCATATTCCCGCCGGGCCATCCATAAATCTGCCAGTCTCAACTTGGCACGGACCGACCATTCTCCCCCTGCTCTTGTCAGTTTATTCAGCCTCTCGATCGCCTTCTTTTCATGGTCTAAGTGGAAATCCGCCTCTGCCAGCCAGTATTCGGCCCTTTTTCTCTGTGGAAACGTTGGATGATCCCTTAAAATCTTTTGCATTCCCGACATACCCGCCTTGGTCCTTTGCGGGTCGGACAGCGGGGTTGTCCGGATTATCTTTTCGAATTCCAACAAGAGCTTGTCTCCACAAGAACGGTTTTCAGACAAGTACTTGTAACGCTTCCTGGCCCTGATCAAGAGCCTGCTCCTTTGATACGAATCAATTATTTTCTTGTACCTCTTCAAGGCGCAGTCCAGGTCCAGCAGATCCTGCTCGCATATTTGGGCTCCCCTGAAAAGCGCGTCATCCGCAAACCGGTCTTCCGGATGTTCCCGGGCCAGAGCGTCCAGTGCATCGAGGGCTTGTTTAAATTTACCTGCTCTTTGGCTTCCCACTGCCTTGTAGTAGGCCCTGGTTCCGGACTCATCCTGGCCCGTGGGAGGGACCGCCGCACACACCAGAAAAATGATTGCCCAGCAACTCGCCATCTACGTCCCTCTTTACCGCCAGGATAAGCAGACTCGCACTGCCCGGTCAATCATCAATCGGCAAAGAGTGACAATGAGATTCGTGCTCCGGCATGTAATTTAACTATCAACATTTGGTTATACCGGGGATATCCCGTCATCGAACCCGAAGGATTACCTTGCAGATCACCACTGTCTTGCTTGATGAAGAGGGAAATCTTGCAGCCTTGAACGCCTCATTGAATGCAGCTTCTATCTTATTCGATATTCCAACATCCTTGAGATGCATGATATTGACATCCAGTCCGCTCATCGCACCATTAGCTGCAATCTCGATTTTGACCGTAAGCACTACTTTCTTGATGTACTTCGCTTTTGAAGAAATATCCCCGGCCAATATATTCTTCACCTTGCTCAAGGCACGCTCCATTGAATGCCTTGCAACACGATCTATTCCTTTTTCATGAGCGTTCCTTGTTTCTACTTTCAAGGACATGATCGCAACTTGGTTGATGGAGGCATCCATACTTTTCTCTTTTATTTTGTCTTCTCTTGTTGTCTTATCAGGCATACCTGTCGCCAAAACCGGTTCCGGCGCTGCAGCAGGCGCATTTAGAAGGCCTACGATTTTCCCGAAAAAGCCCGTGGAAGCCCGCTTGTATCTTCCCGCGCCTCTTGTTGCACCGAATCCGGCCATTCCGCCGACCGCGAGGTCTGATACACCCTGTGGCATCGGTAAAGGTTGCCTGACCCTGACACTCTTGCTTCCATCCGCCCTTATTTCCGTGTCCACTGCAACAAAGGATGTGTAAGCGGTAAGTAATCCGTAAGCGAGTCCAAGGGTTGTTATCCGGCTTTTAATATCACCTTTGGCCCCCAGGGCATCGAGGTCTGCAAGTTCACGGATCTTCTTCCTGGCCCAGAGCAATCTCAAAGCGGAATTGTCAGGAGACTCCATGTATGGTTTGACTTCCAACTTCTTATACATGGTCTGCATGGATGTTTCGCCGGACAGGACAATGGAACCTTCGGCCTCACCCCTGTATTTTCCGATTACCATAACAGGTCTCTCGGCAAACAGATCCGGTATAGCGGACGGTTGAACATCGTAAGCCTCGAAATCCCGAAATTCGATTTTTATCTTCCTCATGAGTGGTGAAGACACATAGTCTGCGAAGTGCTTCGCTTCGGCCCTTGCCTCGGAAGGTTTCAAGATAACGAATGGTTCGCCCATGCCGGCCCTGGCCATACCCTCGATGAGATGGCGGTTCACAGAGCTTCCTATTCCAAATGCAAACAAGTTGGCCCGGCCCAGGTTCTTCCTTATCAGCTTGAAAGCCTCACTTTCTACATTTACATAACCATCTGTTATTACAACTATTATCCTGGAGACACCTTCGGTCCTGGGCATCGAGAGGGCTCTTTTGAGAGCAGGCAGCAACTCTGTTCCTCCACCGCCTCTGTACTGGTTCAGCCAGTTTTCGGCCAGTCTCTTGTTCTTGCTTGTTGCCTCAAGCGGTTCTCTTGAAAGCACCTCGTTTCCGCCTGCAAATGTCAGCACGTTGAAGTAGTCGTGTTCATCCATGCGGGCCAGGAGGTTTTTCATCAGCTCCTTGCTGGTATCAAGGGGAAATCCATTCATTGAACCTGAAACATCCTGTATGAAAAGATATTCTCTTTGCACTACCTGTTCGGGATGAACCCTTTGCGGGGGTTCCATCATCATTAGGAAAAAGTTTTCCCTGTCTCCATGAAATAGGAGCAGCCCACTTTCAATCTTGTCTTCCGCCAATTTGTAACGGAGCACAAAGTCCCTGTTTCCGGAATGCTCCCCATTTTCAAGCCCGATCTTGACCTTGTTTTTTCCTTGGTACTCGACCGATATCTTGTGGCTCGGGCTTGATACGGCTGCGATCGGCATGGCGCTGCTCAATGTGAGGTTCAGACCAAAGGCATAGTTGGGCTTTTCGCCTTGGTGCAGGTATGGGTTATGGGTCCATCCCTGTTCAGGCCGTGCGTTGGAACCGCTTTTACCCGTGTATCTTGGGCCCACTACCGTGGGATACACGAACTGATAAGTCGAATCTCTCGGCACCAACACCTCGAAATAGGATAATTCCACCTTTACCTCGTCACCGGGCAAGATGTTTCCAACACTCATCTGGAACACGTTCGGCCTTTTTTGTTCAAGGAGGGATGCGGTCCTTCCTTCCGCCACTGCTTGCTCGTAATCTTTTCGGGCCTCGGCGTTTTTCTTTATCTTCGCATTGATGATTCGCTCACCGACCGTCATTCTCATTGAATACACCGCGGCCCTGGTCGATGCGGGAAAGATGTACACCGCTTCCAGGGTGTCTCTCCCTTCGTTCTTGTACACCTGGGACACATGAACATCAGCCACCACACCTGCAATTTTGATCTTTGCGTTGGTGCTCTTTAGTGGAAGGCGATCCGTGTCCGAATTTTCGGAAAACACGAAGAAAAAAGGTGAAAGGGTCTTGTCATTGACACCTTCGGGCAATGCCTGAAGGGCACGGGCCAACTGCTCGCCGTGACTCTCCCCGTCCACTGTCCCGGCCCTGACCATGGCCGAAAACACTACTACCAGAATCAACATGAAAACCGCGGCCATCAATGGGACCATCGCAGGCTGCCCTGTCCTGTCCGCGCCGATGGAACCATACCTGTGACTTCTGTTCTTCTTCGACATTCTCCACCTCCCTGCCCGATTGATGGATCCGGGCTTCATATCTCTACAGACGGACCTGGGTGGAAAAAGTTCCGGGTCATGAGAAATAAGGATGTCCCAAAATATGGTTTGTATTCCGGCAAAATAGGCGATAAAAATAACCTGGGACGTGTTCCCGTGATGTAACATTCTAACAAGGGAAAATTGAAGTAGAAGAAAATGGCCAAAAAGAAGATGCTCATAGATGCGGCCCGCAGCGACCAGGTGCGGGTGGCGGTGGTCGAAAATCAAAAGCTGGTGGAACTGGAAATAGAGAGCGAGACAACCGCCAGCTTGCGGGGGAATATTTACAAAGGCGTAATAAAGGACATAATTTATTCCTTGAACGCTGCATTCGTGGATTTCGGTGAAGAACGTGACGGTTTCTTGGCGATCGATGATATCAACCCCTCGATTTACCCATCCGGCAAGTCCAGGAGAGACGGCATAAAGGCATTGCTCCATCGCGGGCAGTCGATCATTGTCCAGGTTGTCAAAGATGCCGTGGGCAACAAGGGATGCAGCCTTACAAGCAACCTGTCACTGGCCGGCAGGTATACCGTCCTTATGATCGGGCCCGGTGAAGGCGGAATATCAAAAAAGGTCGACGAAGAAGAACGTAAAAGGTTGAGAAAGATCCTGGATACACTGAAGATTCCCGACGGTGTTTCCGTGATATTGAGAACAGCAGGTGCGACCCAGACTAAGGCCAAGCTGCAAAGGGACATCAACAGGCTGGGCAAGCTATTGTCCGGAATTAGGACCCGGGCCAAGAAGAGGAAAAGCCCCGGCCTGTTGCACAGAGAAAGTGATTTGGTCCTTCGGGCATTGAGGGACTACTTTGACAACGAGACCACAGAGGTCTTTATCTCTTCGGATGAGGCGTTTCAACGTGCAGAAGCCTATTGCAGACAAGTGATGCCCAACCTGAGAAGGAGGCTCAAGCTATACGAAGAACAGACACCCATATTCGTGAAGTACCAGATCGAGGAGCAGGTGTCATCACTTTACGAGCGCAAGGTTCCACTTCCATCCGGGGGGTCGCTCGTGATTGATCCCACGGAAGCACTCGTGGCAGTGGACGTAAATTCAGGCAAGTCTTTTCGTTCCTCGGACCCACAAGCCAATTCGTTCAAAACCAACCTGGAGGCTGCCGAAGAGCTGGCCCGCCAGCTAAGGCTAAGAGATCTGGGCGGAATCATTGCAGTGGACTTCATCGACATGGCCTCTCTCAAGAACAGAAAGGCTGTAGAGCGGGCGGTAAAAGAGGTGCTCAAGAAAGATCGCGCAAGAATCAGGGTGGGCAGGATATCTGAATTCGGAGTCCTGGAGCTCACGAGGCAGAGATTGAAAAAAGAGGGTAGAAGCCAGACGAGCAGGATTTGTCCGACCTGCGGGGGTTCCGGGTGGATTCGATCACCATCTTCCGCAGCGCTGGATCTTTTAAGAAAAATTCGGGCAAGGGCTGCACTGGGACGGCTCACGCAGGTAAGAGTGACTCTACACCCTGAATTGGCCGAGCATCTTCAGAACGCGGAAAGATCCGCGTTACTGGAACTCGAACGCGAGTTCGGCATACAGATTGTCATCCTGTTCGGTCCGGGAATGACAAGGGATCAACAGGAAATCGAATTCATAGAAACCGGCTCCGAGGCCCGTGGTCCCACGAGGGGCAGAACCCCGGCAAAAGCGGCACATAGCAAGGACAAAATCCAAAAAGACGAGCATGTGGAAAAACCAAAACCCCGGGAAGATAACGGAAACAGTCAGCGGCCCAGGCACAGCCACAAGAAAGGCGGCAGGCATCTGCCACGCCGTAAGGCTCCTGCAAAACATCCTCATGCCGAGAAAAACAAAGATACCGATATCTGATTTTCTTCTTTTTGCTTTTGGTCCACTTGTTTTCAGGTCTCAAGGATTTTCCGACATATGAACGGCCGTGGCTTTCTTTCTGCGTTGCAGGGATTAATTTTGTTCATGATTTCAGCATACTGACAGCACCCGTAACTTCAACCATGCCACCATGCTTTTCTCTTGAACCGGCCAATTACAGGGAATAGATTACTTACCTCGATAGTTTAACAATAGTCGGCGACCCGTGTCGCCAAGGATATATCATGGTTTAATTTTCAGGAGGTGAACAACGTGATAATTGCAAGCGATCTCACCAAGTTCTATGGAGACAAGCCTGCGGTCATGGGTGTGAACTTCAAGATCGGAAAGGGAGAGGCAGTAGGTTTCCTGGGCCTCAACGGCGCAGGCAAGACAACTGTTCTGCGAATGATGGCGGGTGACCTTTTGCCAAGCGGCGGGAGAATACAAATCGACGGCCAGGACCTGGCCGAAAGACCGAGGCGCCTGGGAACTTGGGTGGGTTTCCTGCCTGAAAATCCGCCGATTTATCCAGCAATGAAGGTATCGGAATATCTATATTACCTGGGCAGATTGAGAGGCCTCGGCAGGTCATCTGCAAAAAGCGCAGTGCTTGGAGCAGTCGAAAAGACCGGTTTGAGTCAAGTGGTGGAACAAACGGCTGATACATTGTCCCATGGCTTCAAGAAAAGGCTTGGAATAGCACAAGCAATCGTGCATGGCCCAAAACTCGTAATTCTGGATGAACCTACTTCCGGCCTCGACCCGGTCCAAATAGTGGAAATGAGGTTCCTCATACAAAGACTCGCATCTGATCGTACCATCCTCCTCTCCAGCCATCACTTGGCTGAAGTTCGCGAGACATGCAGCCGTTTCATATTGCTGAAAGACGGGGCGGTCGTGGCCGAAGGCACGGAAGACGAGCTGGCATCGCGCCTCACAAGTGCCGGTGCAATAAACATAACGGTAAAAGGAAGCATGGAAAAAGCCAAAGAAGCATTGACAAAGCTCGATGGAATAGAAGATATCCGGTTTGACCAGGGCCAAGGCCAACAAATAAATATAAACGTATCGACTTCAAAAGACATCAGGGCGGAGGCCGCCCGGGCCCTTGTCGGGGCAGGGCTGGATCTCCTGGGCCTTGCAAAGGCCGGAGATGATCTCGAAGAGGTCTTTCTAAAGGTTACAAGGGACACGCAAGGGGAGGTACAAGGACATGCATAGAGTCTGGATCATAGTTCTGCACGAATTGTCGACGTACCTGAGAAATCCAATGGGTTACATCATAGGTGCAGCGGTTCTTCTGATAGACGGATTGCTCTTCAATGCATTCGCGCTTGGAGCAGGCGCCAGGCTTTCCACAGAGGTATTGCAACAGTTCTTCTATTTCTCTTCAGGCACGACCATGATTGCAGCTCTTCTCCTGTCTATCCGTTTGTTTGCAGAAGAGCGTCAAACCGGCACAATGGTCTTGCTTAGGACCGCGCCAATCTCGGACTGGGAGACAGTTTTCAGCAAATTCATTTCTGCTTTTCTCTTCCTCGGCGGGCTTACTCTTTTGACCATATACATGCCATTGCTGATATTCGTTCACGGCAAAGTCTCCATAGGACACATGGCCGTAGGGTACATAGGGTTACTTGCCTTGAGCTCCGCCTCGCTTTCCATCGGTTTGTTCGCCTCTTCTCTTTCAAGGTCGCAAGTCGTTTCCGGAGTTGTGGGCGCAGCCATACTGGTGGTTCTGCTGGTGTGCTGGCTGCTCGCGGCAGTAGCGGATCCCCCGCTTGCAGGAGTCTTTGAAAACCTGAGCCTACACAACCTGCATTTCAGGCCATTCATGGAAGGAGTGATGCATACAAGGGACCTGGTGTACTATGCCTCAATCACCTACCTGTTCCTCATATTGTCTGTCAGGGTCCTGGCGGCCAGGAGGTGGTCATGAATACCGATATCAAGCTCGGCACATTGCCAACCTGGGCGTTGTTCACGGGTGGTATAGCTTTGTACCTCGGCGAGAGGGTGGCCGGTGCAGGTGTGGCCAGAGTCACCTTCGACATCGTGGGAACGGCGCTGGTTCTATCCAGTCTGGCGGCAAGAATAGTGCTATTGCTGAAGGCTGACGCCGAAAAAAAACAGGCTGAAAGAAAATTGCTTTTCACAACACTGGTAGTGGTGTTTTCCCTTTTCCTTTACGGCCTATCCACTGATGAATTTCTTTCATTGTTCGGCCTGGATTCAGGTACGGATACAGGTGTAATACTTTCAAGGATCTGGCTGGTTGTCTTTGTGCTCGGAGCCTTGCCGCTTCTGTTTTTGGAAGTCGCTTACAGGCCGATGAGAAGAGCGCCGGGGCTCGAGAAGTCCAGGCTGTCACAGGCCGTGGCAGGAGGAGTAAGTCTCGCGGCAGCGGCTGCATTCCTGTTCACAGTTGACTATCTTGCAACAGAACATGATTACCAGTTGGATTACAGTTATTTTCGAACCGCATCGCCAAGCAGTGCGACCCTGGGAATGGTGAAGAGGCTCGAGGGAAATCTTAAGATACACCTCTTCTTTCCAAGGGCCAACGAAGTCCTGGAGCAGGTCAAGACCTACCTGGAGCCTATCGAGGCCGCCAATCAGAGGATACAAGTAAAGGTGCACGATCGTTTTCTAGAACCGGATTTAGCCAAGAAACTGACTGTACGCAAGGAAGGGACCATGGTGCTCGAGAGTGGCGAGCGACACGAAAAGCTGTACATAGGTGATAACATTAAAAAGGCCAGACGGATCTTGAGACAACTTGATCGCAGGTTTGCCGAAAAATTCACAAAGGCCACTTCTCCGATTAAAAAGGCATATAGAACAGTAGGGCACATGGAGGCCGGCTCGGGAGCAGAGGGCACACAGACCATCCGCGGGATCGAGCAAATCCTGGAGGTAACAGGATACCGGCTGAAGACTTTGGGCATAAAAGAAGGACTGGGCGGAAGCATTCCGGGTGATTGCAGCATGCTGCTCATACTGGGGCCAAGACATCCTTTCCTTCCCGAGGAAGTGGAATCCATAATGGCTTATGTTCGCAAAGGCGGCAGACTGCTTATTGCCCTCGATCCCGGCTATGATGCCGGCTTGTCCAAGGTATTGAAATACCTTGGCATCAAGTTCGACAATGACCTGTTGGTGAACGACAGGGTCCACTTGAGACGTTACCACACCGATGCTGACAAGGCATTACTGGCAACAGTGAGTTACTCTTCCCATCCATCGGTCGATACATTGCACAAGGCCAGGAGGCTTCCTGTATTTCTCCTTAATGCCGGCAGCCTGACAAAAATAAATAATCCACGTTCAGATCTTGAGATAAGATTTCCATTGCGCAGCCTTTCAGGCACATTCAAGGACAAGAACAGGAATTTCAAACTAGACGGCAAGCTCGATGAAATAAGGGGCGCACAAAATCTCATGGCTGCCGTGAAGAAGAGAGACAACCAAGAAAAGAAGACAACCGAGAAAACAAAGGCTGGACAGGAGAAGGAATCGCATGGTTTCCGTGCCTTGATCTTTTCCGATAGTGATGCATTGACCGACCAGGTCCTCGGCAACCTGGGCAATCTCTATCTTGCCTCGGACTCCATTCGATGGCTCGCAGGTATACAGGGTGTCACAGGGGCCGTGGAATCAGGGGAGGACATCCCAATAGAACATACAAGACAAGACGACATGATCTGGTTCTATGGCATGGTTTTCCTGGTACCGGCCCTGGTACTTGCCTTGGGCCTGATCTACTCCGGCAGGAGAAGAAAGGGGGTGCAGCCATGAGATGGCTTGGATCGTATATCCATGGGGCCTTGCTCATCCTGGCCTTGGGAGCCACATATTATTCATGGAAATATGCAGGGCAAAACGAGGTTGGTCCTGAAGATACGGCCAGAGTGGCTGTATGGAAAGAAAGCTCACCCGTAACGGAAATCAGCTACAAAGAAGGCAATCGCAACGTGGTTGTCTCCAAGGCGAAAAAGCAGGACGGCCTCCCCGATATTTTCGTGACAAAGACTGTGCCCGAACCAAAAAACGCCAAGGCGGCAAATGTCAACAATCAGCAACAAAAAGTAAAACCGGGTGAAAAAACCCCGTCCAGGAATACCAAGGCAACCGGCAAGCAGGAAAACATTGAAAAGAAAAGTGAAAAGAAGATTTCGAGTCACTTCAAGGGCAATAAGAAGGCATTGGAATTATTGGCCGGCTTTTCGTCCCTCAAGGCAAAACGGGCCCTCGGCAAACCCGAATCAGAGCAATTGATCTCGCTTGGTCTCGATCCGCCGACGGGAAACATGGAGGTGCGATTCAAGTCCAAGACGCGCAAGATCAGGGTCGGTAAACCGACCTATGGAACAGCCGGAAGGTACATCATGCTGGAGGATACCGGTGAAGTATTCGTAGCCGACTCGGACATTGTATCCAGTTTGAAGTGGGCTGCCACGAGACTCAAGGAAACAGATCCGTTCGGCCCGAAGTTGAAGGATGCGGAAAGCTTGCAAATAGCCGTTGGCTCAAAGAGCAAAACCCTGGTCAGGATGAAATCCGTTGACCAAAGGGAAAAGCAAAAAAAGAAGAAAGGAGAGAAAGAGGAAATCAGCAGGTCCAATAACTGGGCCTTCAAGGAGAGTCCCGGTGAGGAAAGCGAGGAAGCGACCAACTGGGTTGCCAAGCTCTTCAGGCTCAGAGCAAGAAAATATCAAGGGGCCATGACAGATATGCCGGCAAACGGACAAGACGTGCTGGATATAAATTTCAACAATGGGAAAACAACCGGCACGAGGTTGCATCTTTACAAGATTAAGCCTGACATTAACGACGAATCCAAGAACAACAAACCTACAACCGGTGAATCAAAAATCAATAATATAAAATATTTCCTCTCCAGCCCGAGGCTGGAATCTCTTGTGCAGGTAAGCTCCAATCTTGCCCGGGAAATCGTTCGGGACGCAGAAGCCCTAATCTCGAAAAAAGCCGGCGCAAAGCCTGGAAAGACAAAGGCCAAAAAAAACCACCTTTAACGGCTTTAAATGACCTGTTTTGAGATTGCCTTGATAATCTCGCTTACAAAAAGGGGCAGGTCGTCCGGTTTTCGACTGGTTATGATGTTACCGTCCACGACACAAGGCTCATCAACCCAAGTTGCCCCGGCATTTATCATGTCATATTTGATCGCAACAAAGCTTGTAACCTTCCTGCCCTTTAAGATGCTTGTGCAACATAACATCCAGCCGCCATGACAGATTGCTGCAAAAACCATGTCCTTGCCGGCCATGCTTTGTATCAGTGATATCATGCGTTCGTCCCGCCTCATGAAATCAGGGCTCCAGCCGCCTGGAACAATCACTGCGTTGAAATCGCGGCTTGCAGCCTGATCGGCCGACAGGGTGCTGGTTGCCGGATAACCCAGCTTTGAAGGATATGTCACACCGGCGTCGGGCCCCACCAGATGCACTTCGGCGCCCTCTTCGATCAACCTGTAATAGGGATACCACACTTCCATCTCCTGGTACTGCTGGTCAACCAGAATCGCCACGCTCTTGCCTCGAAGATCCATTACTCACCTCCTGTCCTTTGAGCAGGTCGGCCGTACTCAGCCTCTTCCTTCTCTTGTAACCGAAAAACCAAAGTCCTGCTGCTGCCAGCAGTAACAAGACCGCTTGAGTTATTACCTTGGGGCAAAACGGGTTTTGCCAGTGGAGATAGAGATTTCTTGCCGCAGCAATGCCAAGCAATGCACCCGTCAATGTCCGGCGTGTATTCGTGCCGGGCTCGGACCAGACCCAGTATGCAGCCCAGTCCAACAGAGCCGGGACAGGCAAGACAAGCAGTATAATCCAGTCCAACCAATCAGGAAAAGGTGGAAGCCAAAAAAATACAGCCACGCCCAGAGCAAGGCCCGGATAGATGCCCATACAGCGGGCGCAAATGTGCACGGAACCCACCTTGTAGCAACGATCGAACATGGCAGGCGGGTGATGGGACAGCATTATCTTCCAAATCGACTGGGGCTTGCCCATACTTGGTGGATACATCCTGAATCCGTGCTCATGGTCCAATGCATACTCCAAGGGCGCCGGCTATCAGCCGCCAGCCTTTTAGAGCTTAACAATAAGAATCAACGGTGCAACTCAAAAACTGACATAAAGGAGCCGCTTCCGATAATATTTTCCGCATCCTTTTGTCATCCCGGGGAGAAAAACAGGGAGTTCGAAAAAGCCAGGACAGGTCGTTTTAAATAATCATCGTCTCTTCCATGCCCTTTTTCAACTCCTGCCAATAGGATATGGAGGCTGACATCGGATCCTTTTCAAAAAGGTCGGTCCACTTGGACAGATCCTCTCCTTCAAATCCGCGCTCTTCATCTTTCCAGGATTCAAGGTGCCCCTTGATCATCTCTGCTGCACGTGCAGTGGCCCACGGTAAGGGAGAGGTTCTCTCGATCAGCTCTTTGGACATTCGTGCATGGAGCTTGAAAATGTTCTCATCCTCCTTGCCATATAGCAGGCCCAATTCCTCGAGCTGCTCTTCCGCCCATTCCTGCTGGAAGCGGCACAGCCCGAGGTCGTCCAAGGCAAGTTCAATTGCAGACCTCTCGCTACACAATCTTCCCAGCTCGAAGGGCGGAATAAAATCGGTCCCAAAATATGTATGGTACCTGCCTTGAGGCGCTACCGGTGCCAGGACACCGGGAGACCAGTACTGCAATGGAGCTATTCCTCCGCCGCGAGCATTGGACAGGAAAAGCGCCTTGTCCCTATCCCGGCTGTCGGAGGCTGCCGCAGCAAGCCCCGCTGCCAAATCCATCCTCTTCCCGGACCCAATGTCTGAAATCAATGACAAAGCTGTTTTATAACATTCTTCCTGGCGATCCCTAATTTCCTCGAAAGACGCCGAATCGTTCAAAACACTTGTTCTTTCAAGTTCCCAGGCAATAAGCCCTCCCAACTCCACTGCGTCGAAACCATGATAATCGCATGCCGTAATAAGGCTCAGCACATGATCCCTGCCAAATACCCCGATGTTCGGTCCAAGAGAAGAGAAAGGCTGAAAATCCACCCTGGCTCCACCTATTTCTCTACGGCATGCGATTTGACAAACCTCGCCACAACTCCTTCCCCTTGACATACCACCCTTTTCATTTTCATCCCGCAACATACCCGGCTTCAACAAGTCCTCGAATATGCGGCTTCGCTCCTTCCTGGAGAATTTTGCGCTCATGGCATTGATACACAAGGCCCTATCACCCAGACCTTCGAGATTGGCCACAAGAGTGCCCTTGGCTGAAAGCCTTGGATCGAACAGGAAATCCTTTCCACCAGGCCGCATGGGCACTGCCTTTACAGCGCTTCCGGGCGCATCAAGCAAGATTGCAGCTATGTTGTGCTCTTTCAGCAACCTGGTTCCGAGACCTCCCCGACCGGCCCATGAAATCGAGTCATTGTAAAAGGAACGCCCAGCAACTGAACCAAAAGCCGAAACCCGCGCGCCGGATCCAACAGCCAGGGCCCAGGCCCCTTCGTGTTCGGCCCTTGACAGCGCCTTTTCCAGCAGGCCTCTTGTTCCCCGAACATGGCGAAACCATTTTGAATCGAGCGGCATGACCTTGTGTCCGTTCTTTGATATGTAAATCATCGACAAAACTCGAGCCTTACCTGTAAGTTCCACGGCATCCAAGTCAAGGCCGGACAGGCCCTGACCGACTGAACCCAAGGTTGAAATATAGGGGCTTAAAGTCAAGCCGGACATGCCGCATATCACGAGCCGGTGGGACCCGGGCAAACCAGACGTGTGCAATGGTCCCAGGCCCAACAATGTTGAATCGAAACGCCCTCTTTTCAGGAACAGTTCCACAGGTCCCACGGTCCGGGCCTGCACAATGAACAATACATCACTCGATTCATCATCGACATTGATTGAAAGCAATCGCATTCAGGCTGTTGCTCCTCCAAAAAGCAGCAAGCAGGATAACAACAAAGACGCCTTGCGGAAAACATCAAACTGGAAATCCCGGCCACAACCCAATGCCTTGAATCAATAAAAAACGGGCAGGATCCGATTATCCGGCCTGCACTTGATTCGCTTTTCTCGACAGTGCGCCCACAGGGCAGACATCCACGCATTTCAGGCATCCAGTACATGTCGATTCCGCCAACGGCAGACCGGCGGCCGTGCCGATCCTCATTGATATCCCGCGGAACAAAAACTCCAAGGCCCTTGCTCCCTCGACTTCGTTACAAACAAACACGCATTTCCCACAAAGGACACAAAGGTTAGGATCCAGGATGAAAAGCGGGTGAGAGTCATCTATCGGGTAATCAGGGAGAATTTTATTCAGCTTTCCGGGTTTTAAAGGCAGCCTTAATTCTTTTGCCATGTCTTGGAGCGCACAACTCCTGTTTGCAGGGCATGTTTTACACACAATGGGGTGTGTTGAGATTATCAACTCATAGGCGTGCTTCACCAGCCGATCCACGTCCGGGCTGTGTGTTCTTACCACCATGTTGTCTTCAACCTTGGTGGTACAGGACGTGACAGGTCCCGGCAATCCCTTGACTTCCACGAAACAGAGCCTGCAGCCGGCATGGGGTTCTTTCATGCCGTCGAGGTAACACAGGTGGGGAATGTAAATATCGTTGTCAAGGGCCGCCTGAAGTAAACTGCTTCCTGCTTCAGCCTGTATTTCCTTGCCGTCTATATTTATCTTGACTTTGTTATTCATGTTTTCCCATCCTGTACAGGCGCAGCATTCTTTGCTTCCTCCGGCAAATCATCTATGGGAGAAACCTTGTATATGGCGTCGTACTGTGGTGGGCAAGCCTGAATGCAGGAATCACACTTTACGCACTTTTCCTGTTCTATGGCCTTGATGCCGTCGGGTCTCGTAAAGATGGCCTCGGTCGGACAACTTCCAACACAGGCGTCGCAAGTCTTCTGGCACAATTTCGGATCGATGTAATATGCAATGAGATCCTGGCATTCCATCGATGGGCAGCGTTTTTCCTCGAAGTGGGCCCTGTATTCGTCCTTGCAATATCGCAGAGTGCTTAATATCGGGTTGGGCGCTGTCTTGCCCAGGTTGCAAAGAGAACCCATGGAGACATCACGTGCCAAGGATTCCAGGTTTTCCAGGTCCTGTTCTGAACCTTGCCCCTTTGCAAATTTTTCGAGAATGTCCAACATGTGCTTTGTGCCGATTCTGCAAAAAGTGCACTTTCCACACGACTCCTTTTGCGTGAACTGAAGGAAAAACTTCGCAGTTGCAACCGCGCAATTGTCCTCGTCCAGTATCACCATCCCGCCGGAACCCATCATGGCGCCCGAAGATTGAAGACTGTCGAAATCCACCGGCGTATCCAACAAATCCTCATTCAGGCACCCGCCGGAAGGTCCTCCAATCTGGACTCCCTTGAACTTTTTCTCAACCCTCTTCGGAACAGACCCGGCAAGCTCGGATGCCTTTACTACAGGGGGCACACCTCCTCCGATTTCCATTACTATTTCCCTCAATGAGGTGCCCATGGGAATTTCCACCAGCCCGGGATTCCTTATTTTTCCTGCAAGTGCAAAGAGAGCGGTTCCCTTGCTGCTCCCGGTTCCCACCGAGGCAAAGCGTTCCGCTCCTCCACGCATGATGTAAGACACGTTTGCAAGGGTCTTTACATTGTTGACGACAGTCGGCTTGCCGAAGACCCCTGCCTGTGCCGGGAAAGGCGGCCTGGGCCTGGGCATTCCCCTATTACCTTCGAGACTTGCTATAAGCGCGGTCTCTTCACCACACACAAATGCGCCCGCACCTTGGATCACTTCTACCTCAAATGAAAAATCGCTTCCAAGAACACCATCTCCCAATATTTTGTTGTTCCGCGCATTTTCAATAGCCTTTTCGATTCTCTCGACTGCGAGGGGATACTCGTTCCTTACGTAGAACAAGCCTTTTTTTGCACCTATTGCAAAGCCGGCGATCATCAATCCCTCCAGGATGGAATGAGGATCACTCTCGAGCAAGGTCCTGTCCATGAATGCGCCGGGATCACCCTCGTCTGCATTGCAAACGACATAGTGTGCATCAGCCTTCTGCATCTTGCAGATTTTCCATTTTTTACCTGTTGGGAACCCTGCGCCGCCAAGACCGCGTAGACCTGATTTATCTATAACGGATATCACCTCGTCCGGCCCCATCTCAAGGGATTTGGCCAGGCCTTCATACCCGCCGTTCGCTATGTACTGATACATGTTCTCCGGATCGATTCTGCCACAGCGTTTCAAGACCGCCCTGTACTCCTTGCCGAACCTCGGAGTATCCAATACTGATGGTATCAGGTCGTTTCGTTCCATAGCGCCCATGGCCCATTCAAGGCCAGGGTCATCATCCAGGAAGAATCTCTTGATCAGGGCCTTTGCTTTCCCTGGTGTGAAATAACCGTACAATATGGGCGGCCACCCGGGTTTCCTGACTTCGACCATTGGTTCCGCATAACAATGACCCATACACCCGACCTCGGAAATGGTTACCTTTACAGAGTTTTCCCTGGCCGCCTCCCTGAAGGCATCCAGGACCTCCAGTGCTCCTGCAGACCTCCCACAGGTTGCAGCGCCCACTTTGATGTATGATGCGGTTTCCCTCCTGAAACAACCGCAGGCTTCATCGCCCTTTATCTTCAGTTCCTCAAGCACCTTGTTGGACAACTGTTCTTCCTTTCCGGGAAGGCTCTATCAAGCCTGTTGTTCTCCTGAAAGAGGCCGGCCTCCGCCTTCCCCGGCCCCCTCTTCTTTTGCCATCTTCTCTTTCTCCATCTTTATCTTCAAAGTAATTCCATCAACTTTCGTCGGAGACACCTTGCCCTCCACCTTGCCGTCCATGACAACCACGGGCGCAAGGGTACAACAACCCACGCAAGCCACTCTTTCAAGAGATGCCTCGCGATCAGGAGTCACGCCTCCTTCGTCTATCCCGAGATTTCTCTCAAAGGATTGCAGAACTATTTCACCGCCTTTGACGTGGCAGGCGGTTCCAAGGCAAACCTGGATATGATGCCTTCCCGGCGGCACGAACCTGAACCTGTTGTAAAACGTGGCAACGCCATATACATTACTCTCTGTCAGTCCTGCAAATTCGGCCATCGATTGTATGGCGTGCCTTGGCAGGTACCCGATTGCCTCTTGTATCTTTAACAGCATGTTGATCAGATTGGCGCTTTTGGGAGCATTGGATAAAATCTCTTTTACCTTTGCTTTCTCTTTTTTCTCCGCATCTGCATCAACTTCCACACCGGCACCTCCGCAATCAACAAGGCAATATCACCATGCTTACAATTGCATGTCAATTACGTCAGGCTATTGTCGGAAATATGTCACAGGGAAAACAAGCAACCTGCAAGAGATCTTTTTTTAGCCTATCTTTTAATAAAAATATCCTGACAGGAGACTAAATATCAGGTAGAAAATAAAACCAGGAAAGGAGAGGGGCATGAATTTCAATATTCCCGAAGAAACCATTGAACTGAAAAAGACTATCCGGCGTTTCGTGGACGAAATACTCATCCCGGCGGAACGGGAGGTTGATGAACACGACAAAGTTCCTGACAGAATAATGGCCGAGATGAGACGTCTCGGTCTTTTCGGAATGGTGATACCTGCTGATTACGACGGCCTTGGGTTGAATTGTCTCGCAACTTCCGTGGTACTTGAAGAGTTGGGCAGGGCCCACTCGGCCTTCAGAGGAGTCCTGATAACCAACAACGGTATAGGTGCAAAGGCCATCATAAACCGCGGAACAGAGGAGCAAAAGAAGAAGTTCTTGCCTAAACTCGCAAGCGGCGAGTGGATCGGAGCTTTTGCCTTGACCGAGCCAGAGGCAGGTTCGGATGCATCGGCGGTAAAGACCACTGCAGAAAAGAAGGGTGACCATTATGTTTTGAATGGAATCAAGCACTTCATCACGAACGGCCCGGAAGCTCATGTTCTCACTGTCATGGCAATGACCGATCCCGATGCAGGTCACAAGGGAATGAGTGCATTCGTAATCGAAACCGACACACCCGGATTCAGGGTTCAGCGAATCATGAAAACCATGGGGCCGGGCGGTTACCACCAGGGAGAATTGGTATTCGAAAATTGTGAAATTCCGGCTGAAAACATTATAGGTGAGCCGGGCCAGGGTCTAAAAATAGCGCTCGAAACACTGAACCACGGGCGGGTGGTGCTCGGCGCGGCCGCTGTCGGCCTGGCCCAAAGGCTGCTTGACGAGACAAAGGCCTGGGCAAACAGCAGGGTCCAATTCGGAAGGCCGATAGCAAAATTCCAGGCCATTCAGTTCATGCTGGCCGATATGGCCGTGGATATTCACCTTTCCAGGTTAGCTGCGTATAATGCGGCCTGGCTCGTGGACCAGCACCAAGACGCCAGGTTCGAGGCATCGGCAGCCAAATTATTCTCAACCGAGGCAGTCGGCAGAGTCGCAGACAAGGCAGTCCAGATATTCGGCGGCATGGGTTACATGCAGGATCTGCCCATCGAACGCATGTACAGGGAGGCAAGATTATTAAGGATCGTAGAGGGAACGAGCGAAATCCAGCGGATAATAATCAGCAGGGAAATCCTGAAGACCTGATCATAAGTACCATAATCTCACCTTTTCCCCTTTT
>JAADFL010000211.1 GCA_013152945.1 Deltaproteobacteria bacterium | reverse complement strand
GATACGGATACCAGTACAGGCCGTGGCGATCAGGGAGGATGTGGCTGTTATGAACCCGGCGGTCAGGCCACAGCATCCCTCGCCTGGATCTTGTTGCTAGTGGCCTTGTTTGTTAACAGGAAGAAATACGGGTCGGTAAACAGGAACGGTGAATAATGACAAGGGCAACGAGGATGTCCTGGTTCTTGCAACCGAATCCTGTTTAACAGGTTTTTCGATCTTGTAACACGAAAGGATTGAGGGTAATTTAGCAGCTCCGGAAAAAGGGGGGAAGCGGAGGTCATAGGATGAGTGAAGAGCAAAAGTTGTATGATGCAATAGTAATCGGTTCCGGTCCCGCCGGTCTCACGGCTTCGATATATCTTGGCAGGGCGAACAAGAAACACCTGGTTATCGAGGGGTTCGAACCCGGCGGGCAATTGACGACCACTGACGTGGTAGAGAATTTCCCCGGCTTCCCGGAAGGAATAACAGGCCCGGAGTTGATGGAAAAGGTAAAGGAACAGGCTGCAAAATTCGGGGCCGAATTCCTGATGGAGGAAGTGACCACTCTGGACCTGTCGAGCAGGCCTTTCAAGGTGGAGGCAGGCGGTGAGACCTTTTTGGCCAAGACCCTGATCTTGGCAATGGGCGCAGAGGCAAGATACCTCGGCATGGAGTCGGAGACAAGGTTCAAGGGCAAGGGTGTTTCAGCCTGTGCGACGTGTGACGGGTTTTTCTACAGGGGTAAGGAGGTCGCTGTTATAGGCGGAGGAGATACGGCCTGTGAAGAGGCATTGTACCTTACCAACCACGCCTCTGTGATTCACCTGATCCACAGGAGGGATGAGCTTCGCGCATCCAAGATCATGGCGGACAGGGTGAAATCCCATCCCAAGATAGTGATACACTGGGACAGGGTGGTGGACGAGGTCTTGGGAGACCAGACAGGCATGACCGGTCTTCGCATAAAGCATCCGGGGACCGGAGAGACAGAGCAGCTCGATGTCTATGGCATGTTCGTGGCTATCGGCCATAAGCCCAAGACGGATATCTTGAAGGGGCAGCTTCCCCTGGACGAAGCAGGTTACCTGAAACTGGAGGGAGGCCCGGTTCACACCGGGATACCCGGCGTGTTCGCCGCCGGAGACGTGGCTGACAGGGTTTTCAGGCAAGCGGTTTCTGCAGCCGGCACAGGCTGCATGGCGGGTATAGCCGCTTCAAGGATGGTGGAAGCAGAGGAAGGTGAATAGATGTCTGCAGAAAGGGTCCTGGATCTGATTGGAAAGACCCCGCTGGTTGAGGTGCCGAACACGCTTTCGCCGTCCATCTTTGCAAAGGCCGAGTTTCTGAACCCCGGCGGATCGGTCAAGGACAGGGTTGCAAAGCACTTGATCGAGTGTGCCGAGAGGGACGGGCTGCTCAATCCGGATACGGTCATCGTGGAGGCGACATCGGGCAATACCGGCATAGGTGTGGCACTGGTGGGGAGACTGAAAGGATACAGGGTTGTCATAGTAATGCCCGAGTCCATGAGCGAAGAGAGGAAGAAGATTATCCGAGCACTCGGGGCCGAGCTGGTTGCCACTCCTTCGAACAAGAGCATAAAGGGCGCAGTGGACAAGGCAAGAGAACTCGTGGAACGAAATCAGAACATCTGGCTGGTCGACCAGTTCGGAAATCCACACAACCCGGAGGTTCATTATCTCCAGACAGGCCCTGAACTTTACGAACAAATGGATGGAAAGGTCGATGCCTTTGTGGCAGGTGTGGGCTCGGGCGGTACGCTCCAGGGAGTGGGCAGGTATCTCAAGGAAAAAAATACCGGCGTCAAGCTGGTTGCAGTCGAGCCCGAAGGGGCTTCCGCATTACTGGGCGAGGAGCCCGGCCTGCATAGGATCCACCAGATTCAGGGAATCGGCGACGGCTTTATTCCGGATGTCCTGGACACCAGTATGATCGACCAGGTCATTACAGTGTCGGATGATGATGCCATTTATACCACCAGGCAACTTGCGAGAAAGCACGGCCTCCTGGTCGGCACTTCCTCCGGGGCGAATTTCTGGGCTGCCCAGAAGGTGGCGGAGGAAATAGGAGCGGAGGCAAGAGTTGCAACCATATTCCCTGACCGGGCAGAGAGATACTTTTCAACCGCATTGATATGAGCTTTGTTATGATTTCCCGCAAGCTGAAAGTCAGGATAACAAGGCTTCGAATATTTTAATACAGCAATCTGCGGCTTGTCTCTACAAGCTTCTCAAGTGCCTGGCTGCTTCCTCGGGCAACACCGGGTTGATAAACATGCCGGTTCCCTTTTCCAGGCCCCCGGCCTGCTCGGTCCAGGGCATGATCTCGATATGCCAATGGTATTGATTTTCCATGTCCGAGTTAAAAGGCAGAGTATGAATCACCAGGTTGAGATCCGGCCGCTCAAGAGCAATATCCAGCTTCCTTAAAGTTTCCCTTAGCGCACCGGCTACGGACCGCAACAAGTCCGGGCCAGCATCTTCAAACCTGGATGAATGTTCCCTGGGCATTACCCTGCATTCGAAAGCAAACCTTGATGCGTATGGGCAAAATGAAACGGCACCCGTATCCCGGAAGACTATTCGTTCACCCTGTTTTGTTTCCTGGTTGATGACATCGCAGTACACGCAGCGTCCACGGTAATCGAAATAAGACTTGGCTGCCGAGAGTTCATCATCTATGTCTTTGGGCACAACAGGCAGGGCCATGAGCTGGAAGTGCGGGTGATAAAGTGATGCCCCGGCCATTGCTCCACGATTCTTGAACAGGATCACCTGCTCGAACCTACGGTCCTGCTTGAGGTCGGCTGTTCTTTCTCTGAGTGCTTCAAGGATTTCTGTCACCTGCTCCAGGCTTCTTTCACCAAGTGTAGTGTCATGTTCGGGCGTTTCTATCACTATTTCGTGGGCGCCGACTCCACCCATTATGTCGTACAGTCCCTCGGGCCCGGCTATGGTCTCCTCTTCGACCTTGAGGGCAGGATAGGCGTTCGGTACGACGCGTACACTCCACCCGGGTGAATTTGGTTCTGTTCCTCTATCCCGAAACGCGGTTATTTCAGGCGGTGTCTTATCCTCGTTTCCCGGACAGAGCGGGCAGGGAGCCGACGGATCGAGCTTGTTTGCAATCAAGGTTTTCGGCCTTGGTCTTCTATTCCTCTGTGGCGCGGCTATTACCCACAGCCTTTTTTCCGGATCCTTTCTCAAGTGCGGCATGGTCATACGCTCCAGTTCGTCAACATGAAATCATCTCCAGGAATCGTAATATCCAGGAAACCGCCGGGAGGCAACCTGTCGATCTCTGTTTCATTCTCAACAATCCTGACAAAGAACCCAATCTTATCCCCGGGACCTGCACCAAGGACATGGAAAGAAATCGAAAGCTCTATAACCTGTAATGCAGCCGCATCGATCGGGCAAGGATTCAAGGCCTTTCGGTCCTTTATGAATTCGATGTTCAACCCTTTTGAAGAGTAGGACAGGACAGCCGGGCCAACATTGTCTGCAGCCGGATTTTCTTTTTGGCAGGCGTACTTATGTTGGATGTTGAAAAAAATTTCTATTTTCCTGCCTTGCATTCCATTCAGCACGTCACTCGTATGGGGATCCAGCCGGATATACAGGCGTTTTTCGTCAAAACCGAAAAGGACGGCATAAAAGATGTTCTCACCCTTGTACATGGAACTCCGGGCCTGTATCACGTTGTACCTGGCACAACCGAGCCACTCGAAGTAAGAGCGTGTGGTTCCATCTATTTTCGGGCTTACGAGCCTGGTTGCAGGTTCGACAGGAGGCCTGGCCCAGGACCTTGAAACCGGGTTGTTCAGCTCCGGCAGCATTGGTTCCTCGAGTTCCTTGAGCACGGCCTCGAGGTGAAGTCTGAAAAGCCTGTCGAATTCAGGGTCCTGCAAAGATGAGAACATGTCACCAAGCCACCAGAACCAGTCACTCCCCTCGGCGGCACGTAGGTGGAGCCAGGCTTTTTCAATGGCTTTTTCGTCCTTGCCCCCGGTCTTCGCCTTTTCAAAGATCTTTCTTACCTTGCCGAGCAGGGTCCAGGCCTTGTTGGTTTCTTCGTCGCCTATCCACACCCTGAAGTTGGATTCGATCCATGAGCCGGAGTGAAGGTGTTCGAGGGTTTTCGATCCGAACCTTGCTGCTGTTGAAACAGTGACAGGCTCCAAGTCCCTGTCTGTTGATAAGGCATTATACAATTGATTGAGAAATTCTTTGCCCCGGTCCGGGTAGTGCTCCCAAGGGTTCTCGCCGTCCAATACAATGGTTATGACTCCGTTGTCAGGGACGGCGGTCTTCACATAGGACAATAGATCTCTTGCAGCCGAAGCAGGTTCCATCCTGCAATAGGAAAAACCAATCCTGTCCGATACTATGCGATCCCTGAAGAGGAGCTTGACACCCGGCTTTACCGAATAGGGATGATATAGATCTTCGTGCCTTGAAAGCGGTTTGCCCAGGGATCTCGCCAGCACCCCTTCATCGGTTACCAGCCATTCGAGGCCGCACTTGCCGGCAATATCCGCAACCTCGGGGCTGACCGAGCCTTCACTGGGCCATATTCCGTTGGGCCTTTTGCCTAGAATGTTCTCCACATAGTCCAGGCCTTCCAGGACTTGTCTTTTTGCATCTCCGGGTTGGCTGAACCTCGGCGGCAAGGGAGCTTGCGGCATGCACCTTTTTGCGGAATTCGTGTCGACCAGGAGCGGCAATATGGGGTGGCAATATGGGCTGGTGCATATTTCCACCACACCTGATTCGGCCAGTTCTGCGTATGTTTTGACCAGCCTTGACATCCTGTGCAGACCCACGTCCAGCACAGCGTTTTTTTCAGTTTCGGTAAAGCCTTTTCCCTTTGCAGTCATGTCGCGCAGGAGACTCTCTTTTTCCCTTGCAACGAAGCCGAACCAAGCCAGGTGAAACAAGGTCTGTAAATCCCTCATGTCTTGAGTCGAGAAGCTCTTTACAGCTAATGTTATGAAATCACCGGGTTTGTCTCCCCTCTTGGACAGGAGTTCCAGGTAGCGCGGAAAGGCTGCAACTTGGGTATCCTTTGGCAAGTGGAAGAAATTCGAAACTATGAACAACCTGTCCTGCCTGGATAGGTCTTGTGCCCTTTTTCTGGCCATGTCCAGGTACGGATCGGATTTATTGTTCTTTGTATAGTCCTCGATTTGTTCCAGGAGACACGGCACAAGATTGATGGTGCAGTGCATCTTGGGGTGGTCGAGCAGAATTCCGGCCATGTCATCATAGGCGGATACTGCATGCAGTCTTACCCAAGGCATTGTAAACTCGCCGGTAAATGGATTGCGATAGTCCGGCTGGTGCATGTGCCAGAGTATGGCGACTTTCTTCAAGATACATCCTCCATCCGCCTGTCAATATACAGCGTCCGCCTATTACGATACCCCGCCTATTACAATACCGGGGAAGAGTTTGGCAAGGCCGCGCTGAACAGCGGTTTTTGGCTATCTTGTTTTTCAATGGGCCGAAATCTCCTGTTCTTTCTTGACAGAGACTTTTTCTAAATATAGAGAGGCAGGGCACTGGTTGTAATGCTCTTTGATTAAAAAAGATAAACTTAATTAATCGCTGACAGGCGGTAAAAAAGGAGGAAAGAATATGTCTGGTTCGTTAAATCCATTCGAGATTGCCCAGAGGCAGTTGGCACAGGCGGCGGAGATACTCAAGTTGGACGAGGCCACACATGAAATGTTGCGTTGGCCGAAGCGGGAACTTGCCATAACTATTCCGGTCAAGATGGATGACGGCACAACCAAGGTGTTCAGGGGCTTCAGGGTGCAATACAACGATGCCAGGGGACCGACAAAGGGCGGTTTGAGGTGGCATCCGAACGAGACGCTGGACACGGTCAGGGCCTTGGCCGCATGGATGACATGGAAGACGTCCGTTGTGGACATTCCCCTTGGCGGCGGCAAGGGCGGAATAATCTGCAACCCCAAGGAGCTTAGCGACGGCGAAAAGGAGCGCCTTGCACGTGGATGGATCCGTGCGGTCAACCAGTTCATAGGTCCTGAAAAGGACGTGCCTGCGCCCGATGTGTACACCACTCCACAGATCATGGCCTGGATGTCGGACGAGTTCTATGTAATCAGGGGGTACAATGCTCCCGGCGTGATAACCGGAAAGCCCCTGCCTGTAGGCGGAAGCCAGGGCCGTGGAGACGCCACTGCAAGAGGCGGCTTGATAACCGTGCGTGAATGGGCCAAGGTCAAGGGCGTGGACCTCTCGAAGGCAACGGCGGCCATACAGGGGTACGGTAATGCCGGTTCCTTTGCAGCCGTACTGGGCAAGGAGTTGTACGGCATCACCACCGTGGCTGTGAGCGATTCCAAGGGTGGAATATACAAGAAGGACGGACTCGATCCGGCAGCGGTTTTGAAGCACAAGCAAGAGACCGGCTCGGTTGTGGGCTTCCCCGGCTCGGAGCCGATAGACAACGAGAAGATACTGGAACTTGACGTGGACCTGCTTGTTCCGTCAGCCCTCGAGAACGTTATTACCAAGGAGAATGCAGGTAATATAAAGGCCAAGTGTGTTGCAGAGTTGGCGAACGGCCCCACTACGCCTGAAGCCGACGAGATCCTGTACAAGAACGGCGTGTACGTCATTCCGGATTTTCTGTGCAACGCTGGCGGCGTAACAGTGAGTTACTTCGAGCAGGTTCAGAACAATGCGAACTTTTACTGGGAAATCGACGAAGTTCATAAGAGACTGGATCAGAAGATGACCGCAGCCTTCCATGCGGTCCACGAAGCTGCGGAGAAGCACTCGGTGAACAACAGGATTGGAGCATACCTGGTGGCAGTCGCCCGCGTGGCGGAAGCCATGAAGCTTAGGGGCTGGGTTTGATCCAATCAGCACAGAATTATTGAATTTCTTGTGAATTTCTTGCCTGAAGCTTTTTCTTGATTTGGAAAGCTCCTCTGTAACTCTTCGCTATTGACCTTAGGATGTGGGGCAGGTGGGACCGTTGTTCAAGGCCGGCCCGCGGGTAAGGCGCGGTGATTTACCATGCCCAAAGAACCTTGTTTCAAGCCCGCGGGGTTTCAAAATCGTCGATACCATGCGAAAAAGGTCATTCCAAGTCCATCAAGAAGCATGAAGCTTCTTGATTCCAAGCTTCATCGGCAGGGTCAGTGAAAGAGCCAGGCTGAGGAGCATCATGCAGATCCCTATGGCTGTTTTGAGCCCGTCTGCAAGGAGCATGGAAGTGTCACCTTTCTCGAAATATAAACAAAGAGCAGGCACGAACAGCACCTGGCCTGCGATGAACAAGACCAAGTACCCGCCGGCCAGGATCATGTACACCACGCCGCCGAAACTTCCAGCCACCTTGGCTGCGTTTTCAGCATCGAACGCCGGGTACATCGCCCCTATGCCCACGGCCAGAACGGTCAGTGACGTGGCGAGTGCCACCGAGCTGATCATGGAAAATACGAACAGCACCGGGTTCAGTTCAAGCATCAATCCTGATCCGAGACTTAAGCCGGCGCCGAGTGCGACGAGAGGTAAAATGGAGATGAACAGCTTGCCCCGAAGAAAGGTATTCAGCCTGATTGGAGCCGTCTTGATGACCCAAAAGGCCTTGCCTTCGAGACTGATCGATGGATACACGAATCGCACCGCCACGGCTGCAATCACAAAGCCGCCCAGCCCCAGGTTGAGGAAATACAGGAAGTAGTCTCCGAGCATGCCGGATATCTTCACTGCCTTGAAACTCTTGAAGTTGAATATATAGATGGCGATGAGAGCCCCGAGGAGCAATACCTGGGACCATTGGCTTGCATCCCTGAAAAAGGTTTTCACGTCTTTGCGTGCAATCGGCCTAAAAATACGCGGTGTCAACCGAGCGGCCGACCGTGCTGCAGTATCCACGAAAAAAGAGGCAAAGGGACGGGACCTGTTTCCTTCTTTTGTCTTGGACAATCCCTTTTTATAGAGTGCCCGTGCAAGTAGATTCGTACAAAGAGTTACACCGGCGGCCCATCCGGCCAGGGCCGCAAGGTAAGACCAGGAACGGCCCGTCTCTCCTCGTAATCTGGGGAAAAGTGTTTCCGCGGCCCAGTACGAAGGAAGCCAGGATTGGTTGGGACTTTGGAACGAGTGAAGGAATTCGCCCAGCCCCCTGAAACCGGATGCAGGATCGATAAGCTTTTCCGGTTCCAGGAATCTGAAAAGCAAAAAGAGCACTACCAATACCGCCACGGATACGACAAGCAAGAGTGCGTGCGTGCGCCTTGCAGGGAAATATGCGGCCAGGATCAAAGACAACATCACCCCGATTCCTGCGGGAATCAATATGAACAGGAAAAGGGCAATGCATGCCCAGGCATAGTATGTAAGGGGCGAAGAGTACGCAACCCCGCAAGCAATGAAAACCGGGGAACCGAACAGGATGACCATCCAGGATGAAGAGAACACGGTTTCAATGAAACGGGCCGAGAACATGCCCATGGTCGATACAGGCAACTGGCCCACGAGTTCCAGGTCGTCAGACAGGAAGATTGTTGAAAAGGCGGTTATCACGTTCGAAAACAGGAGTATGGCCAGAAAGACCAGGAACGTCAGGGCCAACAGCTTTTCAACCAGCACGTCCGCCAGGCCGACAAGTGCGGCCTCACCCCTGGTCAGCCCGATGAACCACTTTGTGAGCATAAAGGTAGCAGCCCAAAATCCGGCCCCGATCGAAAGGAATACCATGTTTCTTACCACGGCAGCGAGCTTGCCTATTTGAAGGTGTCTGGAAGCGGATTTGATCTTTGGCTTCAGTAAGGAGAGGGTCTCGCTCATGTAGGGTTCAAGCCCGGCTCAAGAGCGATCAGAGCTTCAGGTATGAACTCGGTTCACTGCCTTTTTCCAACTGGGCCTTGAGCATGGCCTCTGATTTTTTCCTGGCCTGGGCCTGAAAGAATAGACCGAGTAAAACGATGACGGCAAGGCCTCCGGACAATATCGCATAAAGTGCGGCCGAACTCGACAGCTTATTATCCGCGTCTTTTCTGACCTGCCTTTCCTTTACAAGGTCATCATTGAATACCTGGAGCCTGGCCTGAACATTCTTGGCTGTTTGGTTGAATGCATCGAGTTTCTTGTCCAAAATACCTGTCAGGTGGTCGAGCACACGGTCTATTCGATCTATTTCCTGTGCAATCAAGGGAACGGAAGATTCATTGAAGCCCAGTCTGATTACCTTTTTTGGAGGATCAATCAAATTATCTTTCGCCACCTTTGTAAAAATTTTCATTGTCGGATTAAACCATCCCTTGGCGGATGTGTATGCCTTCAGGAATTGATCCACCCCGGTTACTTCTATAACAGGGTAGGTCTTGAGTTTTTCGGGAAGCAGCCTGTTGTCGGGGTAAACATTCTTAAAGGCTGTTATCGCCCGGTCGCTCAATTTAAGTTTCTTGTCCCACGTAAGCCGATCGTACAAGCTCTTTTCTGCGAACTTGTTGGGCTTCATTGCAAATATTTCCAGGGAAACCCTGCCCTGGGCAGGAATCGAAGGCATGATAGCAATAGTACATATCGACAAGAACAACATTCGTTTCAATACAACCATGGGTCATTGACCTCCCGCAGTTTTTCAAGGTTGAATGCACGCTAGCATCCGAATTTTTTCGTGTCAAGGAAACGCTGGATAACAATTTATTATCTTTGTTTTTTTTATCTCTGTATACAGTAAATTATCGCAGTTAGAGTCGAGTTGACCCCCAGGCTCCCGCCCCCGCATGACCATCCGGCAGAATCATTGGTGCTGTCCCAGGATACAGGCATGGACACGGCGACGTGGGCGCTCATGGCTGATCCGTTTGGGAAATAGCAGCCACCGGAAATAGGCAGATCATTTGCGTCATCACAATGGGCTGTGGCAAAACAGTTTACGGAGGCAGTGCAGGAAGTACTTTTTTCATTGCTGTAGAGCAGGTCTTTCTTGAAATAGATATTTCTCTTTATACTCGTGTCTTGGCCGTTGTCCGTAATATACATGTCCTGTGCTCTCACTTCTCCCAAAACATCCAGCATCTTTTGTGGATTGGTAGTGCCGATTCCCACCATGGCCCCGGTGTTGTAAATGGATGAGCCTGCCAATGTCCTGTTGTCCCCGGAAAATTTTGCAATGTACCCCGGGGTTCCTCCGCCATGGAGAAAAGAACCCTGGCCGCAGACCCAAGTGTTGTTGCTGTAAACAAGTGCCTGGCCCTCCTGGCAAGTCATGTTTGCAAGTTGGTCGTTGTCCAGCCCGTCCTGGAATCCGGGTGGAACGTCAGTAAGCTTGTTCCAGCTCACCTGCCTGCCAGAGATGGCTTGGTCTACCTGTGACTTCGTATAGTACCTGTCGTCGTGATTGTGGAACAAGGGCGCGAAATCCAGGTCCGTGCAATCCCAGTAACCCGACCTGAAGGTCAGGGCCTGGCCCTCCATGCAAGTCTTGGCGGTTATCGTTTGCTCGAACCTGGCGAAGTCGGACAAGTCAATGCTCTTGCATACGCCCTCGCCGTTCATGAAGACATTTTCACCGTTACACCTGGTTGCAGCATTGTAATCGACGTAACCCCGGCCCTGAACCCAAGCCTTTGTTGCAGTGTCTGGAGAAACGGGTGCGTCATTGCATAAAGGAGCGTCATGGTCCGGATTCCATCCGGTGACCACCTTTGATGCCGGGCACGAGAAATCGAGTCTTTTCTGGACGCTGTCTTGATCGAGGTCGCCCAATTTCGCGCATTCCCCGGCAAAAAATGCATAGGGAACGGAACCCAGTTTCAACCTGTCCATTTCCCTGTCACTTCCCACGCGTATTCCCAGGTAGAGTTCTTTTGCAGAACGCAGATCATCCATGGAAATAGGTGTTACCTCTCCAAGGTAGGCACTGAAATAGCCTTTATCCACCTGCACTGAAAATGTGCCTGACCTTTCCTCTGTCCAAAGCGGCGTATCCGCATTCAGCTCATCGTACAGGGAGAATACGATTTCGACCGTCCCATCAATGGGCTTGCCGTTCGAATCGGTTAAAAATCCATGAACAGGGATGAGAGTAGGTGAACCAGCCCGTGGGGCGTACAAGGGCATTATTAGCAGAACCGCTGTCCAAAGCAAAAGATCGGCCGTGTTCCTGCTTCTCATCCCTTGCCCTCCTTTTTATCTCGCTTGCTTCAGGTCGATGCCCAGTAACAGGGAATAGGATTCGCTTTTCAGTAAATAGGCCTGCAATGGAGCCCCGGCCACGAGCCTGCACCTGAAATGTTCGGATGAAATAGTAGACGCGCCTGAAACGGTTTGCACCATCCACGTAGTCGAAAGATTTGGTTGATTATCTTGCTCATTATCCTGCTCATTTGCAAAGTCTGTGTCCGGAGTTCCTTGCTCATGCATATCATTACCATAGTCAATGTTTTCCATGTACGATTCCGTTTCAGCACGGCCTGCATCTCTTTCAATCTTTTCCCTGTCTTGTATCTGTTCAGTGATTTCATGAACCTGGTCTTCATCCTGCCGGCCTGCATCAAAAGGAAACTCGCCGTCCTTAGCGTCGATTACTTCGCTTTTCCCGGGTTCTTCCTGAAAATCGCTGTTATCGCCTGCGTCCTGCAAAGTTTCAATGATGTTCTGTTCTCTTTCTTTGCCTTCTCTTTTCACTGTTTCGTCCCGGGACTCGAACATGTCCTTGGTATCGCCTTGCCGGTCGGTCAAGGCATCTCTGGTATCCTCGAAGCCTGGTTTTGTGGAAACGCGTTCCCGGGAACATGAAGAAAGCAAGCCTATTAATAATATCGGGACCAACCATGATTCGAGTTTGCGAAACATGAAAATCCATCCTCTGAAACAACCCTTGCTCATAGGTTGCCGTAATTTCACGAAATATCACAAAACAGTCCTGTCAACAACATGCGGTTGCGGTATTATTGGTACCAAAAGATCCCCCTCGCCCGCTTTGCGGGAGAGGGGGACAAAAGGGGATGAGGGCGGTGGAAAGCCGGCCTGGTCCGGGAGATAAATTACAAATTATTTGGATTGGATCGCGCATGGGCGGCTCGCGAACCGCCCCTACTTCATGAAATAACAGCACATTTTAGGCATCCTGAAAATCAACCTGGGTGGGGAGGGCCGGGTGGGGAGGGC
>JAADFL010000210.1:11706-52905 GCA_013152945.1 Deltaproteobacteria bacterium | reverse complement strand
AGGGAACGCGCAGAGCTGCAAAGTAAGTACGACTTGCTGACTGCAGATCGGGACAGGTTGCTTTTCTTTCTCGACCAGGCCGAGGAAAGGCTCAAAAAGGGAGAGCATGAAAAGGCCCGGTTATACGAAAAGTTGTACAAGGTTGAGTCGGAGCTGGATAGGATCAAGTATTCAAAAGAGGCTGTTCAAAAAGGCCTCGAAGCAGAACTTGAATCCACACACACAAACCTGGATGTTTTGAAAGAACAGATCGCGAAGTTACTGGAAGAAAAATACAAGGTGGAGATTGAAAGGGACGAGACACGAGCCGACCTTGAGAAAAAACTTGAAGCCCTACAGTTGGTTGTTAAGGAACGTGAGAAAAGACTGGCTGATATCTATGCCTCGAAATCCTGGCGGCTACTCAAATCGATGAAAATCGTGAGATAATTTCTCTTGGCATACTCTTTTACATCAATATAGAATTAACAAGATATCCGTGCCCGGAGGATTGATTGAATTCAAATGAAAAAACAAAATTCCGGATAAACAGGGATATATTGTGGCTTCTATATGCTCCATGGATGTACCTCGTATTCATACCCTTTCTTGCAATCAGCACCTTTACTTGGGGCGTCATAGCTGCATTAATCGCCTCGTTCAGCCCAAGGATTGCCTTTCATTGCGGCACAATCTGGGCCTGGACCTTGTGTAAACTAAACTTTACAAGCGTAAAGATCGAAGGCAGGGAGAAGATAAATGAGGACACTTCATATATAATCATGTGTAATCATCAGAGCTTATTCGATGTCCTGGCCTTTTATGGCCATTGGGCAAGACAGTTTCGTTGGGTAATGAAGGAAAGCCTGCGCAAGGTACCCGGGCTGGGCTGGTACTGTTCTGCAGGCGGACACATATTCATAGATCGAACAAACCGGGAGAAGGCCATAAAGAGCCTCAAGGCAGCCCGTCCCCTTCTCAAGGGAGGAATATCCGTGCTCTTCTTTCCCGAGGGAACCAGGAGTAAAGACGGCAGGCTCGGAAAATTCAAGAAGGGCGGATTCATGATGGCCATAGACCTCGGTTTGCCCATACTCCCCATATCCATATCCGGTTCCAAGAAAGTCTTACCAAGCCATACCATGAGGTTGCTTCCCGGAAAAATAAAGATAACCGTGCACGATCCGATAGATGTTTCCAATTACGGAATAGAAGGCCGGGACAGTCTGATGGAGGATGTCCGGAAAGCGATTGCTTCGGGATTGCCTCCTGACGAAAGTTGAAGCCAATAACAAAATAATAATCACCATGAAACCAAAGCTTGCCTACTCATGCCTGTCGAAGTAACCTCTTCATCACAAATAGGAGGTTTACCCATGGAAGACAAGAAACAAGCATACAAAGACTTGCTGGACGAAACCAGGGAAATCCATGCCTTGGAAATGGCCAAAGAAGTGCTTGAATGGGACCAGGAAACATGTATGCCTCCAAAAGGAGTGGAACTTCGTTCAAGGGAGCTATCAGCCCTATCCGGTCTTATCCACGAAAAGACCTCGTCCGACCACATGGGTGAGTTGTTGTTGCAAGCCCAAAAGCAAATCGACAACGAGGAAGAAGGTGCCAATCTTCGTGAATTGAAACGTGCATTCAACAGGGTCAAACGCGTACCCAAAAAGCTGGTTCAGGATATTTCCAGGCTGGGTGCGTTAAGCCAGGATGCATGGATAAAGGCCAGGAACGCATCAGACTTCAGTCTCTTCTCGCCAAGGCTGAAAGAGATGATATCCCTGAAACGAGAAATAGCCAAGCATCTCAAGGAACCCGGACAAACCCTTTACGACGCCCTGATAGAGGATTTCGAAGAAGGTGCACGGGAAGCGACCCTGGTTCCCATGTTTTCCTCTTTGCGGGAAAAGCTCTCCAACTTGTTGTCCAGAATAATGGAGAAGGGAGACCAAGCGGACGAAACTCCTTTCAATGGCTCTTTTCCGAGGCCGATGCAGGAAAAGATGTGCAAGCATGTGGCCAAAACAATGGGCTTCGATTTCGAGGGCGGCCGTCTCGATACATCGGCCCATCCATTTACATCAGGCGGCAAAAATGACGTCCGGATGACTACCAGGTACGACGAATCAGACTTCAGGCCCGCACTGTACGCGTTGATACACGAAACAGGACATGCGCTGTACGAACAGGGAACCCAGGCAGAGCACCAAGGAACTCCGCTTGGCGAAACAAGCTCCATGGGCGTGCACGAATCACAATCCAGGTTGTGGGAAAACCAGGTGGGCCGGAGCCGGGCGTTTTCCGCGTACTTGCTCGATACTGCCGGGCAATATTTCGGCCGGGATATAGTCGGCCGAAATTTGGACACCTTTTACAAAGGAGTCAATATAGTACGGCCGTCGCTAATCCGGGTCGAGGCTGACGAAGTAACCTACAACCTTCACATCATCATACGGTTCGAGCTGGAAAGGGCACTGATAAACGGTACCATGGAGGTACACGACATTCCCGCGGCATGGAATAAAAAATACCAGGAACTTCTCGGCATCAGTCCTTCCTCGGATGCAGAAGGATGTCTACAGGATGTTCATTGGTCTTGGGGACTGTTCGGCTATTTCCCTACTTACAGTCTCGGAAATGTGTACGCGGCCCAACTCTACGGCAAAATCTTAAAGGACATACCCGGATTGGACTCCAAACTCCAAAAAGGAGATACGGCCGAGCTATTGCAATGGCTGAGAGAAAACATTCACAGCAAGGGCAGGAGGTACCTGCCGGCCCAACTGATAGAGAAGGCATGCGGTGAATCTCCTGCCGAGTCCTCTCTGATTTCGTACATGGAAAACAAGTTCGGTGAACTATATGGACTTTAACTTTAGAGGCCTTTGCCTGAATGGAATTTTACGAACTATCTTCCAGAGCCGTTGCCAATAATATTTTCCGCATCCGGAGGCGGGAACGATATCGAGTTTGTTCATACAATGATTCGGGAAATTCGAGCTGAATTGTGTCTTTGGGCCTGGAACGCTCCCGGGAGTTTTGATGCCTTACTGCAAGAAATGTAATGCCAGGATCGACGATGGCATTACTCTTTGTCCTTACTGCGGATCGAATCCATGGGATGAAGGCTCCCAGGACCCTCTTGTCGGAAGGACAGTGGCCGGCAAGTTCCAGTTGCTTGAATTGCTCGGTATAGGAGGCATGGGCAGAGTCTACAAGGCAAGGCATATCATTTTGGATCGTTTCGTGGTTTTGAAGATACTCCACGAGCACTACATGGAACAGCCGAAGCTGGTAAAAAGATTCGAAAGAGAGGCAAGGGCTGCAAGCAGGTTGGACCATCCCAACAGCATCCAGGTCATCGACTTCGGACAAGACAAGTCCGGCATAATCTACATGGCCATGGAATACCTCGAAGGCCGTGACCTTGCCCAGGTCCTGCATGAAGAGGGCCCGCTTGAAGAATCCAGGATCAGGAATATCGGCATACAGATTTGCGCAGCCCTGGAAGAGGCACATAACAAACAAATCGTGCACAGGGATCTCAAACCGGAAAACATCATGATCCTTGGTTCCTCGAATAGCAGGGAAAAAGTCAAGGTCCTGGATTTCGGCATTGCCAAGATACTCGATCTGAACGAGACAAAGACCCAGGCACTAACCCAGATGGGCTCCGTATGCGGCACACCCGAGTACATGAGCCCGGAGCAAGCCCGGGGGGACAAACTGGATGGCAGAAGTGACATTTTCGCCCTCGGGGTCGTCCTGTACCAGATGGCTACCTCCACCTTGCCCTTTCCGTCGGATACGCCCATGGCCGTTGTTGCCAAAAATCTTTTCGAGGAACCCGAACCACCGTCCAAACGATTGAAAGACAGGACGATATCCCGTGGGCTTGAAGCAATAATACTCAAGGCAATGAAAAAGGATCCGAAGAATAGGTTTAAAAATGCCGGTGAGATGGCCGTAGCTTTAGAAGCACTCGGGTCCGGACAGGCGGCTCTCGACGCTGATCAGGATTCCGTCGGTTTTCGGAAAATCGAGTCTGAGAACCTTACTATCGTAATTGTGGACCTTGCCGGATTTACGGCTAAGACATCCGGCCAGAGCCGTGGAGAAAACGCCCGTTTTTTAAAAGATTTCGAAAATATCGTTATCCCATTGATGCAAACCTTCAAAGGGAGGAAAGTCAAGGGGTTGGGAGATGGCTATCTCTTGACATTTCAATCACCGACAAACGCCATGCTGTTTGCAATGGCCCTGCAAGATGAGGCGTACCGTGTATCCAAAAATAATCAGTCGGAACAGATCGCACTTCGTGTTGCAGCCCATACCGGAGAGGTCAGGCTGGACAAGGGTGATGTTCTGGGTCAGCCGGTCAACCTGGTCTCCAGGATCGAATCAGTCACTCCTGCCGGAGAAATTTGGTTCTCCGAATCAGTTTATCTTTCGATGACTCGTTCCGAGATCCCTTGCATCGAGGTCGGACCCCGATTACTCAAAGGTATTGCCGAACCAATCAAAATATACAGGATACCCGGAAGAGGTTCAGAAGAACCGCAGGGGCCTCCCTTCAGGGGAATAGGTACTATGAGGGCAAAGGCTCTGGGATGGAAACCGGACGGACATTCATTGCTCGCAAAATCATTAATGGCATTACGCATGAGGGCTTTTCATGTCAGCATGCCCTGGCTTGTTTTCTCTGCAATCGTGGTCTTGAGCCTCGCAGCAGGCCTCTTTGTTCTGGATTTTAAAAAAAATGATTCTGACTGGCTCAAGCCGGCTGAAAAGGCGCTCGATTCAGGCAAGCCTGCAGCAGCGCTCGCCATACTCGACAACTCCAAGATTTCTCTTGGCCCAAGAGGAATGTTACTGAAGGCGAGGGCCTTGCTCGCCCAAGGCCCCCGCAACATCGAAGAGGCAGAGGGACTCATCCAGGCCGCCCTGACCCTGGATTCATCACTCGCATCATCACCTGATTTCACAGACAGCTTGATCTCATGCCTGGACAGAAAAAATGCACAAACTACGGTTGCTCTCATTGAAAAGCACTCGTCAACTGTTGCCGTGAAAAAACTGAAGTCGGTTCTTGCTTCCAAATCCTTTTGGCTTAGGCACAATGCACTCCAAATACTCGAGGACCTGGTACAGGCCGATCGACAAGACAAAGTAACAGTCTACTCAAGGGACCTTGAGCTCGCCAGGTCGTGCAGGGCGAAAAAAAAAGCAGTAATAGCACTTGGCAGGTTGAAAGATCCAAAGGCATTGCCGCTGCTGATAAAGACCAGAAAGGCCGGGCTGTTTCGCAACCTGTGCATGATTGGCACTTTGAACAACGCGATCAGGAATCTTGAAAAGATCGACCGTAAGATGCTTCCACGTAATGGAAAATAAAGACTTTTGGCAATGACAAAATCGAAAAGAATAACCGGAGCGGATGAATTCATCTCCTCCAGGGCCTTGGAATCGGGCGCCTCAAGGTGCCTGTTATCCGGTAACCATAGCTCTTGTCTTTTCCCAAGGCCCTTCTCAATAGCGAAAGGCCTCCCTTGATGGCCTTGTTCTTTTCAAGGAACCTGTCTGAAAATGAGAAAATCGTTTTTAGGTTCAACCTGCTGTTGTTGATTCTATCGGACAAGGTAATACTACCATCAGCGGAAAATCGTACATCGTCGCTCTCGGCCTTTAAGTTTTTCAATATCAATCTTCCCTTGTCAAGTTTGGCTTTCCAATCCAGGTCGCCGAGAACCATATGCGGTAATGCAAATCCTCTCACCTTGCCTCCCTGTATTGCCGCGCCAAAGACTTTCAGCTCAAGCTGTCCCGATGACCTGGAAATCTTCTTCTTTTCAATCTTTACTTCGGCCCTTCCCTGCGAGTTTCCACTTAGCTCGACTCCCAGGTAATCCCTGAACTGCGTAATCTTGTTCAAGGGAATATCAGACCAGGATATTATGATATCCTGATTCTGCCCCTTCTTGGTGAAAGAGCAATCCAAGCCGCCGCCGAACAGATCCGCCTCCACATTGATTTGCAGCGCACCTGTGATCAAGGCGAAAAGCCCCAACCTGGCTGTCACGCCGGGAACCTCCAATAACACCTTGGAATTCGGGTCGGCCTTATCATGGATGGCCAGATCTTTAATCCTGACACCACCGGTGACAGTGGCCTCAAGAGAAGCCACGTCTATCTTCCTGTTGAGCCTCTTTTCCACCTCCAACAGGGCCCTGGCCCTTATCCTGTCCAAGGGAAATGTCAAAAAGACGCTGGGCACGAAGATAATGATGAAGAACAGGGGATAACCTAATATCTTTAACCACAATCTGCTCTTGCCTGTTTCCGCCATGGCATCAGCCCCGTTTCTTGTAAGTGGAGATTTGTATCCTCGCGTCTATGAGCTTGTCCTTGTCGTATCGCCTCTTGAGAGTCATACTGCGAACTATCACCAGTTTGTCGCGGGATTCGATTTTTTCAAGGAACAAGAGCAACTTGTCGAAATCCGTCTTTGTAATCTTGACCTGCACTAATTCTTCTTTGATATTTTCATTTTTTGCCCTGGATGCCTTGCCACCGGCCCTCGGGGGAGGCTGTTTCTCTTCTATTTGCGAAAGTTGAACACCTGTGCTTTTGGCAACTTTATCCAAATAAGTAAAAAGGTTAATTTTGTTCCTGGCGATCCTGGATTCGAATCTTCTCAACTGTTCCTTTGCCTGGAAATATTTCGAAGACAATGCATGAACCCTCTCAAGTCCCCGGCGTTTTTGTTCGATTCTTCTCTCGGTCTCCCTCAACCTGCTGTTGATGGCCCAAGCGGCCATGGTGAATACAAACACCAGCAGGACCCCGCCGGCCATTGTCACCAGGCCTCTCTCCCTTGGATTGAGTGCCGATAGATTCAACCTATCGAAAAACATCTTCATCTTGTCTTCCCCCCCTTGCTTCCCACGATTTCCTGGTTGGGCATTCTTCCCGTCTTTTCATTTCCCGTTGCCTTAATTTTCAAAATCTTGCTTTTTTTGATGCCTTCCGTCGCTTTGGTCCCCGGGCTTACCTGTTTGCCGGCATTCATTTTCTCCGCCTTTGATGAACTCTTATCCTTTTTTATTTCGTGACAGACCAAATTCATTCCAAGCTCGAACTCCATGCCCGTGCCTGCAACATCGGTTCCGGTCCTTCCTCTTGTTATGTCGCTGAAGCAATGGTAGGCCCCAAGGTTGTCAACGAATGTACTAACCGATCCCAGACTGTCGGTTTTGCCCTTGAGCCTGCACCTGCGATCTCCAATCATGACCTCCTTGAACACTATCTTGGAATCCTTGGGAATCCTGTTGACCATTTCCCTGAAAGCCTCTAACGCGGTTACTTCCGGCAATCCGATTCCACCGCCGGCGCCATTTCGTATTTCCTCTTCCACAATGGAAAGGACCTTCTTAGGCTCGGTGAAAGGTTTACCCACTATTTCCTTGCTGATAGATTTCAGGCGATTGGTCACCCTGGTTTCTTCGGTGCTTAAAAAATACAATCTCGATGCCGTATCGGCAATCAACAAGCACAAGATGGCACCCAGGAGAACGGCGGTCTGCACCAACTTACCCTTTAGCGTCGCCGTATCTCCCTTGTATGCATATTCACCCTTTCTGAAATTCATGGGCTTGGCCCTGCCGCTCCTGGTTCCCTGAAGGGCCAGTGAAAACGCCTTTGCCATTGATGCAATCCTGTTGCCCGTACCGGATCCAACTTGTTTTTCAAAATCCAGAGTCAGCAACGCCGCTTCACTGCCTGTTCTGGATGACAGGTGTTTATCCAGGTTTCTGATAGCGCTGGATCCTCCACAAAGGTAGATCTTGTTCAAGGGCATCTTCAACTCTGATGTAACGGACCTGAAGGTCTGGTTCAACTCCCGCACTGTAGGAGCCAGGGCAGCCTTTATCGTCTCCGATACACGGGCGGAGTCCCCATCTGCTTCTTGCTCTTCGGTATATATCACGCCATCGACGAGCTTACCTTTCTCGGCCCTCTCGAGAGGTAAATCAAAGGCCTTTGCCAGTGCCTCGGTCACACACCTCCCGCCGCCGCCCAGAGCCCGCGCAGCCACGGGTTGTCCCTGGTTCATGATACATACGGATGTCCACTCATGTCCCATATCCACGATAGCATCGAGACCATTGCTTGACGGTGTGATCATGTTTCCGAACAATGAAGAATATGCCAGTACATCCACAGTGACGATCTTGGGATCCAGACCGGCATGGCCCATGGAGTCAACCAAATCTATGAAATCATCCTTCCGGCTGTAAGCGACCAGGACCTTGGCGTTTTCCGCGGTCCTGGATAAAAGGTGATAATCATAGACAATCTGATCAAGTTTGAACGGGATTTGATCCTCCAACTCGAAAGGCAATGTCTGTTCGATTCTCTTGGAAGGCAGTACAATGGTTCGCACTGCAGTTTTTTCACCCGGCATTGCGACGATACAAAGGTCGGGCGAAAGTTTTTTCGCGCCAACCAGTTCTTCCAGTTCTTTCGCAAGGTCCACTAGAGGCGACCTTTCTTTTTCGATGTATTCGATAAACTCGAATCCCTTGAAGCTCACATTGAGCGATACCGCCTTTATGGAGCGGTTACCAAGATCCAGACCAAGCACTCGCTGGGACATCAGTCCAACCTCCAGTAGACCAGCCTGCCGCCCGGGACCTGGGAGGCATCAATTACCGCTGTTATTCTCACCCTGGCCCGTCCCACTTCACCGACGGCCTTTATTTTGAAGACCGAGCTGTCGACTCCTGCCACCCTGGCTATCTTGGCCTGATTGAGGGTCAGACCTTCCGTCTTGAAGAAATCGACAAAGTCTTTCAGCGAATTCACCAACAACTCTTGATTTCGAAGTGCCACGAATTCGTATGCCAGCTCCAAGACCTTTGAATCAGCGGATGGAGACTGGAGCGGATCATCATGCGGCAGCCCAAATCGCAATAGTGCGGCTATGGTAGGGGCGTCTGCTGTCAACACGTTGATTGTCTTGCCCCAAACAGTCAGTCTCTTACCAAAGATGTGCATGAACTCGTCGTTCACCCCCCTAACCATATGAAGTTCCTGTAAAGTATCGAAGGGTGCATTCTTCGATGCATAAGGATCGTCCAGTGTTGAATACCTGGAGTCTTCGTGCCCGCCCTCCGGGCCGCTTCTCTCGTCATCGGGATCGACCCAGTCCACTATCGAAGCAATGAGTTCTTCCCGGTCCGTGAAGTTTCCATCCTTGTCCGGGTGCTCGAACAGAAAATTATATTTTGCAGGCGCCATGAGCATTAGCATGAGTTCCCTGAATTGTTTTTGTTGAGTTTTAAATTGTGCCATGTTCACGTTAATCTTTCCATCCTCGTCTTCCACATTCGCAAAAAAACGCCCCTTGAAGTCGCCGAATCTCTTGATTCCGGTGGAAAGAGAATCCAGTTGCCCCGCTTCGGTATCTTCCTCCTTAATTTCCTGTCCTCCTTGTCCTCTTTGATCTTCCCGGTCCTGCCCCCTGGAAATGGAGGAAAAATAAGCCGCAGCCAAATCACTGTCTATGGGTACTATCTTCCAGAGTTGAATCGGGAATGGAAGCTGCTTTTTGAACCGATCGATCACGGTCTTCTGTATGTGTATTATGACCCTGGAAAACTCAATTGCAGACCTTGCGAGAAACTCGGCCCTCACCCTGTCCCTGGCATTTCCCGCCAAATCCAGTTCAACCTTGGAGCCATATGCGAACTCCATGGTCGCGGAGGTCAACATGACTATGGTAGTGACAACCAAGAGAAGAGCCACGCCCCTTTGAGCCCTGGAACGAACAAAGACGAATCTGTACAAGGACAGGAATGCGGAAGACAGGTTCCTTTCTATACTCCTGCCATGAAGTGCAATGCGGTTTGCCCTATGTCGGAACAAAGTCATCTCAGAACCTCGTTCAGTTCTATCCTGGTCTTTGTGACGAAAACCTCGTCTTTGCTGTTGTCCGAACTTGGAATCTTCACCTCGATCCTGACCAGAGTGGGTAGTTTCATTGCATGCTCGAGTTGCGTAGAATCCCATTCGTCGACCCACTCATCGGTCTTTTGGTCATAAAACTTGAAATCAAGGCTGGAAATATCACTAAGAAGCACATAGTGCACCCCGCCTCTTTCCGGATCCTCGTCAATCCTTCTAGCCTCTCTCCTGAAAAGGGCCAGGGTACCCGGGTTGTCCGGATCATCATCGCAATAATATGAAAGCTCGTTCTGATCGCTTTCTGCACTGTCTTTTACAAGCCTCAAGTGGCCGAGAGAGGTAAAAGTCAACTTGTCACAAGGTGAGCCATCCTCTTGCTTGAATATGGTCTGGGTGGATTTCGTCGGCCCTTGGCGAAGAGAAATGAAGGCCATTTCCAGATCCCTGGCCATCATGTCCATGGCCGTGCGCACCGACCTGTAACGTGCAGCCATGTCCAGAGCTTGTTCTCTCAGGGTAAAGGTCCGTTTGAACACCATCCAAATGGCGGTTGTTATCATAGCGGTGATCAAAACCGCGAGGCCCACCTCGAGAAGGGAAAAACCAAGCTGGTTGCGCGCCTCATGGTTTTTTAGGTGTCTTAATCTCGCTAAAAGCGTCATCTTGGCCACCCTATATTCGTTCCCGGCCTTGGTGCTCCGAGCGGCAGTGGGGGGATTGAGCCTGCACCGAAAGGCAGCTTCTTACCGCCCGGTTTACGCCTTGACCCGAACCCGGGTATCTTGGGCATACTCGGCATGCCCGTACCGCCGGCACGCATGACATCGATAAGGTGGGTGGTGACGGTGAACGAATGTTGAATACCATTGTCCTTCCATGTCACAGTAAGGGTCAACTGCCTGACAGCATTAGTCACCATGTCCTTAATCATGGAGCTGTACATGGAAACCAGGCTCTTTGCAGCCTGCTGAACCATTCCCACGGGGCTGTTTTCCTGGTTTGCGGCTTGCTCATTCTGCATATCACCGCCCAGCCCGAAAAGATCCCCTCCCTCTGGAATTGGAATATCGATCTTACTCAACGTGGCGGAGCATCCAATCTCGGGATGCTCCTCTTGTTCGAAATCACACTCCAACGTATCCTCGAATTCACTAAAACCCTTTTTTTTAATCTCCAGTATCAAGTCGTACATTTTGCCCCTGGCAAGCTCCGTGACCAGCGCAAGATTCTTGGACCGTATCACTGCTGATGTCGACATGCTTTGGACATCAACCAATGCCGTCAGGGACATGGCCAGTATCAACAGCGCCACCATGGTCTCCAGCAAGGTGAAGCCTGTATCCGGTCGCAATCTTCTCATTCTTCTTCTTCCTGTTCCTGTGGCAATTCCTCCTTGCCTTCAGTCGGAGTAACGTCTCCGGTCAGGGGATGCACGCGCAGGCTGAACACCCTTCCGCTGTCATCTTCCAGGTAAATCATGGCGCTTTCCGTCATGCCGTTTTCAAAAAAATAAAGGTAAGCTTCACCGTGCTCGGCCAGCCCATCTTGGTGATTTACCCAGTACCCGCTGAAAGAGGTATTACCCGGAAGACGCTTAGGCTTCGACAGGAGGCCTTCGAGTGGTTTGAACACAGGGGGCTTCAACCTATCAACCTTTGCAGGATCCAAGCCCTGTAACAGGTTTCCAAATATGCCCATGCCGCCGGTGGGTATATTGACGGTTTCACCCTGTGACTCCTGATTCTCTTCAAAGTCACGAAGCTCTTCCTCATAACTCTTTTCCTCGTCGCTTTCCACTGCCGAGCCCTCTTCGATAACCATCTTGTCCGGGAAAAGTCCGAAAGGTTCGTCGGTGTACTCGGCATAATAAGTGTTATCATCGAGATTCATTACCAGCCTCACGGTTGCGGATCTCAACGCGGCTTCGTCACGCAGAGACTTAACCGTACCTATCATCCTCCGCACTGCATTCTTGAGGTCTGCGCCTGACAAGCTGTCTATGGAAATGATGGCTGTACCCAGGAGAAAGGCAACTATGAGAAGTGCTACACTCACCTCGAACAAGGTGAATCCTTTTCTATCGATTCTATCGAATAGAGCTGCACCTGTTCTCATATCGCCATTTCCTCTTTCTCACATGTTCCAGGATTCGATATCCTTTTCACCGCCGTCAGCACCGTCCGATCCATAGGATTCGATATCATAGCCTCCACCGTGCTGGCCTGGACTGATGTATACATAGTCGTTTCCCCATGGGTCTTTCGGCAACTTGCATCCCTTCAGGTAACACTCGCCGCTATCGTTTTTCGTAGTAAGCGCATCCAGGCCATCTGCTGTACTGGGATACTTCCCGTTATCCAGTCTATATGCGTCCAGGGCCTGCTCAATGGCCCGTATCTGAAGTACCGCTTCCCTCCTTTTTGCCTTTTCGAGTTGGCTGAAAACAGCAACCGACACAGTGCCAACTATAAGTCCCAAGATGACCAGGACCACCATGACCTCGAGAAGTGTAAAACCGTTTGTACGTCTGTACGCCCTCAGGACAGCGGTCAATTTTCTCAAGTGCCTCATGTCAATCTCCTTTTCTCAAAGAGTCTTTTTCCGGTTTCATTTAACCTGCTCCATCATCTGCATAATCGGCAGCAAGACTGAAAAAACTATAAAAGCGACGATTCCGCCCATAATTACGATCATCAAAGGTTCAAGCGCAGTAGTCAGGGCGGAAAGCTTTGCATCAACCTGTTCGTCGTACGTATCTGCTACATTTGAGAGCATTTCTTCAAGCTGTCCTGTTTTTTCCCCGGTTGAAATCATGTGAAATACGATAGGAGGGAACTGGCCGGATTTTTTCAAAGTCGTTGCTATGCTCTCGCCTTCCCTCACTGCATCCCTTGCATCATCGATAGCATCGGCCAATGTCTGGTTGGCAACGACGTTTCTAACAATATCCATGGACACGAGCAGGGGAACTCCGCTTTTGAGCAATGTCGCCAGGGTTCTTGAAAACCTTGAAATCGCGACCATCCTGATCAAGGGACCGAAAACAGGAAGTTCGAGTACCTTTCGATCTTTGAATGCATGGCCTGCCTCGGTTTTTAAAATTCCGCGCAATACAACGGTCAGGATTATTACTAGGAGCAAGACCATGTACCAGTAAGAGCTGAACAAATCGGCCATGGCTATCAGAATCCTGGTGATAAGCGGAAGCACGATCTTTGCGCCCTCGAAGACCCTGGTTATTTTCGGTATCACGAAAGTGAACAGCACCGCCAGTATGATCACGATTATTACCGACAGTATGATCGGATAGAGCATGGCGCTCCTGACCTTGGACCTAAGTTTGACCTGGGCCTCGGTGAAATCAGCCAATCGTTGCAGCACGATTTCCAAGGTGCCCGACTGTTCTCCTGCAGCGATCATGTTGATGTACAAGGAATTGAATACCTTTGGAAAGTTTTTGAGGGCATCGGCCATACTGCTTCCTTCATTGACCCTGTCCTTTACCCTGCTCAAGACTCTCTTGAGTTTCTCATTGTCGGTTTGATCCACCAAGGCGGTCAAGCAATCCACCAAAGGTATTCCGGCCCTGACCAGTGTTGCAAACTGCCTGGTGATTATCGCCAAGTCGAGTGCGGACACCCTCTGAAAGGATTTCTTTAGATCGAATGCCTTTCTTCCTCCTGCGGTACCCTCCTTGCCTTCGATCAGGTTCGTAAGAAATATTCCTTCACGTTTCAGACGTGTCCTGGCCACCCTCGGGGATTCGGCATCAATTATACCGGCGATATTCTTACCCTTGGCATTTACGCCCTTGTATTCGAAGATCGGCATACCGCCTCCCTACAGGCTATCCTCCTGGGTCACTCGAAGCACCTCCTCTGTAGTGGTGATTCCCTGGAAGACCTTGTTTGCGCCGTCTTCGCGCAAGGTCCTCATTCCCCGTCTCTTGGCTGTTTTTTTTATCTCGGTGGACATTGTGTTCTTGAGTATCATGGTCCTGATTTCATCGTCGATCGGCATGAGTTCCACAATGCTCGTTCTACCCAGGTACCCGGTTCCCATACATCTATCGCAACCTTTTTTCCTGTAGAATTTCCTGCCGTCGTAATTACCCGGATCGATGCCCAATTCCGTCAGTTCAGAGGTTTCAGGTACGTATGGTTCCTTGCAATACTTGCAGACTCTTCTTACCAGCCTTTGGGCCTGGATGGCGATGGCAGATGAAGCCACCAGGAACGGTTCGACTCCCATGTCTATGAGCCTGGTCACTGTGCTCGGCGCATCATTTGTATGGACCGTGCTGAAAACGAGATGGCCTGTCAAGGAAGCTTGTATCGCTATCTCCGCTGTTTCCAGGTCCCGGATTTCACCTACCAGTATCACATCCGGATCCTGCCTGACTATGGACCTCAATCCGTTCGCAAAGGTCAGGCCGATCTTGGAATTGACCTGTATTTGTCCTATTCCGGGCAGTTGGTACTCCACAGGATCTTCCACGGTGATGATCTTGATCTCGGGCTTGTTTATCCTGGAAAGAGCAGCATATAGTGTCGTGGTCTTGCCGCTGCCCGTAGGACCGGTGACCAGGATGATGCCGTGACTCCTGTGTATCAACTTGTCCGTGATTTCAAGCTGGTCTTTAGAAAACCCGAGTGACTCGAGATCCAGCAATACGGCGGACTTGTCCAAGAGACGCATGACTATACTTTCACCGTGAGCTATCGGCACTGTAGACACACGGATATCGATATCCTTTCCGGCTATTTTTATCCTTATTCTGCCATCCTGCGGCAGACGCTTCTCGGCGATATTCATGCCGGCCATTATCTTGATACGACTAGTAATACTCGCCTGTGCAGCCTTGGGAGGCCTTGCCACCTCATACAACACTCCATCTATCCTGAATCTCACGAGCAGATTCTTTTCAAAAGGTTCAAAGTGAATATCGCTTGCTCGCTCCTTTACCGACCTGAACAGGATGTTGTTCACGAAACGAATGATCGGCGCTTCGTCCGAGGCATCCAAAAGGTCCTCGATAACCTCACCCTGGTCATTGATATCTTCCAGGTCTCCCTCTTCAAGGCCGTCCGTTATCTGCTCGGCATTGGAATAAACATGGTTTATGGCGCTCAAAATTCGGGCCGGTGAAGATATGACGAGCTCGACTGTCCTGGCCAAGTTCAGCCGCACCTCGTCGAGAGCCGCCAGGTCCAGGGGATCGGCACACACAATCTTTACCGGTCCCATGTCCTGCTTTCCATCTATTGGAAGCAACAGGTGGCTCTTGCAAAAGTTTATGGGCAGGCCGGAGACCAGTTCCGACGGAATGTCCAGGTCGAATTCATGATAATAGGGCAAATCAAATTGTTCAGCCAGGGCCTGGGCCACATCCTCTTCCGTTACCTCTTTCATTGAAACCAGAATCTTGCCTATTCTCTCCTGCTTTTCCTTCTGGAGCGCCAGGGCTTCTTCCAGCTTGTCAGGACTAAGGCCGCTTCTTTGGACAAGTATCTCACCAAGAAGCATTGTTATCATTCTCCTTCGCCTTGTTCTTCGCCGCCACCAGGGCCGGTCTCATCCTCCGGCTCACGTTTCTCCGGAGGTTTGCCGTTCTCGGCCGGGGCCTGTTCGTCGATTTCGTCACCCTCTCCGGGTCCGGCCTTGGATGAAGGCCCTGAATCATTCGTATTTCCAAGTATTCTGACTCTAGGCAGCTCTGATTTCAATTTCTCGTTTTCCTTCTTGCGCTCCTGGGCCTCTTTCTTTTCCTGATACAAAGTGGATTCGATATCAGCCAAGGGACCCTTCTTTCTCGAATAGTCGATATCGATATGTATATTCTTGGCTTCACCGTAGAAACGCTCGATGAATTCCTTTCTCTCTCTCATCTTGCGTTTGAAAATCTTCCTGAAATCACTGGGATCCTTGATAATGTACGGAGTCAGGAATATGAGTAGGTTGGTCTTTTCCTTTGTCTTGTCCGTGAACCTGAACAGCCAACCGATGACCGGAATATCTCCCAGGAACGGAACCTTGGCCGAACCTTCACTGACCTTGTCCTGCATGAGACCGCCCAAAACAACGGTTTGTTGATCCTTGACCACTACGGTAGTCTTTGCCGCTCTCTTGCTCGTAATAGGGCCTGTCCTGACATCACCGCCCTTTGCAAGCTCGGTTACCTCCTGCTCTACTTTCAATCGCACGTAGTCGCTTTCATTGATCTGTGGAGTCAGTTTCAACGTGAGCGCCACATCCTGCCGCTGAATAGAGACTACCGGATTCGAATAATATCCGCCTGTTCTGCCTGCTCCTCCGTAGCCGGTAAATCCCATGATAAAAGGCACGTTCTTGCCGACCGTTATTGATGCCTCCTCATTGTCAGTGGTCAGAATATGGGGAGACGAGAGCACATTTACATTGCTGTTCTCCTGCAGCGCTATCAATATGGCGCCGAACGAGGGCAGCGGCGTGGAAAGGCCGGGTATCAAGTTCTCTGTTCCCTTTACGTCCGGCCCTCTCAATCCTGCGGCAATACCGGAAAGTATGGACGGATCGGTAAGGGCCAGGGATGAAAGTCCGGAGAGGTTGGTGCCGAAGAACAAGGGGATGTCCTCGCCGCTTACGCCCAGGACCTTGCCCGCATTCCAAGCGAATCCCGCCTTGTTGTCCTTTTTAAGGCTTACCTCCAGGATTGTGGCCTCAACAAAAACCTGCCTCCTGCGGATATCGAGTTTCTTTATCACCTTCCTGAGCGAGGCATAATCCCTGGAAGACGCGACAATGACCAGCGAATTCGTGGCCTTGTCCGCAGTGATTTTTACCTCGCCTTCGAATAGCTCCGAGCTCGTCCCTTTGGGAGATTTTTTACCCCTCCTCTTTCTCTTCCTTGTTCTACCCACCCGGCCCTGCGCCAAATTGGACAAGACCGTGGCAAGCTCCGTGGCATCGGCGTTTTCCAGGTAGTGCACGTGGATTTGCTCGTCACCCGGCACCGGAACATCGAGTTCGTCGATGAGCTGCCTGACCTTCGTCCATGCACTGTCCGTGCAAATCACTATCAATTTATTGGTACGTTCATCGGCCATTACAGTGTCCACTGTCACGGCGGCTGTGCCGTTTTTGACCTCTTCTTTTTTTCTATTCCTTGCGATGGTTATTGCACGGCGCTTGGCCTTGCGCTTGTTCCTCTTTGATTTTTCTCCGAACAATTCCTTTATCGTGTCCACTATGTCCGATGCATCGGCGTACTGGATATCCATGATGCGTATCCTCGAACCCGGAGACGGGATATCCAGCTTCGATACCACCTTGAGTATTCTTTTCAGGTTATGCGCCATCTCGTTGAGTACAAGCGTATTCATAGGCAAGTACGCAACGGTATTGCCTTCCCTGGACTTTATCTGCTTTATAACAGTCTCGATATCTTTCACGTCAGCATATTGAAGCCGTAGAATATAGGTAATCAGCCTGTCATCCGGGGGAATATCGTCCGGAGAATCATAGATCTTGATTGCATCTCCCCTTGCGTCCTTCTTCTCGACTATCTTCAAATAGTTGCCGTACGGAACCACGGCGAGCCTGTTCATGGACAGGGCCGCGAGAAAGGCCTGGTACGCTTCCTGCGCACTTACAGGTCTTGGCGTCATTATTGTAATTTTAGCACTCCTGGTCTTGTCCGTTAGTATGAAGTTCTGTCCGATCATTTCGCTGATGACCTTGATCACGTCGCCTATGTCCGCCTTTGCAAAGTCCAGGTTGTACTTTTGGTTCCTCGCCTTCTTGTAGTTCCTCTTGGTTCTCTTGACAGGTTTTGCAGGTCCACTGTCTCTTCCATACCCCTGCTTCGGGGTCGCCGCTCTGATGGCTTTGCCCAGATTCTCAGGATGCGTCAATATCTGCGCATTGGGTTTGATTCCCATTTTTCCCGGCAACTTCGGGATAATCCGGACAGGATTGAGCCTCGACCTTATTACAGGTCTCCTGCCGTTCTTCAACTTCTTTATCTTGTTGCTGCTGTTACTCTCGCCTTCAGCCAAAACCGGATTAGAGGCCGCTGCCAGCAGTACAAGCGAAAGGCCCAGGCAACAAACCGCTTTAACGAGCTTCTTTAGGCATCTCATCTTATCGTGTACTCCATTGTTATATTCCTGCCTCTCCTCATCAGGTCGATTGTAACATGGTCGGCGTCCTGCAATTTCTGGTATACCTCGAGGGCCTTTTCCGGGCTGTCCATGGGATAACCATTGATTTTTTGGACTACGTCACCATTTTGGATACCTATCCTGGAATAGATACTCCCCGGCCTTATCGAAAAGAGTTTGAACCCATTACCCCTACCGTTCTTGAATGACGGCACGATCCTGGCGTCGGTTGCAACCTTGTTCAGGTTTGCCAGCGTGTTTTCGATTTCATCCCTGTCGATCAGGTATTCGTTCTGCCCGACCTTCTTGATTCCTTTTCCATAGGCTGTATTTCTGTTCCTGTTGGCTGCAAAGCCTACTGTACGCGCTCTGCCTGCCTTTTCCCCGCTCAAGGCGATGTATTCGCAATTACCGCCCCTGACCACGAAAACGAATTGCCGCAGGATTTCCTCCACCCTGGCCTCGCCCATGAGCAGGTCATCGTCATGTCCGCGGTAGAACTTTACTTCATTATTTTCCTCGAAAGTGGCAAGGGACAGCTCGGGTGAAGAAGCCACCACGGTTGCAAGTAATTTGACTTTCAGTGATGAAGGCTCAACCCCGGCAAGATGCGGAGGCTCGGGCCGGTTATCCAGGTCCTGATTCTCGTTTGCCGTCAATTTGTTACGGGCCTGGTATTCAAGCATCTTACGGGCGAATTCGTAAAGCTTGCTCCTTTGAGGGCAAGAGCCAACAGCCTCTCGCGCATCAGTCTCTTGTTGATCCACTTCCGCCGGGGATACTGTAACCGGTGAGGTACTATTCAAGGGCCCTGGCGGAACACAGGACGGATCCGAAGGATCGCAAAAGGGATTCTTCTCGAATACGGGTTTCTCCCCTCTCGATTTTATTCCAAAGACATTCCTCGCTGATTTTGAAAAAGATTTTTCAACCTTGTACGGGTCAATGGATGCTGCCACGAAGTTATTCAGAATCGAGGCAGACAAATACGCGCACACACCGACAACCACGAGCTGGAAAGTCCAAAAATATTTTTGCAGGTACGTATTTAACACTTCTTCGATTTCCTCCATTTTTTTCTTAAGCAACCTTTGTGCCATTGCCCATTAATGTATTCGGGAAACTTTTTTTTGAAAATAACATAATATATCTTTTAATAATATTACATTACGGCGCTTGTAAAAAAAGCGGCTTGATGTGCGCCGAATTCGTCCAAATAGGTTTGAATCCATTGTATGACAACATGTCATGAGGACTCGACGGACCATGGCTTGACGTGACAAAATGTCAAAAGACCAGGAGGCCAAATGAAAAGCCATGCCTCATTCTCTTTACATGGATTGGCAATAGCTGCGGCCTTGTCAGTCAATCAGTGGGGCTGCAGATCCGAGCAAGCCCGGCCAAACATGATCGGTTCGGGCATTGAAACCAGGGAAGCAGTCCCGAAGTCACCCCAGACTACAGGAACAACGAAGGAACAAGGCGTTACTTTAAAACAAAAAATATATACTTCAGACAAGGGGGTCACAGGTAAACAAACACTGCGAAACGTATTGTCCTCACTTCTGGGCCCGGCACGGCCTAAAAACTTCGGGGCTGAATTACTGGCAGCACAAAGGCTTGCAGGTATCAAGTGGGTTCGCAGGGCGCCCGATCCTCCTTTTACTTTGCATAACCTGTTGTTTGCTATCGAGGGCCGGGCCTTGTTGCGACTCGATCCCGGCACTGGTAAAACCATTTGGCGTTTTTCCCCTGTAGGCATGATGGTGAAAGGCCGGCCACGGATATTCGGTTCATGGCTTCTGACAATGAGTGAGCCCATATCGCCAATAAATAAAATTTCAGCAAGGATATTCAGGTTGGATCCTGAAACAGGCGATGTAAAGGCCATTGTGAAATTGCCGGCCGGTTACACTGCGACCGGTTTCTTCAAATCCAGGGATGATGGAATATGCGTTGGATTGTCCCGCCCGTGTTGTGGAAAGGCCGGGGCCATGGAGTTGGAGGATGATCTACTCGACCTGCCGAGTCCTCCGGACACATGTGACAGGAAGCCTCATGAAACCGGGAAAAAGCCGGACCATGACAGGTTGAGAAAATCCATGTTATCAATATTTGAAGAATGCAGTGCCGCGCAGAAACGGCCGGGGTACAAAAAAAGCCTTGCATTGTCGCCCCTTATTTTTCGAAAAATCGTAATTATCAAAAAAGAATCCCTGGCTCTGGCCTGCACCGAGCACGGAACTTACCTGATGAAATTACCCGCATGCAATGTCCTTTGCCGGTTGCCGCTAAGAAGCCGAATCCTGGCCGTACTTGGAAAAATTGCAATCATGAGAGCAGGTACAGGCACCTTCGGGCTGGATTTGGAGCTTGCAAAAACAAGATGTATTAATAATAAAAACATCATCAAAGGATGGATAAAGATACGTGCTGATAGCAAGAGAAAAATCCCGGTTTTTGGCGAACCAAGGTGGTCATCCGAACCTGTGGCCTACCTGGACAGAACAGTCACCGTCCCTTTCGATGCGTTCTCGGAAAACAAGAGGCTTGGCGTTCCTTTCTACAGGCTCATGCTGGAGCCGCCTGATTTATTCATGCCCAGGCCGGTCAGGTGGTTATGGGGAGGACACGGGGTCTTGTTTGACCCGGAAACATCATTGAATTCATCTCATTGAGTATATGTCGTCAAAGCACAAATCGGATTGTTCCAACAGCTTGCCGCCTGATTACCGCTATGGATCAAGTCGATAGCCTATCTGGCGCACGGTGCGAAGATGTCTGGGATGAGTAGGGTCATCCTCGAGCTTGCGGCGCAAAGACATGATGAAGTTGTCCACAGTGCGGGGCGTGCCTTCGAAACCCCATCCCCATATCCTGTCGAGTATCGTGTCCCTTGTAAAAGTCTGGCCGGGGGACTTGGCAAGGAGGCAGAGCAGGTCGAATTCCTTGGCTGACAAGGCGACCTCGTTGCCTTCTTTTTTAACCTGCCGTCCGGCCTGGTCGATGACAACATTACCGTACCGCAGCAGGGGCTGTGTTTCGTTTTCTTTCATGCCTCTTCGCAGCAGGGCATCAACCCGGGCGAACAGTTCTTCCAGGTCAAAGGGTTTGGCCATGTAATCATCGGCCCCAAGGCTGAACCCCTCAACCTTATGCTCCACCTTTCCCCGTGCAGACAATATGAGAACCGGCACGTCTTCGCCTCTATTCCTTAGTTCGTCCAACACATCGAGGCCTGAATAACCCGGCAGCATGATGTCAAGAATAATCAAATCCGGGCGATCGTCGAACGCCTTGCGCATGGCTTCATCTCCGTTTGATGCTGTCAGAACTTTAAATCCTTTCAAACGGAAATTCATTGCCAAGCCTTCGCTGAGCGAGCGGTCGTCCTCGACAATCAATATGGAAGCCTGTTTTTCCGGATTGTCCTTCACTTTGCATCACCCTCGCCCGGAGAGGCCGGCAGGGTAATAGTGAACACGGTTCCTTTGCCCGGCTCCGAGTCAACGGATATGGTGCCCGAGTGCGCACTGACCATGAAATCAACTATGGCAAGGCCGAGACCGGCGCCCCCGGCCCATCCCTTGAAGCTCGGCGTTACCCTGTAGAAAGGCTCGAAAATTGCCTTTTGGTCCTTTTTCGGAATCCCGATTCCATTGTCTTGAACAATGATTTTCACCTGCCCTTCTCCGTCCTTGACAGACAAGGAGATTTCCTTGTTTTCATTTGTATATTTGTACGCGTTGGTGAGCAGATTGATTAGAATCGAACCGATTCCGCCTTGATCATGAAGCACCGGGAGATTCGTGTCGATTGTGACATCGAATTTGACTTCGCCAGGAGGAAGCATGCGGGAGAACCGCGTGGCCACGTCGCGTGCGAGTTTATCCAACGGCTGCGATACCAGGTTCAAATTATCGCGATCCTTGGCGGCGGTACGCCATACCAACAACCGTTCGATCATGGTGCCGAGCCATTCGGTTTCTCGAACTATCGAATCCACGCATTGCTTTATCAAATCCGGATTGCCATCCACGGTTCCCATCTGTAATGTCTGCCCGTACATCCGGATTGCCGCAAGGGGTGTCTTCAACTCATGGCTAACATTACCCAGCAGATCGGATTGCAGGCGGGCGGTGCGGGCGCGCCGGCCCAGCAATACGGCCACGACTACGCCGCTGCCTATTGCGCTGATTGCAAGGAATACACCCACTGCGCCCAATATCAAGTCCTTGCTGTTTTCACCCATGAACAAGGCGACTATTCCAAGAGTGGTGGAGAGAAAAACCGGGGTCAGCACCCCCAGAGCAAGGATCAATATTGGCCGTCCGAGGAACAGGTTTTCCTGTATACGCCTGATTCGAATTCCGGCACTAGTACCGGCCATGCAAATTGCCTCCGGTGTGAATCACCCGCCAATCAACTGTCTTCGCCGCTCTCAATCTTAAACTAGAAAATACAGGGCATTCAAGGATCTTGTTTTTATTCCGGGCTATGGGCGACCGGAAGAAATACATCCACCCTGGTGCCAATCCCGGGATTGCTCTCAATTTGCATGGTCCCTGAAATGGACCGGATTATCCTCATTGCGGTCGGCAGTCCGAGTCCGGAAGCCCCTTCACGGGTGCTGAAAAAAGGCTCAAGGGACAGTTTCCTTACTGCATCGGACATGCCTTCACCATTGTCCACTATGGATACCACGACGTACGAGCCGGGTTTCAAAGCCGGATGTGCACCTGCATACGACTCGTCTACAATGAAAGTTCGGGACCTTATCTTGACCACCCCTCTGTACGAAGGCATGGCCTGGTAGGCATTGGTGCAAATATTTAGGATTGCTTGCTGAACCTTGTGTAAATTGCCGTTCAACCTCAAGTTCCGGTCGGGCCACTTGATATCCAACAATATACTGCTCGGCATCGATACCTTGATGATACTCTTCACCTTTTCAAGAAGCTTGTACAATTCAAAGGATTCGTCCTTTGACACATCCTTCCTGCTGAAACCCAGGATCTCCCTTCCCACGCCGGCACAATTGTCTATCGCTTCTCGTATGGCATCCAGATCATCTTTTATCCCGGGGTCTTCGAATCGTAAGTCGTTCAAGTATTCCACTTGGCCCATTATTGCAAAAATAATATTGTTGAAGTCATGGACGACACTGCCGGCGAGAATGCCTACGGCTTCCAGCTTTTGCGCCTTCTGAAGCTCTTTGGTTCTTGCCTCGACTTCCTTTTCAGCTTCTTCGGCCGAACGTTTCAATTCCATCCTGGCTCTTACCTGCCTTGTTATGTCATGGGCTATAATTAGACTTGAATATATCCTTTCATTCACCAACTTGTTGGACCTGGACAAAGAGAAGTATTGCTTCCCCGGCCCAAAATCTACGGCCAATTCGAAATTCCTGAACTCACCGGTGCCTTTCGGCAGGGAAATATAATTTGCAATGGGCAATCCCTGGGCCTCGGCAAGGACGGGAAACATCCTTTCAATTGCCGGGTTGGTCCGTAGAACATTCGTATGCCTGTCCAGTAACACGATGCCGTCCTTGGATCCCTCGAACAGGCCGGATGCAACTTCGGATGGACTCAAAGACATGAAATCGTATTTTAGTATGAGAAACATGATAAACAGGTGAAACAACGATGTCCCGGCCGAGCCTATCCTTGGAAACTGTTCGTATCCCATGATATTCGGAATGTACACGTTGACGAGCCAGGTAAGCGCCAATACTATGAGTGTACCGAGCATGATCAATTTGACCGGCTTTCTGATGCCCGGCACGCTTCGCTTGATATATGCATTGAAAAGCAGGAAAACTCCAATCAAACAAGGGAGTGCCGCCAAGTTGGTAAGCACCAAGGTGTGCAAAGGACCCCTGATATTTGCAACTCCCCAACCGTGCCTGATCCATCCGCGGGTTCCAAGTTCCGTAAAGTTGTCAAGAATGAGACCGGCTATCACCGCTCCGGCTGTAAGCCAGTACAACATGTCCTTTTTTCGTCTTAGCAAGGCATAGACGAAGTTCAAGAACCAAAAACCAATGGGAATCCAGAAAAAGCTGATGGCCCTTTGAAGGATTCGTTCAAAACCATAAGACAACGGCGAGTAGTACACGAATTCCAGCAAGTCCCAAGCAAGCTCGTTGATTACATAGAGCCTGAAAGCTTCGTTGACCGGGTCATTCCTTCGCTGGGCATACATGAAGCCCCATATGAACGCGCACAGCCCTATTGAAAGCAGATGAAATACCTGTAGCGACGCGATCATTTCTGCAATACCTCTTGTAAGGCTGTCTTCAATTCATCCGCGCTCAAGGGTTTTTGCAAGAATATCGAAACATGTTCCAAGGCCTCTTCTTCGGCAACAATGCCTTCCGCATAACCGGATAACAAGATCGTGGGCACATCGGGTCGCAATGCACGATAATGCTCGGCAAGTTCTATTCCGTTCATGTGGGGCATGGTCAGGTCGGTAACAAGAGCATCGAATGCCTTGGGCGCCTTTTGAAAAGCCTTCAATGCATCGACCGGATCAATGAATATGCACGTTCGATATCCCAGGTTTTGAACCATCAGGGCAGTGCCTTTCGCTACATCCTCCATGTCGTCCACCACCATTATGGTTGCCAAAGGCTGTTCGTTCCTTTCCTTTCCCCTGTTTCTTCCGACCCCGGTTAACCCATCTTCCTTTTCATTTTCCTCTTCCATTCCGGTTTTTTTAATCCTGGCATCTTGTTCCTGCCCCGCGATCTCGGGCAGCAAGACCACAATCCTGGTGCCACGGCCCATGGTGCTCTCCACCCTGATTCCACCGCCGCATTCCTCGGCATTCCGCCTGGCAATTACCAATCCAAGGCCCGTGCCCTCACCTTCAGGCTTGGTGGTAAACATGGGATCGAAAATATTTTTCTTTAATTCTTTTGAAATTCCCACGCCCTGGTCTTGTACGGTTATCATTACATAGTTCCCGGGAGGTATTTGACCTCCCTCGACATCTTCATGCCCGGAAGCTATATGCTTCTCCGCACTAAGGGTGAGGGTCCCTCCTTTTTCCTGCATGGCCTGAAGGCTATTCTTTCCCAGATTCAAGATTACCTGCTCCAACATCAATTCCGACAATCCCACCCTCACGAAACCGCATTTCAACTGTGTATTTATATGCACATTCTCCGGCGCCATTCCCTGTAATATTGCTGAAACCTGTGCTACGAGGGGCGCAACCTGGGAACTTCTCTCTTTGGAATCCTGCCGGGAATTTCTTTTTTTCTGTATTTGCTGCACCAGTTCCCTGCCCCTGTTCACCTGTGCCAGCACGGTCTTTAGCTCATCGTACCCCTTTGCCCCAGGCCGCAACCTGGCCATGGCGGCCATGGCCCTGGCCGCCATGACATGCAGGTAGTTGTTGTAGTCATGGGAAACGCCCTTTGCCAGCAGTCCGATGGTTTCCATTTTCTGCTTTTGCAACAATAATTCGTTTCTCTTAAACGCCTCGCGGCTTAGCTCTTTGTTCCGCTTCTCCAGGAACTCTTCAGCCTCTTTCCTGGAGGTAACGTCTCGCAACAATATTATCGATCCGAGCCTCAAACCGGACGCATCTTTTGTCCATTTCGATATTTCCACCACCATTCTTTCGCCGTTATGTGACAGGTCTATCTCGTAATCTTCCAGGTCGTCACCCACCGGCATTTGAGGAAATACTTCCATCAAGGATAAACCTTGGGCTTGCCCGGGTTCCAGGCCCAGCATATTTCCCGCAGATTCGTTCATTGTGGTAATTATTCCTTTTTGATCCGTTATCACGACTCCATCCTGTATGGATCGAATCAACTCTTCAGCCACATCTTCTACTCCGGGTGCAAGATAGTCGTATCTCACCCCAAAAATAGTAACTACCAGGACAGGTAAAAAACACGATACGGCTCCGAAACGGGGAATGCCCTTCAGTCCGGCCATTTCCAGAATGCCCATGTCCAGGAGCAGGAACAACAAGAGGGCGAGACACGAAGCAAGGAAAAAATATAGTACCGGTTTGCCCTCGTCCCTGCCACGCCTGCGAGCCTCCTTTCCCAGGAGCCACAAGCCGGCTCCAACGGTCACAAGGACAGGGGATACAACGAGCCAATATAAACCGGTGTGACGGTTTAGTATCGGTCCAAAGGCTTGAGTCTTGAAACCTGTGACCACGAGACCGGTCAACGAGTAAATCGAACCGCCTACTATTGTAAGCCCTGAAAGAAGATAAAATGCCCGGTCCCTGGGCCGGTTGGACAATCTATATGAGAAATCCAGGAAAAAAGGAATCATAAGGGCAAAAAAGAGGATGGATGCTCTAAAAAGTAATTCCTCATCCCCCTTTGCGCACGGAAGATATGCCAACAACCTGAAGAACAAAGCCATGGTAAGAAAAAGCGTGAACTTCAACAACGCCCGGTTGGAGGCACTCCTCCTGTACATTCCATATATGAACGCCAATCCGAAAACCGAAACGATAAAAGCGACCAGGGGGTATGATGGAAAAATGTACATGATTATGATTTCGTTTCCAATATTGCTCAGTACCCCAGTTTATAAAGGAACCAATTTATCAATCTATTGTACCACACGGGCTTTTCCCCGGTCCAGATGAAGAAGGATTTTCTCAAGGGTATGGTCATCACCCTCAAGCACCTGATCAGTAAGGACATCCTTCTCGGAGGAAACGCGGTTTCATCCATATGGGCCGCAGATGCGTACATAAGGTTTCCAAAGAAATAATCCTTGTCCAGGATGTCGTTTGTGAACAGAGTCAGGGCCTCGGGCACATTGAGCCATGGCATGTACAACGACGGATCACCTTTGAAAAGAATGGTGGGTTTACCGAATTTCTCCACGGCGAGTTTCGTGAAACGACTCAACTTGGGGTCCAGACCCATTTTTGTTGCCCCGATCCAGTCAACCGATACCAAATCGGACCCGCCTATAACAGTCATTGTCGGGTTGGGCCGCATATCAGAGAAAACCCCGAATGGTCCGTCCGCTCCCACGATGGCATCGATGATTCCGAAGTGTACTGGAAATTTCGCCATGTACTCCATGGTGGCATCGTAAATATTTCGTTCACAATGGTACTCTTTGAACTTGTTGGCCAAGGGTAATGCACCGTAAACATTCTTGATGGTAAGGGTGTAATAGGCATATGCATGGGTCTTGTTTTTCGCAAAGGATATTCTCATGTCGGCATCGCGCCAGGCCGGGGGAACCGGGTGATCCTTGAGCACGGGCCCAAGGTAGACCTTTTCGGCGTTTTCAGCATCGAGTGTAAGGTCTACAATCTTGTACAATTCCCCTGTCATGTCGTACCCGAGATATTCAGCTACGGATTTTACATCCCTATTGAGGAAATACTGGCCATATGTGCTGTGAGACTCGACCAGTAGTATTTCCTCAACACCCAACTTCTTCAATCGCCTTGCAAGCCTGGCTATGAGCACAGGATCTGTGTAACTGGTCGGATCCTCCTTGTTGTATGAAAACATGAAGTTCGCCTTGATGACCGCCTTGAAATCTTCCAAGGGTTTACCTGACTTATCCATCCTGTCACGTACGATACGATCGAAGCCGGTTTCGTCCAGGACCCTGTCCAACAGAACTTCCTTTTCAGGCCCCTTGAAACAAGCCACCACAACCTCTTTGTCCGAGTTTTCAGCCTCCAGCCTCATCGTATCCATGGCCTCTTCCAAAGCTGGTTCCGTCCGGCCGCTGGCGTCTCTTACCCCTATGATCCTCCTGATGAAAACAGCCGTGGGGTAATTGTCATTCCTGATTTCGATGAGAGGTTCTCCTTCAGGAACCAGCAAATTCGAATCCATCGAACTGAAGGCGGACACAACGTCCCTGCCTCTTTGCCCGGCCCGCAGTCGCCTTCGAACCTCGCAGCCGTCCAACTCTACAATTTCCATCTTTTTGTTCCTGATGGAAAACTCCAATGATGCAAACCTGGACGCCAGGATGCCGGTGTACTTGTCCAACCTGTCCTTTGCCCAATGCTGCCGGTCATCCCGCAGTGCATTCGTGTGTATCTGAACTCTCTTTTCTTCGTTTCCGGAAGATATGCGGCATATATAACCATAGAGAAGCGTCGGCTCCTTTATGTTTTTCATCCTGGAGCTTTCACCCTCTCCTGCAGCACCTTCAACAACATGGAATGATTTGGCCTTCCCTTTATTTTCAATAGTGAGACTGATTTTACCGCGTGCATTGTCGATGCTGTACGGCGTGATGTTCATGCCGAGGCTGCTGTACGATGGAAATATTTCTTCAAAATCCTTTTTCAGGGAGCCGGGAATAAGGCTCAACGCCGACCTTTCCTTGAAAAACGGCAGGCTTATTTCGCTGAATTCGAACGAATCGAACGACAACTCGATTAATGCATGAGCATCATGAACGCCTCTTTTTCTTCTCATGTCTGAAAAAGAACTCTTCCCATTGTCCCCGAGTTTGAAAATAGGGCCTTCATATCTTAAAAAGCCGTCGTGAACGTCCAGTTCCAGGCCTGCAAGCATCCGGGCCGTTACAGCGTATTTCGAAAAACCGGTGTTACTGTCGCCGATGAGCAGCAAGATATCCCAGAAACACTCGCTGTCTCCCCATGGAAAGCCCTGATCGTGCACGCCGGAAACCAGGAAAAAAGGGGTCTGCTCGCCTGCTTCGTTTCGAAGTGCACCTTTCAATACCAGGTTTTGGTACGCCGTGTTGTATAAAAACCTCTCCTCCTTCAGGTATTCGTTCCTCAATGAGCCCCAGGCAAAAGATGTGAAGGCCACGAACCCGGCTGCCTTCTTCCACCACTTGTCTGCATGCAGGACTTTCATTGAACCTATAAGATCCGGCGCATCCCCGAGTGCAAAATTGAGCACTCCGGCCCCATAGATATCGGCATGTTCGCTTGGCCCCCTGTAAATCCTGGTAAACAAGTTGGTCATGTCTTCGATCACATCGACTTTTCCCTGATCGTCACGGATTTCCTTGTGACCGTGAAAGAAATATTTCTTGCCGTCAGAGCCCGTGAACCTGAAAGCATATATCATCCTGCGTCCTTCATCGTCGGGTGCCAGGCTGAACAGGTTGAACCATCCGTCATCTATCGGAAGCTCGCCGCCCAGAGGCTCGAAGTTCACCGTGCCGGACAAGGCAGCCGTGTGGTCCCATGTATTCATGAATTTCTCCATGTCGTCTATCTCGACATGAACGGAAAAACTTATGGAAGACCTTGAGGCCTTTCCCTTTTCGTAACCAGACTTGAAATCTTCGATATCTCTCGAAAGGTACCCCGACATAGTCTCGTCGAAGCTGAAGCCGAGTCCCTTTAGCACTCCCATGTCAATCCTCCGACTTTTGACAGCCTTCCGGTCACAACTCTCGTTGCAGCAAGCAAATCTTTGGTCCGTCATTTTTCATTTCTTTTTCAGTATGCATTAATTTATGAGATGTGTTAATTGATTTTTAGGGAATTTATTAAAATTTTTCACCAATACACAGTCAACGCTGGTAAAACCAAAGATCTTTCCAACACCCCTTGACTTGTCCATTGCTTGAGGTTACGGTGAATAACAAAGTGTTTTGACGGGTATCATATACCCGGAAACTGTGTATATTTTAAAATCAGTGGCACCCGACTCGCTGGTTCGAATGGGAGTAGCACGTTGGCAAAAGAGAGGCGTAGGAGAAGGCGGGACCGAAAAGACGGCACGAAAAAGCTGGAACTCGAACTGAGTAAAAAAATCGCAGCCATCGTAAGTGAGGGAACGGCGCCTGCCGAAACAGAAGAAGAGAAAAGCAGCCCTGATATGTCTGAAAAAGAGAACGAGGCTGTTGTTGAGGGAGTTTCAGACAAGGCCGGGACACAAGCCGCGGAAAAAGCGGCGCAATCCCCTCAAGAAGGCCGTGACGAGGCGAAAGAGGAAGCGGCGAGCAGGCAAAACAGCAACGAGCAACAGGCAGAAGATGCCACTTTTGAACAAGGCGCTGAACCTGGCGGGGAAGGGCAGTCCCTGTCCCCGAAATCTTCTTCACAGGTGCAACAACGGAGGAAGAGGACCATACCACCCAAGGCTCCGGCCGATGCCGTGGAAATTGATGATAAAAAAACCGAGGGCTCAGAAGCCAAGGTAGTACGTCTGCCTGAAAGAAAACCACGAAAAACAGGTGAGCCGCAAATACGTCCCAGGCCAAAGCGGAGAAGAGCGGACAGGAGGGCTCCGGGGTCGCCTGCTTCTGACTTCAGCGACACATCATCATTAGAGGCACAGCTCATCGGCCGTAAGAAAAAGATAGCTATTGCAAAGCTTGGAACGGTCGCTCTCGTGGCCTTGTTTTTCGGCTGGTTCGGAAATGAAATGGTAACATCGAGAGGCCTTTACAACCAGCGTGTAGATGCAGCCAGAACGATACGTGACAAGGTCAACGAAGTTTTTTCCACATTGGACAAGATACGAAGGATCTTTGACAGGAAAAAGACCGCCAAGAAAAGATTCACCAGGGATCTGCGAGACCTTGCCTTGAAAAAGGGACCTGATAATATAAGCAAGAAATTCGTCAAAGACCTTGGAGAAATAGAACGACGCTTGAAACTGATGCATCCCCAGACGGTTGGTGATATCATAGATTTTCACTCCACGCTCATCGAACTTACGGAAGCAATCAAGGAACATGTACAGGCCCTGGACCAAGATGATTGGAACTTGTTGTTGAAATACGCCGATCCCTCAAAAAAGATTCCTGTTACAATGACGGCATTGGTCATTAAGCCGCCCCCTCCAAAGCCGGGTCTGGACATAGTTCTGGAAAAAGGAGAACCGGTCATAATCCAGGAGATTGTCAGAAAACACAGGGGGCGAATCTACAAGGTGCACAAGGTGGGGAAAGAACTACCGGTTTATGAACTTAGTCCTGATCAATTGCAAATTGCAAAATTGGGGGATTATATCGAAGATCCATTGCACCAGGCCATTGACAAGTACCAAAAGAGTGAATCAAAAATTACATCCCTGCTCCAGGAACTGATGAAAAGCCGCAGCTCATTACTGGGTATAATACAGAAATATGCAAACGAGGAAAAACTATCGGAGTTCTGATTGGCAAAAGACAATTTAAAAAAGAAAAACGGCAAATTGGTATTCACCGAGTTTGATTGCCCGGTTTGTGATGCAAACAATCCTTATGATGACGGCTTTACAGATGGAGACGAGATCCGGTGTTTCTACTGCGGCACGATATTCAAGGTGCATACGCTCGAGGGGAGCAATCGATTTAAACTTATCGAGGTATGATAGTTTAAAAGTGCCGGCTCCCCGGCAAACATTTCATTTAGGAGGGGAAGATGGAAAACAAGCTCGTAGTAAGATTTTTGAACGGGAATCTTATCAAGGGATACTCCAACAATTTTCAACCGGAAAAGAATGCTTTTCATATTACAACCCTTGAAGGAGATGTCAAAGAAATCAGGGTAGACCAATGCAAGGCGGTTTTTTTCGTAAAGACATTTGATGGCAATTCAGGCTACGAGGAAGAACGGCGTTTCAATGATCCCGTGCCGTCCGGGTACAGGAAAATAAGGGTGGAGTTCAATGACGGCGAGCGCCTGGTAGGCAAGTCCATTACGTACAGAGACGGCAGGCCCTGGTTTTTTCTTGAGCCGGCGGATCCGAAAAGCAATAACGACAGAATATATATTCCCATGAGTTCGGTCAGGGATCTAAGGGTTGCTCTGTATTAAAAAGCGAGCCGTTTTCAAATTCCGTTTGGCGCAGGCAGTAAGCCGTGACTTTCGTTCCGGTTCTATGTTACCTGCTTCCTGGTTTCACCGACCCAACTTAAACAATTAGTTGAATAATTTCCTCTTGAGCGGTACCAAGCGTGGTATGCCGGAACGAGAGCAACGGCCTACGACCTCTCCTTCAAGGCCTTATAGCCGGGGTAACCGACAGCTCCAACTCTTTTTGGTCGCGACGAATTTTTACTCTAACCGGCTTGCCAGGCTCGGCATTCTCGAGAATTTGTTTCAACCTTTCCCTATCGGCGACTGCATAACCAGCAAACTCCATGATTCTGTCACCAGCCATGATTCCCGCAGAGTCCATGGGGCCGCCGGGCACTAATTTGCTGACAACCGGTCCCAGTTCATCACCTGCATCAAGGGGAGGAAGCAACTCCACTCCAAGCCAGGGACGACCTTTCCAGCCCTTTTTCAGTTTCGGCAATAATTCGTTCACGAGATCGATGGGAACAGCAAAGCCCATACCGTGAATTACCGTATGTACCTTGCAGCCGATACCCACAACCTTGCCGTCGGCATCGAACAACGGACTGCCAAGACTCCCCTTGTCCAACATTGCATCGGTTTGTATATATGGCACAAAAGCATGCAAACCGGGAATCCCTGCAACACCTGCATACCTGTTCAAGCCGCATATCATGCCGACCTTGAAAGCATGCTCCAAACCCGCCGGATTGCTGATAACCGCCACTGTCTGTCCCACTCTCAGTGAACTGGCATCCCCAAGCCCGGCTGCCTGGAAATATCCTGATTCCTCTATTCGCAACAATGCCACGTCGAGATCAGGATCCCAGCCCAACCGGGTGACAGGCGCTTTCCTGCCGTCAAACAATTTTACCGTCAGTCTGCCGGCCTTTTTCACTATGTCGTTACTGGTTAATACCAAACCTGATTCATCAATGACAACGCCACTGCCAATACACTTTTCCAGCCTGGAATTTGGTAATGAGCCCTGCTGTGTCCCCTTGCCGCGATTCAAAGACGAAGTTTCATCCGGCCCTATGAGCGGTGTCCCAAAGATTGCGACAACCACCGGGGCAACTCTATCATACAAATCACAAAGCTCACATTTTTGATCCGAACTCGATGAAGTCACAGCCGGTGGTTCTTCTTCAACCAAAGGGTATAACGGCTTCGGCCGGCCTGGTGTTCTTATCTGACAGCCTGCAAAGAAAACAAAGCAAGCCACTGGAACAAGGAAGAAGCCTGTTTTTTTCACTGCACGCCTTTGTTGGTCAGTTCGATGACAAAAGAAAGTTTGAGTTCCGTCTCGACCGCCTTTAATTCATCCATCGTTTTACCCGGACACAGGTCTTTGACCTTTTGAATCAGAGCGGACAACTTCTCTATTCCGTCCCGGGCCCCGCCGGCATCTCCGGTCTTGATACTATCTTGAACAGCAGCCCGGATATTCCGAAGGGCCAAGGCCCTCGTCAATTCCTCCACCGCCTCCTTCAGTTCATTTGACTCCTTGTCTTCAAGATTGCCTCTGGTTTTTTGCTCCAAGAGCAACAAGATGTCCAATGTCTGCATGGCGCCTTTTGGATCCAGCATGTTATGATCCGTGCCTGGATCAATTACCCCGGCCTGTGTAAGGCCGGTAAAAAGAAAAGATTTTATAACCGAAGAAAAATCTAAATCTGCGGTTCTTTCACTGTCACCGGCCTTATCAACATCTGCGATAATTTTGGGTGTGCTTTCATCAGACCTGCCTGAATCATTTCCACGGTCATCACCCTTTTCATCAAGGCGTCGCTTGTCCACGACCCTGAATCCAAAAGATTGACCGTTTTCCCCCTCGTCCTTCATGGCCTCCTCAACAAATATTACCCGGCCTATTCCTTACCTTGCTGATCCTGTTCGCTTTCTTCTGCAAACAATGGTACCGCCTTGTCTGCAACATTCTTCAATCTTTGGAGATAATCTTCAAGAGCTTCTTTTGAGAGCTTGCCTCTCACCAGGTTGCGTTCTATCAAGCGCTTGTCGACGTTAAGGTTTTCGAAAAATTTTTTCTTTCCCATGAATAGGACCTCCGGCATACGATATGCTTCCCAATGACCCGCCATACCATGTTCAACCGGAACTCTTATAGTTAAGACAACAACATCCTGTCAACCGGACAATCGAACTAAATGCCGGAGCTTCCCCAAAAAGGAACTTTACAAAATAAGACAATACAGCATTATTTTCCGTTTATCCTGTTCACAAAGGTAAGAACCTCCCGGATATTGCCCGGGGAAAATGTGCAGGCTCACATTTTCATGGGTCAGGTCGGGAGGAGAATGTCATCTATCAAAGTCATGTCGTCAATGCTCCTGTACCTCTTTATCTCTTTTTGAATTCTTGCGCAACCGGCGGCCGAGCCTTGTGCCGAGCACGTCCACCCTCCTGCTCAATTCATGCATTTCATCCGATGCCACGATCTTGAAACGGGTCATGGTCGTCCGAACCCCGTTCTGGATTCTTCGCTCGACCTGTTCTCCATCTCTTATTATCTTTTGCGAGAATTCTTCGACCGCTTTAAGCGCTCCTGACTGCCCGACATCCAATCGTTGTATCAATTTGTTCACCCCATAAGAAGCCTGCCTGGCTTTCGGCCCAAAATTGTCAACTGTACTCCTCCATATCTCGGCTACTTTTGCCTGGAAAGGCAATTGCTGCCTACTGCTTCCTTTAGGAATTGTTTTCGAGTCGCTTGTTTCCCTGTCATTTATTATTTTTTCCATACGCGCACCTCCATCTGCTTTTTAAAAAATCGCTGCAATCCACTGATATCTCACTTTCAGCCATGGTTCATGCTCCGGCGTTCTCAAGAGACCGCCATCACGAAAAGCCGGGTTCAGATTCAAAGACTTTATTTTTTGGCAGCCTGTCTTTTGACTGTTTTTCGATTGCCTGTTTTCCTGGTTTTCCCGGCCTTCACTTCCCTGGCCGAAGACTTCGTCCCGGCTGAAGCCTTTACTCTCACGGCCTTTGCCGATTTCCTTGCCGCCTTTTTCTTGGCAACGCTTGTGCCGCCTTTTTTCGCTGTTTTTACCGACTTCTTCTTTCTTTTGGATGCGGCCCGATTGACACTCCTGCTCTTTGAAGACGGCTTCGGCTTCAATGGTTCCGGAGGAGAGTTATTACTGGAAACGGATATTACCCCCAACAAATCCGTTAATCCTGTCAAGTGCTCCTGCACCATAGACTGCCACTCCGAGATCAATGCCTGTATCTTCAGGTACAACTCACTTGTCTTCTTGATTATTACCTGGGCTTCCACATTGCTCAATAATTCTTCTGCCCTTTTCTTGCCGGCCTCGAATTGTTCCTGGCGCCTTACTGACAAGGATTGCAGGGCTGCCTGCAAATCCCTGTGATAGGCCCCAAAGGACCTTGCAGCAGCATCCAGGCGATTCTTTACATTTTCCGGAACCTTTGAAATATTCTTGGATAACATGTACCTTACCTCCGCCTATCGTCCAAAATGGACTTTTTACCCTCGAACATGGGAGCCGATTGGTTCCCTCTTACACGAAAAAAGCCTTTAACACGTTGCGTCAAAACTTGTCAAGAAAAAAATGACGCAATGTGTTAAAGACAATTGCCTTGACAGTCATGAGGCCCGACAATAGACTTGGGCTGATTGGCATAATAGCCGGCACTGATCCGCCCCGAACCGGGTGGGGGTGCCGAGAGAAAGGTTTTTAACTATGAGATTGTTCCGGGGAAAGATACCGGCCATTGCTCGAGATATCGTAAAGGTCCTGCGCGAAGCCGGAGACATAGAGGTCACGGACGCCGAAGTCGGCGAGGTAGAACGCGATGCCTCGGCAATCTTGAACGAATACCTTAAGGTCGAGGCCCTTGTTAATGAAAAAACAAAAGATATCATGGAGCAACGCAGAATCGACCAGCAGAGTTTCGCCCGAACCAAGCGAATAGTCGCCGAGGAGATGGGATTCTATACAGGAGATGATGGAATCGACTACCTAATCAATCAGATTATCGGCGCCTTCATGCACAGCAGGTTCGTAGAAGAGGTATTTGCCGAGGATCATGTCCTTCGCAGGAAGATGATCAAGGTCTTTAGAGAGCACCTTGATATCGACAAGGAGCTGGATCAGGAAGTAAGGCGCAGGATCAAGAACCTCACCGAGGGTACCGCAGCCTGGGAAACCGAATATACGAGGATCCTCGAGCAACTTAAAAGGATACGTGGTTTAAGCTGACCATTCCGGTAACCGCAGCAGGCTCGATCTACGATGAGATTCACCAATAAAGGGTGCTGAATTGAGAGAGCACTTCAAGGCTGTGGTCAGGCCGTTGGCGGCATTGCTGTCAGCCTTGTTCACAGTGCTTGCCTTTCCAAAAGCATCCATACCATATTTCGGTTTGGTATCATTGGTGCCGTTGCTGCTTGCCATCAGGACGGTCAAGCCGAAACATGCCTTCCTCCTGGGCTGGCTGATGGGAGCGGGAACTAATATCGCCGGCTTTTATTGGATTTCACATACATTGACCGAGTTCGCCGGGTTGCCACCCTACGTGGCGTGGATAGGAGTTCTGTTGAACGGACTTTACTCGGGACTGCTTTTCGGTCTCTGGGCCCTTGGGGAAAGAATATTCCAAGCCAGATTCGATCTTCCATCCATTGTTCACGGACCGGCACTGATGGCAACGCTGGAATGGTTGTTTCCCTTGCTATTTCCCTGGTACCTCGGCGATTCACAGTACAACTTCCTGCCGCTCGCCCAATCCGCCGAGGTAGGAGGAATCATTCTCGTTACGTTTCTCCTGGTTCTTTTCAACTGTGCCGTCTTCGACCTGATAAACGGACTGTTCCAAGGCTCTGTCCGTAAAAACCTTCTGAAATACCTTCCATCATTGATTGCCATATTGACGGTCGCTGTTGCTTCCATCGGCGGTTGGGCCAGGATGCGCTCATTGGAAACCGTCATTTCAAAAGCGGAAAAAATGAAAATCGGCCTGATCCAGGTGAACGTGAACCACTGGGACAAGATGAATCCCAGCAAGTATAGAAGCATCCTGGACAAATTCATGGATCTTACTCATACGGCAACACATGATATTGGTGTCGACTTGGTGATATGGCCTGAGACAGCGGTTGCATTCCAAATCGACCTTGATGACATGAAAACACCATTTTGGGCACTTTCATTCGATAGGCCTCTCATAACCGGAGGTCTCTCGTGCAAAGGCATTTCCTGTGTCAAGCTGACCCAGCCGTATTACAACAGCGCCTTCCTGTTCAAGCCGGGTTTCCCCCTTGTCGGGGGCGTATACCACAAGAACTATCCCATGCTCTTCAGCGAGTACATACCATTCGGCGAAGACCTGCCGTTCATCTACAAGTGGTTTCCTTATGCCGGACGATTTTCCAGAGGCAAAACAACTACTGTTTTCAAAATCCGGGATTGGCGGATTGGCCCTATGATCTGCTACGAGGACATTATTCCAAGGTTTGGACTGGCCCTGGCCAAGCATTCACCGGATGTATTTGTAAACCTGACCAATGATTCCTGGTTCGGAAACACGGCTGAGCCTTACCAGCACATGGCGCTCGCAGTGTTCAGGTCCATAGAACACCGCAAATCCCTTGTTCGTTCGACAAACACGGGAATCTCTTGTTTCATCGATCCCTTGGGCCGGATACGCAAGACATCAAAACTCTTTACTACGCAGATACTTGTAGATAGTGTGCCAAAAATGCGGATCGAGACCATCTATTCGAAATACGGGGACTTTGTACCCATCATTTCATTGATTTTCATTGTAGTCCTCATTCTACTAATAGTTATTGAAACAAGGTCCAAAGGAGCATTGACCGATAGAATCGAATCCAGGAAAACCGCCCGTAAAAAGGACCACACATGAAATTCGGCAGGTACGAACTTTTGGACAGGCTGGCTACCGGGGGTATGGGCGAAATATACCTGGCGCGACTCGAAAGCGGCCCTGGATTCAAGAAACTACTGGTAATTAAAAGGATGCTCCCGCATTTGAGTGAAAACCCTGCATTCGAAAAAATGTTCTGCAACGAAGCTGAAGTGGCGGCCAGGCTTTCGCATGCGAACGTCGTGCAGGTCTTTGATTTCGGCGTTGTGAACAAATCTTATTTCCTGGCCATGGAACATGTCCACGGAGTCGACTTGCGTTCGCTTATTCTCAGGGCATCGGACAGGATGGAACCTATTGGTTGGCAAAGATCTCTCGAGATTGCAAAAGGTGTATGTAAGGGTCTGGACTACTTGCACAGGTCCAGGGATGAATCAGGCAGGAGCCTGGGCTTGGTACACCGGGACGTCAGCCCTCCCAACATCCTAGTGTCTTTCGAGGGAGAAATTAAACTGACGGACTTCGGCCTGGCCAGGGCATCACTTTTCTCAAGTGAATCGAGCAGTGGTCAACTCAAGGGTAAGTTTTCGTACATGTCCCCGGAGCAGGTCCAGGCCGGACCGGTCGATGCAAGGAGCGACCTTTTCTCACTTGGAGCGGTACTTTATGAAACCTTGACATTAAAAAAGGCGTTTCCCCTCAAAGATGATATCAGGTCAACCCTGGACGATGTGTGCAACAGACAACCATCGAGTCCACGGAGCATCGTGCCGGACATTCCCGAAGAATTGGATCGGGCAGTCATGCGCTTGTTGGAAAAAAATCCGGACGACCGGTATGAGTCGGCGGCATCCTTGCTGGACGACCTGGAAAAAATCAGTGCAGCCATTGCGTCAAAAGATCGCCGGGCCGAGCACCTTGGAGCCTTCATCCAAAGGCTTTTTCCTGAAAAACAGAAGATCCCAGTACCAAAGTCCGACAAGACAATAGTATCTGAAAAGCCCCTGGCACAACATGAGGAGCAAGCAAGAAAACCAAGGGCCGGCAAGAGACACCGTCTTTCCAGGACAAGGCTTGCCGTGTGGTTCGCCGCATCGATAGCATTGCTGGGATTGGCGGCCGCGATTTTCCTGGTCTTCTGGGCCCCGAGTGCAACGCTGAAAATCAATTCCAAGCCCGACGGCGCAACAGTCACGGTGGACGGAAAAATAATCGGTAAAACACCTTTAACGGTGAAAGATTTAATTGTGAATACAGGTTTGCTCGTCAGGATCGAAGAGAAGGGATTCAAACCTTACCAGGAAATATTGATGCTGAAGCAAGGAGAAGAAAAATCCTTGCAGGTGAAACTCGAACCTCTAACAGGTTCCCTGGTCCTTTCCTCCACCCCTCTCGGGGCGAGAATAGAACTGGACGGCAAGAATACCGGCCTGAAGACGCCCACCGAGATCCATGGGCTCTCCCTATGGTGGAAGCACAGATTGCATCTTTTCCTGGATGGTTATGAACCTTTTGAAAAGAGCTTCACATTGAAGGATACCAAGCCGAAAACGCTTCAACCGGTTCTTACAGGGCTGCCGGGCAAATTGGTCGTTTCAAGTATTCCAAGCGGGGCCGACCTGGCAATAAACGGAGAACCTTCCAAAAAAAAGACTCCTGCTACCTTGAGCGGACTTCGAGGCGGTACAAGGACGACCTTGCGCCTTACAAAAAAGGGGTTCAGACCCTGGCAACAGACAATATCAATCATCGGAGGAAAATCCATAAAAGTAACAGCTCGTCTCGAGTCCACAGGGGTGATCATGTGGATGAGCTGGGAGCCCGACTATGTGCTCACTATAGACAACCGTAATATCGGTTCCGCGCCGGTAGGGGAGCTTACCATGGCTCCGGGAGCCCATCTCATGAAATTCGAAAGGATTGAGGGTAAAAGGAAACTCACCTTCAAGATGCGCCTGAATGTAAAGTCATCCGGCAGAAAAGGACACAAGATATTTTCCTTGAACCTGGATGCCAAGCCATGGGGTTATATAGACTTGAACGGCAGGAGATTGGGTATGACGCCCTTGTACGGCGTAAGGCTCGGCCCAGGTGAACAGGTATTGCACTTGAAACGAAAATGGGCTCTTCCCTTGCAAATCAAGCTGAAAATCATTCCGGAAAGTTGAGCCCCTTGACTCAAATGAGTGAGCTATATAGCCTTCGTTACCAATGATGATATCGCAAAAAAGACATACGAACTTCTTCAAATGCCTTGCTGTAATCTTTTTCAACATAATCTCCTTCTCCTCTTGCAAGTTGTCATGCACCAATACTGCGAACGACGAAACAAGTGCAGGTACGGATTTGGGATCGGACGGAAAGGCTTTGTCCGGGACCGGTTCTTCGAAAGAAAAACAGCGACCCGTTAAATCAGCCACAATCGTGCCCAAAATCACACCATCAATGGTTTCCGCCAAGGTGTACCCCCCGGTGAACCGTGCCGCGGTCGAGTCGATGGACCTTGCACATATCAGCGGGCTCGCAGGAGAATGCAGGGACTTGTTAAGGACCGGTTGCATAAGCATCTACGAAAGAGGGGCTGTCCTTACAAAGGACGAACCCGAACTCAAGGCGGAACACGTTCAATTCCTTTTCGACCTGGCCAATGAGCTGGTAAGAAACACATTGTGGGAAGATGGTCAGCTTGCAGAAGACAAGTTTGCTGCAGAGGACTCCCATGCAAGCCTGTTCGATGCAAAAAATTTCGCCGGAATACATAAAGCTGAAAAAGTCTACCAGGAAATCATTACGAACTATCCGGGGACTTCCTGGGAAGCCCAGGCGGCGCTTGAGCGCGCCCTTATCTATTCCAAGAATGTTTCCGCCAGGTGGGGAAACAATCATCTGAAAAAGGAGAAACTCCTGCTGGCCAAGGTTGTAAGGGATTATGCAAAAACTCCACAGGCGGCCATGGCGCTCAAGGAACTCGAAAAGCTCAAGAATGAAGTCGTAAAAAGAAAGTCCGGCGGAAAGAAGGAAGAATAGAAAAACAAATACCGACGTCATCCAAACGTTGACTTGAAGACAAGTTATTTTACATCACTGCCGGCCGGGAAAATAATGGAGCCGCCCTCGGCCGGATTCCACCGCTTTTTCTTTGTGTCGAAGCCGAGTCAATATGTCAGTAAAGAGCCGAGTGAAAATGTCGTTGGGGTAATGGTTCATGCCACATACCTTAAGTAGGGGCGGTTCGCGAACCGCCCAAGGCCCTCCCCACCCAGGTTGATTTTCAAGGTGCCTAAAATATGATGTTATTTCATGAAGTTGGGGCGGTTCGCGAACCACCCCTACGAGATCCAATCCCAATAATTTATATTTTTATCTCCTGGACCAGGCCGGCTTTCCACCGCCCTCACCCCCTTTTGTCCCCCTCTCCCGCAGAGCGGGCGAGGGGGATCGTTTGGTA
>JAADFL010000210.1:0-11626 GCA_013152945.1 Deltaproteobacteria bacterium | reverse complement strand
CAGGGGCAACGCCCCTGGAATTGTTGCGAACAGCCTGAATCCGTATGGGACGAATCCCCTTCCTACTGACATTTTAATTCGGCTACCACACACCGCTTTTTCTTTGTTGCTATATTTTCTTTGCTGGGGTATGAGTCATCATTACTACTTGGTGTAGCTGGGTGATCACGGATAGGTGATCAACATGTTATCCGGGTGGATGTGCTTTAGATGGAGGGAAGAGGTCCCTCCCAATAGGACACCGGTGATACGCGCCGGGAAAGGTAGAAGTAGTCAGATGGGTAAGAAGATTTTCGTAGGCGGCCTTAGCTGGGACACCAATGATCAAGGCTTGCATGAGGCATTCTCGCGGTTCGGTGAAATCGAGGAGGCCAAGGTCATCCTGGATCGCGACACTGGCCGCTCGCGCGGTTTTGGATTCGTGACCTTCGATTCAGAAGAAGCCGTGCAAAATGCAATTTCCGAGATGAACGGCACGGAATTCGACGGACGTACGATTAAGGTCGATGTAGCCGCCGATCGCAACCGTGGCGGCGGTGGACGCGGACGTGGAAGAGACCGCTGGTAGACACTACAGTTTGATCGGAACACCCCTCCAATAATTCAGGTCTGCTTGCCCTGTTCGATCAGGGCAGACTTTCGATATCATCTATAAATCTCAACCTAATCCAGGGCTCGAAAAATATATTACCGTCCTTTTTTTCAGGTAGTGAACTCATATATTCCTTCCCGGTAAAAGGTCCAACCCAATCCCGGGAACTATAAAACAACATCGAGAACAGCAAGGGGGGTTGCATAAGCAGGGTGGTTTGTTGCACACTCACACACATGAACAACAGGACCTTGATTTTGTTCATTCTTCTTTCATCCGCTTGGGTGCCCTCCTGCAAGACCGAAGTTTACAGTGATGTCTGTGTCACCAATGCGGACTGTACACCTCCCTCGATCTGCGGTGAAGGCATATGTAGGCCTGCGTGCCTTTATGACTCTGATTGTAATCGAGCGGAACAATGCATCAACGGAGTTTGCATACCCTGTCCCGGCAACGAGTGCAGACCCGATCGTGACACGTACGAGCCCGGTGACGGAATTCTGCATGAGAAAGAAGGTCAATCAACAGAGAACGACTTGCAAGACGCACTTTTCGAGCACGATTCTGCAGAAAAAGAATCGGAATACACCGAGCTTGGAGAACCTGCCGACTCGCATTTCGAACCTGATGCCGATGCCTTTGTTGAAAAAGACACTCTTACGGATCAAACGGATCAATTCGAGGCCGGGGACAATGAAAACCAGGGAGTCATAACAGGAACTTGTGTTCCGGGCGGCAGTAACTGCCCGCAGGGTTACGAATGCGCCAAGGTGATGAATGTCGACGACTTCCCGCCGGAGTGCCGCAGGGCCTACTGGGAGGATGGCATTACTCCTGACTGTTACACCTGTGCGAAAACCTGTTCCAATGCAAGTGACTGTGAAAACGATCAGTACTGCCTTGGAACAGGCCAAGGGAAAAAGGCTTGTCTCGTGCTCTACTGCGACTCGTGGAAAAAGTACCCGCCGTCGGTGAGGGCTGCACCTGTGGGTGCAAAAGAGGCATCAGGATACTGGACCTTTTCGTGGACAACAAAAAACATCAAGGATGGTCACATGGTGCTGGAGGCCTACAGCAAGTGCATGCCTCTTGGAATACAGGGACTGGACTCGACCAGGCGTGTCACGATCACCTTCAACGACAAACAACCTTCTTCCACTCTTGAGAAATTCCAAGTGGGATCGGAGGTCAAAATAGACATCTTCCAGTCAGAGTCGGACCTGTGCGTCGATCAATGGGAAGCCGGGACCGGCGAGTTCCTGGCCGCTTCCGATATACACTCGCATGGTATCTTCGTAAATGCCGGGCACTTTGTATTTAATAGAGTTGCAACTCCAAAACAATGCAGCGCCGATGAAAACAAGACACTACTGGCGCTCAACGGCATTTTCGGGGGTGAAGGCAAAGGAGGACTCGACAGTCCATGTGATGATTCCTCTTCTTGCCTGCAGGGATACGTATGTTCCCTGGTCGGGACCGGCCAGTCCAGGTGCCGCCCAGAGTGTTCGCTGGATTTCCCGGCACAGTCCGGTTGTTATGCCAAAGAAACCTGCCGCCAGGACGGCATCGACAGTTCCCTTTATCCCGTGGGAGGTTGCGTTTCCAAGTAAGCAGGGATCTTTAGAATGTTTCAATCGGATCGTTTGATTTACCGTGCGTGCGTTATATGTTTGGTACATGAATTGGGATCCTGAAACATGAATGGGATTTATTTTCATCCGGCAATAAGAAGCCAAAAGTTAATAGAAAAAGAGACAACCTTTTGAAAACCCTGAATCCCAGAATTGCCAGGATGAAGGAACGTCTTCTTTCAGCCCCCTATGAAATCTGCATGGCGCGGGCATTACATTTTACACGGTCCTACCGCGACAGCGAGGGCCTGGACCCGAATATACGCAATGCACTGGCGCTGGAGCGTACGCTGGCAAAGCAAAATATCTTCATTTACCCGGATGAGTACCTGGCCGGCTCCAAGACAGAGAGGTACCTGGCAGGTCCATTGTCCGTTGAACGGGGCGATTTCCTGCGGTCACTGCAGATGGAAATGGAAGTCCTGCATCTCAAGCAACGGCCTTTTTCCATTACGGCAAGAGACAAGCAACTGTTCTACAAAGAGATCCTTCCCTACTGGGACGGCAGGACCGTGCGGGATCGCAAGGCAGCCGGATGGCAACAAGAGGAATTGATTGATACGGCCGACGGCATTATCAAGACCGCCAAACGTATCATCAACCTGCTCCGTTTCCTGAAAGGTCTGGACAAGAAGCGCATAAGGAAGATTCTCGGCGCCAACCTGAAAGCACCTCTATCCCTGCAGAGACTTCGCAACCTGTACCGTCTGCGGTTCGAACTCGCCCGTAACAATCCAACACCTGCCGTTTTTTGCTTCGATGTCCAGGGTCACTTGAGCCTCGGCGTGGACAAGGTGATTAAGCAAGGGATGGACGCCGTTATCAGAGACGTTAAAAAACGCATGGCACTTCTAAACAAAGAAGAACCTCACGCCGATAAGAAACGCAATTTTCTCCAAGCAGTGATCATAAGCCTGGAAGCCGCCTGCTCTTACGCCGAACGCTTTGCCGGACTTGCCGAAAAACAGGCGGCCCTGGCCGAAAGCACACAGGAAAAACAGCGACTCCTGACAATAGCTGAAAACTGCCGCACAGTACCCAGGCACAAACCTCAAACCTTCCACCAGGCACTGCAAGCCGCTTGGTTTACGCTGATGATCGGCGAGATTCAATACGGAACACACGAGGTCTTTGCAGTGGGGAGGATCGATCAGTACCTCGCGCATACTTATTTCCGCGACATGGAACAAGGACGCCTCGACAAGGCTGAAGCAATCGCATTGCTCCAAGAATTCTTTCTCAAGCAGTCCGCCAACGTGGAGCCGATTCCGGAACTGGGTATGGAAACAAACGCAGTCCTGGGCAACAGCCAGCACGTAGCCGTCATAGGCGGAGTCGATTCCCGGGGAGAAGATGCAACCAATGATTTGACCTTTACAATCCTGGACGCATTCGAACAAATGAACGGTTCACTCAACCAGTTGTCGGTTCGTATCTCGAAAAAGTCTCCAAAAACACTTCTTGAACGCACGGCCAGGGTATTTCGAAGGACAAACGGAATAGCCCTTTACAACGACGAGGCTATCATTCCGGCTCTCACCAAAGACGGAATGACCATTGAAGACGCCCGTAATTACTGCATCGTAGGTTGCATAGAGACATCGGGACAGTCCAACACCCACGGCTGCCCCGGAGGACACGAGTTGGTTCTGCCCGCCGTGCTGCTGCTGACCTTGTCAAGGGGAAGGCGCCCGGCTGCAGCACCGGGCCAAAAGGGAGGCATTGACAGCGGAGACCCGGCCGGATTCGATACCTTCGAAAAGTTCTGCAAAGCCTTGAAAATGCAACTTGCCCATCATATCGACATCCTGGTCCGGGCAACCGAGTCGAAAGACCGGGCCTATCGCGACTACCTGCCTGCACCATATGTTTCTGCCTTGATGGATGATTGCATCGAGAATTGCCGTGACATCACGGATGGGGGAGCCCGGTATGACTTCACTTCCCTGGATGTACGGGGCCTGGCCACCTTGGTGGACTCCATGCTGGCCGTGCGACATTTCATTTATGATCGAAAGGACCTTACCCTTGTAGAATTCATCCGCATTCTGGACGATGACTACCGGGATCACGAAGTATTGCGACAGCGTATCATTCACGAAGCGCCCAAGTATGGTGCCGGGGATGAAGAAGCCGACGAACTGGCAGTACAAGTCATCGGTTGGATCTATGACATGGTGCGTGAACGGCGAAATGTCCGCGGCGGGCGGTATAGGGTCAGCTACTATTCTTACGGCAATCACGTCATAGACGGGATCATGCTCGGGGCCACTCCGGACGGGAGAAAATCCGGTGAGCCCACATCCAACGGCGTTTCCCCCGGCAATCTCTTTGTACCGAACAGCGGGCCCCAAGGACCCATGAAATCCGCAGCCCGCATCCCGGCGGAACAGGCATCTTCAGGTATATCCTTGAACATGCGTTTTCACCCCGGCATGCTGAAGTCGACGGAAAGTGTGCGGACCTTTGCCCGTACCATCCAGACCTATTTCAATCTCGGTGGAATGCACATCCAGCCGAATGTGGTTTCCACCGAAACACTTAGGAAGGCCCAGCTTAATCCAGGCGCTTACAAGGACCTGGTGGTAAAGGTCTCGGGGTACTCGGCTTATTTCTGCGATCTTGGAAAGTCCATCCAGGAAGACATCATTGCGCGCACCGAGTTCGGACAATGATTGGCAGGATCTTCGATATCTCCAGGGGCTGCACAGACGATGGGCCTGGTCTTAGAACAACTGTGTTTTTAAAGGGATGCAATCTGTCCTGCCCCTGGTGCCACAATATCGAAGGAAAATCATTTGAGCCCGAGATTGCCTATGACGTGAAGGCATGTATCGACTGCGGGCTCTGCGAACAAGCATGTCCACGCCAATGGACGGCCGAAGGCTGGCGGCACGGCTGCACGGCCTGCGGCACCTGTGCTGCAATCTGTCCCACCCGGGCACGCAAGCTGGTCGGCCGGGATATCACTCCCGATGAATTGGTAAGCGAGATCTCCCGCGACATGGCTTTCTTCCTGGGCACGGGCGGGGGCGTCACCTTTTCAGGCGGCGAGCCTTTGGCTCAACCAAATTTTTTGTTTGCATGCGCCGGGAAACTTAAGGAGCTGGGCATTCACCTGGCTGTTGAAACATCGGGATACTGGCCGAATAGATATGTCTCAAATCTCGTGAAATTATTCGACATGATCCTGTTCGACCTCAAGCATGTAGACCCGGAAAAATGCCGCCGCTCACTCGGGACGGACAGCCAGATTGCACTGGAAAACCTTAAATCCCTTATTCGGTCACGGCTCTTTATAGAGGTGCGCATCACACTCATCCCGGGATTCAACGACGCTAACGCCGACCTATATGCCATGGCTGATTGGCTGAAGGCAAACCCCAAGATTCCTCCTGTCCGCATTCAGCCCTTCCACCGCCTCGCTGTTTCCAAACAAGAGTTGTTCCAGCGTGCCTATGCCTATGCCTATTTTCCGCCGACACCTCCCGCGCGTCTCCGGAAAGCAGAGCAAATCTTTGCCCTACGTTGATCCCTGCTGCTGCAATCAATACATTGCTTTTTCTCGGCGTTGCCTTCCTCACCATGATTAGGGCCCTGCGTATTTGACAATGACAAAGTGGCTTTTTAGGATGGCTCCTGTGAGAAGGTACGGTTGATCCGGCCTTGAAGCAAACAAATCTGATCGGAGAAGACATGATCGAAAATCTGAAACAAAAGATCGAGATGCTCATCAAAGAAAAAAACGTTCTTTTTTTGGCTCACAATTACCAGAGGCCCGAGGTCCAGGACATGGCTCACCATGTCGGAGATTCCCTGGAACTCTCTATCCTGGCGTCAAAGAGCGATGCAGATATTATTTTGTTCGCGGGCGTACATTTCATGGCTGAAAGTGCAAAGATACTATCCCCTGACAAGCTCGTGTTATTGCCGAAAATCGATGCCGGTTGTCCCATGGCCGACATGGCGGACGAGGAAAGTCTTATTGCCACGAAGAAAAAACATCCCGGTGCCGCCGTTGTTTCATATGTAAACTCCACGGCAAAGGTAAAGGCACACTCGGACATCTGCTGCACCAGCGCCAATGCAGTAAGGGTTGTTCAAAGCCTGGATGCAAAAAAAATCCTTTTCCTCCCGGATCGCAACCTGGCCATGTATACCGCATCCAAGGTGAGGGACAAGGAAATCATTCCCTGGCCCGGTTACTGCAGTGTTCATGACAATCTGGATGCAAAAGAAGTGATCGAGCAGAAGGCCGCCCACCCGGATGCAATGTTCATGGCTCACCCTGAATGCAGGCAGGAAGTGCTGGAACTGGCCGATTACGCGGCATCGACATCCGGCATGCTCAAGCTCGCAAAAGAATCCGACAGCAAAGAGATAATAGTAGGCACCGAGATAGGCTTGATTCACAGGCTGGAAAAGGAAAATCCAACAAAAGAATTCATTGGTTTCAGGAAAATGGTTTGTGCGAATATGAAGAAGACCGGGCTTGATGATATATTACACGCACTCGAAAACGTGGATGAGCATGCAATCCAGGTCCCGGAGCCCACGCTGTCCATGGCGAAAAAAGCTCTGGACAAAATGGTTGCTGTGCCCAGGAATTTCTAAAGGCGTTGCCGAAATCACTGTTTTTTTGTACCGGTTGAGGATTCCACGGGCAGGGGGATCCAGGGACAGGCATCCTCGTCCCGGTCCGTGCATGTCCCCTGGTCACGGGCATCCTTGGAACAACGTTTTTCCTGCATGCACGTGTTCTCGTAAAGCCTGGTGCCCTTCCACAGGAAGAAATCCGCCAGCACGTTCACGCTGTACTGGTTCACATCAAAGGCTGCTCCATCTTCCGGGAGATAGATTCCGTGTTCACCATGGGGCCTGATATACGGTACGCGGAGAGCACCTTTAATATCGTATATCACGCCGTCCGTGTCGTAGTATTCGTACGGATTCACAAACTCTAATCCATCATTTCTATCGATTATGGTGGCCCTTACCGGAGTCTTCGGCGAAGGTGCATGGTATCCGTCCGTGTCATTGTCCAGATCGTCCATGTCGAACACTATGGGCCTGTCAGGGTCATAACGCCTAAGCCTTGGAACCGATTCGTACACATAGTCGTTGCAGAGCAGGCTGTCCAGACTGATACCGTACCTTTCATCTCTTCCGAATACAGGCAGGAACCCGGCTGCCCTTGCAGCGCCGAGACCTGTGGCCATGGGCACCAGGGGATCGCCCGCCGTCACCATCATGAGGGTGTTGTTTGCATCCTTGTCGTGGAATTCCAGGGGATCCTTGAAATAGTGAGAGGCATAATTGACCGGATCACCAGGCTCCAATATCATCTGGGCTATACCGATAAGTCTCCTGAAATCCGGAGAGTTCCGCTGCTTGCCCATGCCCCGGCCGGGTGAAACCAGGGGGGCGCCCTTCTTGTAATGGCAGTTCTGGAAGTACACATCCTGTTCAAAGGTATCAACCACACGAATCAAGGCCCCGGCCTTTGAGAACACCTCTATCTTCAAGGGATCGCCGAACTGTTCCAGGTCTTTGTCAAAAGGAAGCTCAATGACCTGCCTGCCGGGATCGACGAAAGTCTTGCCTTGTTTTTCCGCATCCTCCATTGCGTAAACATAGTCTTTCAACGGCAGGGCATCAGGCGCGCCGGCGGCCATCCTCTTTTCAACGCCATCCAATGCGTCTGCTGCAAAAGGAATCCTGATTCCACCTCCATCCAGAGGAATGAATCCCTTGAAGACCTCGCCGGATTTCAGGTTTGTCACCGCCACGGTCCCGCCCGGTTCGGCCTTGACGTCCGTTGCAATGGTGAGCCTGCTCTCATTGTTATAGTTTCCTACCAACAGATGCAGGCTGTACGACGAATCCTCACCATTCCCACCCGGGACGACCTCGAGCGCCGGACCTATCAATGGATGGAACACGCCTCGAATCACGCTCCCTATTGCGCTCCGTAATCCCACGTCCAGCAGCCCTCCGCCAAGGGCCGTGGGAGCGATTGCGGTCAATCGCGGTTCCAGGGCGCCTGTCACGCCGGATACGATTCCACCCATGGATTGCCCCCACAGGAACATGTCCTGGCCCTTTGAGTTGGGTGGAATCCTGGTGGCAAAGCCTGGCCGGCCCTGCAAGGCCCGGGGCCGGGCAGGGCCGGTTATATCGGCAACACCATCGCCATTGAAGTCGCACGCGAGCTTGAGATCCGTGCCTTTTGGCAACATGCTCTTATCAACGGCGGACGGCCTGAATTCCTTCTTTCCGTCACAGGCCAGGAGAACCCTTATGAACTGCAAGGTATCTATCACGGACTGGCGCACGGAATCCCTTGTATGGAACACGTCACCCACCCAGAAATCTCCACCGCTGTCCACGGAGCCGTCATTGTCCAGGTCCCTTGCCTGGCCGTCCAGGAGGCTCCACAGGAACGGCTCGAGGTGCTGGCCCCTTATGAGCCCCAAGAGCATGTCCCTGGTTTTCTGATCCTCCAGGTACTCCATGGGCAACGCAACGCCGTGGGCAAAAGAGTCTATGCCGCAACTCGCTATTCCGAACTTCGCCATTGCACCTGCAAACCCGAGCATCTCCACCCTGAATCCGGTGTAACCATGGCTGTATATTGCAACAGGGAAAGGAGGCTTGAATCCATTGATCGCCTTTGGAATGGTGCACGTAAAATTGATGGTCTTGTGTTTGTACGAGATGTGTGCCCTTGCAGCGTCCAAATCGAAAGATTCATCCTCGTCAGCCGGGTAGTACTCGGTGGCTATGCCATCGGTATCCAGCATGAGGTTCGGAGTTTCGAAACTGCCCTGGACAGCGTAGTCGATGTACTTGAAGGAGCCCTCGAACTTGTCTCCTAACTGTCCGAAGAAACCGGCAAGCTTGATTATGTTCAGCACCTTCCCGATATCCAGCAGGTACTGATTCGTGCCTTTCTGGTCAGTGGCCTGGAGTAACCTGGTGATGTCCGGGGGGAACTCTTGTGCCAGGAAAGAAAAGGGGCCGTACCCGTAAAGTCCTTCCCTCACTGCTATCATATCGTCAAAAACCGCCTGCGTGGTAAAGGTCCAGGCAAAGACCACATCGTCCAAAGACAGAGTGTTTTTGGATATTGCTGGCATAAGATTTTTGAGAACCCGCAGATCCCTTGTCTGGGACATGTGGTTCACATAGGGGAAGCAGGAACGCACTACTGAACCGTTGACCCCTTTCAACCTGTCCGTGAGCACCACCGCGTACTTGGCCTTGGGTCTCAAGGGTGTTGCAGGCCTCATGATCAATGTGTGGGTCTGCTTTTCATAGAAGGTCATTAGATCCCTGTCCTGGTCGTTGCCGCCCGGGATCAGGTTGGGCTTGTCCAACACGCCGTCCATGTCCGCGTCCTCGCCCCAATCGAGGATTGAATTCTCGTTTTTGTCCTCGTCTCTTGTCTCGAAGACCACGTTGCTGCACTTATCATGCGGATCGTATGGGAAGTACTGACCAGGGTCTTCTACGACCAGGGGAAATCTGCCCTGGCCAAAGTCCAGGAGTACCGGCTTGCCGAAATCCGGCCCCTTGTCTATCCTAACCAGGTACACGGCATCATCTGAAAAATCCAGGTTCAGGCTTTCATCGTCCCTTGTAACGTGCCGCCTGTAAAGATCCTCTATGTCGAGAGGAGCATCGAAGCTTACCGTGATCGGTTGGTATGTGCCGAATCCTGTCAATGTATCGATCTTTTTCCGCAAGGTTCGCTCCAGGTCCAGGGCTGCATCCTCGCTCATGTTGAGGCGCACCTTTGTGGGAGATACAGGATCGTACCTTGTTGCAACGTCATTGGGCAGGGGAATCTCGGGAAAGGGCCTCTGGTCGAGATCGAAAATGACCGCCGGACCATTGCCCGGGGGAGTCAAAGCCAATCCCTCCGGGGATTCCTCGGTGCAAGACCATGCGAACATTGATATGCCGGCAATAAGCAGGCATATTATCTGCACAATCTTTTCGCTGAAGTTATACGCTGTCGTCGATCTGTCCAATGCCTTACCTCCAATCCAGGTAAAGGCTTGCCATCATCTTTGAGACTACCTTGGGTTTCTTGCCTTGCACGTCCTCGAATGCGCCCCCCGGCCAGAACATTCCCGCCTGCACCCTGATAGTGGCCGTTGTCTTCTCCCACAGTTCGAAAACATGCATGTACGACATGTCCACCTCTTGTCCCAGGAAGTGGTCTCCAGCAGGCGCACCGTACGGATTGGCCGGCGCGCCGGTCCGAAATGTTTCGTACAGGCTTATGAAAGGAGCAGCGCTCCATGCTGCGAGATAAGCCAGATCGAAAGTGTCGAGACGTCCGGGTCGAAGTTCGATACCCGGAAACAGATATATGGTGTTGGTAACGCTTCCGCTTGTTGCAGACAGGTCCAATCCCTTTGGCGCCGTTGACAGGCGGCTCGGATCAGATGCATCCTCAATGGCCCGGGCCGCAACAGCCTTTTGGACCTCGTCATACAGGATGAGGCCCACGTTGTAGTCGGGATCAAACGTGAACACCCTGCCCTTGGAGTCGTACATGTCGCTGTCGCCCGAGGCATAACCTGCTTCCAGGCTGGACTCCAAACCAATCGACTTGAAAAAAGCCCATGCCCTCAAGACACCGCCGAACGAACCTATTGCAAGGCCGTCCGGCGCGTACACCGCTTCGAGCTTATCCGTTGTACCGAGTAAGTACGCGCCCTCTGCCTCGATGCCCAGAACCGTATCAAGAGGCCGCCCTTTCTGGAGCCTGGTACAAAGCTTGATGTAAAGGTCCATTGCAGTCACAGAGAGGCGATCCCCATCCCGATCTTCCTGGTCCCTGTACACCACGTACGTTCCGATAAAGTTTTGATCGTGCCGGTAGAAAAGTGATGCTATGGCCTGGAATGCCTTGTCGCCGTCCTTCAATATGGCGTTCTCATCTTCCACGACAAGGTCTGCTGCAAGTGCCAGGTACAGGTTTTCGCCTATGACGCCCGGGGCGGACATGAATCCCAGGGGCTTTGTTGCAAATAAAACCCTTGCCACATAGTCCCCGTACCATGCCTCTCCGAACCGGTCCCGCCTGTCCCTGCCCGAGGATGCCAGTATGCCCATACCCCACTTGCTCACCTGCTGGCCCACCTTGAACAGGCCGAAGCTTGTCTTGTACGAAAAATATGCCTCCCGGAGCCTCAAGCCTGAAAAACCCAGCCCCCCCCGGTCGTCGAAAATGTCCAGCATCCTGTAACCGGAAGCCACGCGGTCCGTGTCCCCAAAGGCAAGACCCCTTACCATGTCCACTGACAGCTTCACCTTGAGTCTTTCGAAGCTCAAAAAAGGAGACAAGCGAAAGAGTTGGGTTCCAAAGCTCTTTTGAGGTTGCTCGTCT
>JAADFL010000209.1 GCA_013152945.1 Deltaproteobacteria bacterium | reverse complement strand
GACACCGACACCATTGTCCGGCATGGAGACCATGCTGTCGTTATTAGTTATGACCTGCCTTCAACTCTTGATTGCAATGCCGTGTACCAGGCATCTGTAACCATGCAAAATACAGGTGATGTTACGTGGACAAGGGCTGGAGGATTCAAACTTGGGACCAAGGATGACGAAGATCCCTTTTTCGATAAGACACGGGTATGGCTGTCCAGCACAGACTCGGTGCCGCCCATGGGAGAGCATACCTTTGAAATGGCGCTGAAGGCGCCTGGCTTGCCCGGGGATTACGTCACGGATTGGCAAATGGTTCATGAAGGTGTCCACTGGTTCGGCGAAACAGCATCGAGCATGGTTCGGGTATCGTGCGAAAAGCCGGTGGACAGCAGCACTTTAACTAGAAAAGTGATGGCCGGGTACCAGGGGTGGTTTTCCGCACAAGGCGACGGCGCCGGCGTGGGATGGCGCCATTGGTGCAGCGGTGGTTCTCCGAATGCGGACAACATTACCTTCGACATGTGGCCTGACATGCGCGAATACTCGACAGAGGAGCTTTTTGCCACAAGCTTCAAATACCGGGATGGATCGAATGCAGGCCTTTACAGCGCGTACACTGCGAAAACCGTTGTTCGACATGTCAAGTGGATGAAGGACTACGGAATCGACGGCGTGTTCGTACAGCGGTTCCTTGTTTCAATAAAGGATTTGCGTTTCCTGCAGATCAGGGACAAGGTCCTGAATAGTATCAGGCATGGGGCAGAGCAATATGGCCGGGTTTTTGCCAATATGTACGATATTTCAGGTGCAAACGAGAAAACTCTTGTCCAGGACCTTGAAAACGATTGGAAACACCTGGTGGACGACGAGAAGATAACCGGGAGTTCCCGCTATCTTTGGCATAAGGGCAAACCTGTGCTGGCGATTTGGGGCCTGGGGTTCAAGAATCATCCCGGAACACCGGCCCAAGCCGCAGAACTTATATCCTGGTTTGAAAGGGATGCGCCGCAAAAATATCGCGTGACCCTCATGGGAGGCCTGCCCACTCACTGGCGCACATTGACCGGTGACTCGAAAGAGGATACCGCCTGGTCGGATGTTTATAGAAGCTTCGATATAATAAGTCCCTGGGCGGTCGGCAGGTATGGAACCCCGGCTCTTGCAGATGATTACAGGCAAAAAAACATCGAGCCGGATCTCAAAGAATGCCGCAGGCTCGGTATAGACTACATGCCGGTCATCTTTCCGGGCTTTTCGTGGTTCAACCTGCATGGCGGAGACCTGAACCAGATATCGAGGCAGGGAGGAAGGTTTTTCTGGCGCCAGGCTTACAATGCAGTGGATTCCGGCAACGACATGATCTATGTGGCCATGTTCGACGAGGTCGATGAAGGCACGGCAATCTACAAGATAGCTGAGAATTCGTCGCAGGTCCCAACCACAGGCTCTTTCGTGACCCTGGATGCAGACGGTGAAAACCTGCCGAGTGACTGGTACCTGCGTCTAACAGGCGAAGCATCAAAGATGCTGCGCGGCGAAATCGGGCTGACGTCCACCATACCCATAGAGCCATAGGCATGATCCCTGAAACTGTTATTTAGAGGCGAGTCTTGATACAGCCTCCATGACTTGAATCAGCGGAAGGCCATGCTTTTCAGCTATCTTCAAGCAATCGTCGTATTCCGGCGAAATCCTGATAACCTTTCCTTTATAGATCGCCTCTTTCACCCTGACTTTTTCGCCCATAAATGTAATTGAGCTCATGCGGCGGTCAAGCGCGCGCTTTTCAACATTATGAATCCTGCAACCAAGGGTGGTCGTGTGTGTAAAGAGAATGTCCAGCAAGGCATCTTCTATGCCCGGCTTTGCGAGAACGGATATCAAGTGGCCGGGTCTTCCCTTTTTCATGAGAACCGGTATCACGTGGCAATCGAGTGCGCCCACGGACATGAGTTTTTCCATGACTTGCGGAAAGAGCCTGGAATCCATGTCGTCCACGGTGCATTCTATGACACGGTTATCCTTTGGACGAACCGGTTCTCGCCCGGTTTTTGTTCCAACAAAGGCCCTCGTTATATTCGGTAGGCCGGGTTGATCCCTTGAGCCTGCTCCGACTCCGACGCATTCGACGGTCATTGCCGGCATGGGGCCGAAATTGTCCTTGCATAGAGTCTTGACCAGAGCAGCACCCGTGGGAGTGACTGTTTCTCCTTCTATACCGGCAGGCGTGACCGGGACGCCCTCGAGGAGTATTGCCACGGCCGGAGCCGGCAATGGGAGCTTTCCGTGTGCGCTTTGTACGAACCCTGCGCCCATGGGTAGGGGAGAACAGGCGACCTCGTTGATTCGCATGGAATCCAGGAGCATGCATGATCCGACGATGTCTGCAATTGCATCTACTGCTCCCGCCTCGTGAAGATGGGCCTCATGCAAATCGACCCCATGGGCATCAGCCTCTGCCCGGACCAGGTTTCTAAACACATCCAGCGCAGTTTCCTCGACATTGGGTTTCAAGCCGGCGTTGTCTAGAATATTTTCAATGTCCGCAAGTGTCCTGTGCGAGGGATGCAACTTCGGATCAAAGGATACCTTTACCCTGCCTGCTCTAAAACCATGGGGCCTCTCTGTGGAATATTCGATTACAAGGTCGTTGAATCCGAGCTTGGCAGGCAGTCCTTTGAGCACGGACAAATCTCCACCGGCATCGGCGAGTGCGCCGAGCACCATGTCGCCGGCTATTCCGCCTACGCAATCGAAATAAAGGATACGAATGTCTTTATTGTTTCTCATGTCCTGTTCTTTTTCTTGCAACCCGATACGATCCTGTGCACCAGCAGAGCTGCACCGTAACCATTGTCGATGTTCACCACGCCTACACCACCGGCACAGGAATTCAACATGCCGAGAAGCGCGGCGATGCCCTTGAAACTGGCTCCGTAACCCACGGATGTAGGTACCGCCACCACCGGTCCTGTAACCAGGCCTGCTATGACCGAAGGCAATGCTCCCTCCATGCCGGCTACCACGATAAGGGCATCACTGGAACGAAGATCATCAATTACATCCAGTAGCCTGTGGAGTCCCGCCACTCCCACATCCGCAGTTTTTATTGTATCGTACCCGAGGTGGTCGAGCGTAACAGCGGCTTCTTCCGCAACCGACTGGTCGGAGGTGCCCGCCGACACCACCGATATTACAGCCCCCCTTTTTTTGCTCTCCTTTGCATACCGCAATGTCCGCGCAATCGGGTTATGGATGAGAACCGGGTGGTTTCTCATGATCGAAAGGGCAATGTCCTCTTGGACCCTGGTAACCAGCACCTTGCCCATCTTGTCCATGCACACGCCGACGAGTCTTTGTATTTGCTCTATTGTTTTACCTGGTGCGAATATTACCTCTTCTATTCCGGTTCTGGCCTCCCTGGAGGTATCCAGCCTAGCGAACCCGAGATTTTCAATCCCTGTACCCATGGTACGGCCCAGTTGTTCCAGTGCCTGGTCCGGAGACATCCTTGCCTGTGCCACTTCTTCGAGTAGTGATTTCAAGTCTTGTTTGGTCATTTCTCTTCCTGTCTTTGCCTTTCACCGTTTTTATTATTATCTCCTATCTTGTCGAACCTGCCCGGTTCGTACCCGGCCAGGTCCAGGGTAACAAATTTCCAGCCCATGCCCAGCAAAGTTTCTGAAATGTTGTCGTGCATCTCTATCGCCAGTGGAAGCTCTTGTTCTCCGAGTTCCAGCCTTGCAATATCGCCATGGTGCCTCACCCTGACAACCCCGAACCCAATGGATCGCAAAAAATCTTCCGCCTTGTCCAACCTTGCCAGCAGCCCGTTCGTGGGCCGGGTCCCATATGGCAGCCTGGTGAGAAGGCAGGCGGTAGACGGCCTGTCCGCTGTTTTCAGCGATAAGTCCCGGGCAAGAATACGGATTGTCGCCTTGTCGATTCCAAGTTCAAGAAAAGGGCTCTTTACACCCAGTTCTTCGAGGGCCTTCCTGCCCGGCCTGTACTCGGACAGGTCGGAAAAATTGGTCGCATCCACGACTGTCCCGAGACCATGCTTTTGGGCAAACACGATTAGTTTCGAAAACACGTGTTTCTTGCAATGGTAGCACCTGTCTTCCCGGTTGGCCGAGACTCCCGGAATCGAAAGCACGTCTGTTTTGAGCTTTTCCCAGGGCACGCTTAGTGTTTCCACTACCTGTTCGGCGGATCGCAAATCCGAGCCGGGGTATGCCTGTGAAATTGCCGTCAAGGCCGTCAGCTTGTTTTTACTGTCAGCCAGGGCCTGTACTGCAACCGCAAGCAAGACAGATGAATCCACGCCCCCGGAGAAGGCGACCGCTACATCACCCAAGGATGAGAGATATGTTTTGAGCCCCTTGATGGCCTCTCTTGGAGAAACAGTATTCCGGTCCATGCACCGCTCCTTTTGGTCTCATCGGCCTGTTTGGAAACCCCGGCCGTGAGATCGCCTGATGTCAATACCTTCCCAGGGATAATCGAAGTTGAACCATTGCTCCGGGTAACGTTTACACCATGTTTCGAGTAAGGTTGCAAATCTTTGAGCGTTTGCCCGGGCTGCCGCTCGAATAATGTCTCTCTTGTTTTTGTTCTTGTTGGTCTGTTTGTCTGTATTTTCGACAAAGTAAGGACCTTCAACCAGGGTTACCAGTTTGTTTTCATGGTTGACATAAGGACCGATGGCGAACCAAGGGACATGACCATGGTATGAAAGGAGATAAGGGCCGGCAGGAAAATGTGCAACTCCACCCAGGAATTTTACCTTCACGTTTGCCGAGGGAACAGGCCTGTCGCCCATCATTGCCACGAGTTTTCCTGCCTTGAGAGCTTTGAGGCTTTCAAGGCTTCCATTGATCCCATCTTCAACAGGCAGTATCGAGAAAGTCCGGGCTCCAATTTTTTTTGTTCTATTAAAGGCCCTTGTAAAAGAATCCCGTTCCCTGGAATCCATTACCACTATGGGATCCAGGCCTTGGCCTTGGAGGATATGCACGGCTTGTGCCCACCTGCCTACATGGGCCGTGACCAGGACGGCCCCGGACCCGTTTTCGATTACCTTCTTTATCTTGTCCAAGCCCGGCTTCGAGAGTTTTTCGTCCCAGAACAATGTGGGATTAGTGTTGTCCGAGGTGTAACGATCGAACAGGGATGACGCAAATTCCCTGAGCACGTTGCCGGCAAGTTGAACCTTTCTATATTTGGTTGTCGTCGGCCTTACCTTGTATGCATATACGAGGAGGTTTTTTCTCACATCAGGGCGTGTAAAAAGATAATACGGGACCACAATAGGCAAGACGAGTTTTTTTGCGGTTTCACGCCCGAGCAGTTGGGACATGAATGCTGCCGCATCGAGACCCAGTTCCTGCAATTTCGAGACATTGCCGCCCGCGCCGTTGCCGGCGTCACCAAGCAGTCTCTTCAGCCTATTGTAAGATATCGTTGGAATTGCAAACGGAAGTTCCATGAAGAGCCTGGCGTTGAGCTTGGAAAGTTTCACATTGTCTTTCCAGAGATCGAAATGAGTTATACGAAGGGCGCCGTAAGAAACGTGTACAGGTATGGATCTGATTGGTATGCCCGCTCTCGCCGCCTTGACCAGGACTTCGATCTCCCAATCGAATCCACTGGTCCGCAGATCAAGAGCCAGTATGCTTGAAAGCGGGTATATGCGAAAACCGCACTGCGCGTCTCTTGCAAATGTAAGCCCCTCTATAGATACCCAGAAATCCGAGATATATCTGCCTATTCTCGAACCGATAGGCGCATCGGTCCCCTGCATTATCCTGTTGCCGACAACCAGTGAATCCGGATGGGCTTTCAGCTCATTCAACAATACAGGGATATCGTTCGAATCGTGTTGGCCGTCTGCATCCATTGAAATTGCATGGGTATAACCGAGGGTAAGGCCGTGTTTCATGCCTGTCAGGAGGGCTGCGCCCTTGCCCATGTTTGTCCCGTGGCGGAGCAAAAAAGCCCCGGCTCGTTCCGCGTTTTCGCCGGAGCCGTCGCTGGAGCCGTCGTCCACAACGATTACATCCAAATATTTCGATGCCGATTTCACCACGCTTCCTATGGTCGATGAGTGATTGTAGACCGGTATAAGGACAAAAGGCTTGAGATTAACTGGCGCCATCAGGTCACCATGCCGCCGTTCACTCCAATGACCTGGCCGGTGACGTATGAAGCGTCTTCAGAACACAGGAAGCTTACTACCGAAGCCACTTCCTCGGGCGTGCCGGCCCTGCGCATCGGTATTTGTGCCAGCACTTCCTTGTTGTTTTCCATACCGCTGGTCATGCCGGTGCGGATGAGACCGGGTGCGATTGCATTCACACGAATGTTGCGCCTTCCCATCTCTTTCGCAAGGCTTTTTGCAAAACCAAGCAGGCCTGCCTTTGCCGCTGCATAGTTTGCCTGTCCGGGAAGGCCGACAAGTCCGCTTACGGAAGATATGAACACGATGCAACCGGGTATCTTTTTTTTGAACATCCGCCACAAGACGAGTTTTGTGACATTGTATGGGCCGTTGAGATCGGTATTTATTACGTCGAGCCAGTCCTCGGGCTTCATCTGCAACAAGAGCTTGTCCCTCGTGATACCCGCATTGTTCACGATCACGTGAGGCACGGGGTTGGATTCGAACATACGATTCAAGGAAGTCTCGACATCATCTCTGTCTGAAACATCGAAACGGACCGGGATCGCCTTGCCGGATTGTTTCTCGATCTCTTTTACCAGGCTTAATGCCGCTTCCTCGCTGGACTTGTAGTTGACCCAAACCGTGAAACCATCGAGAGCAAGACGCTTGGCAATAGCCCTGCCTATGCCGCGGCTCGCACCGGTCACGAGTGCATGCCTGTCTTTGTTGCCGGACTTTGAATACGACCTCATGAAATCAAGCTGATAGCACTGGACGCGGTTCGGATCAAGTGGGGCGTGTGCCGGGTAAATCCGGCCGGGCCGCCTCTTTGTTGTATCACCCGGGGTCGGCAAATATTTTTATGCTCGAGGACGGCCAATCATTTTCTCCTTTGCAGGAATGGAAGTTTACCGCACAAGCGGGCCGCAGTGCATTTCATCTGCCTTCGTAATGGCCGGACCAAACGGAAAGGTCACCAGGTCTCGTGGTGTAAGGGTACGGGGAGGGGATGAAAGACTCCAGCCGCAAGCCTTCACGACCCCAGGGCTTTTGAACGGCCTGAAGCGCCCGTTACGTAACAGCACCCAGTGCGGGACCTGACCCTTTATGGGTCTAAGGTACACTCCATCGGTCAACGGCGGCGGAATGCGTGCCGACACCACCGGGGCCAGTGCAGTACCGATGACCCGGTACCCGCCGCGTTGCGGATGGCTGTCGGAATCGGTGCCGTACAGCCTTACGTCATGATCGGCAGCCGCACGCAGGAAAGGCAGCAGGTCGACTACCACGGCGTCGCGAATCGCATGCAACCGCTGCAAGAGCATGTCTATATGCCCGGTTTCGGCCTGGACCAGTTCAAGATACTGCCGCGGCGCATCCAGGCCTGTCTCTTTTACACGTTTTGCGTAAACAAGTTCCTTGGTCGGAATCACGGTGAACACGGGCAGCACATTCTTGGCCCGGGCCAGGGCCGCGATGCGCTCGGCGGTACGGGCCATAATTTCGTACCCGGCATCGATTGCCGGTTGGCGGCGATTGCAGGAGAGACGGTACTCGGGCGCGAGCACTACCTTGATGCCATTGGGCAACCGTACATGCCACAGTTCGTCCCCGGGCGGCGGGTACTTTACCTTGGGTGCGTCCGCGGCGGTCAGTGCGGGATCGACGCGCAGGTCCGGGTTGAGATCCGTGCCGTACGCCAGCATGAATGCGTCGAGGGCGTCGTTGCCGGTGTAGTATGCCACGACCAACACCCTTGGCTGCAGTCGCAGTGCCTTGGGCGTCATGTCGAGGTACTGCAGGGGCCCCCAGCCGGATGAGGCCATCGAGTATAGAACGGTATGATCCGGAAGCGCCTGGCGCAACTGTTGGGGCCAGCTATCCTCGAAGGTGGCGTTGAGGCCGTACGTCTGGCTGTCTCCAATCACCACGACATCGGCCCGGTCCGGCACCGACCGGTTACGAAAGCCGATCAGGTCATTTGGCCCGGCAAGGCCCATATCCGGGAATAACGGGTGCATTCGTGTCTTGGTGCGTGGATCCTTGAGAGTAAAGGAAAAATTCCGCCAGTCCGATTCGCGGAACACGCCCTCGTAATAGGGAGGCAGTCGTTCATCGGTTTGCACCAATTGCAGGTCCACCGGGATGCCGAGCAGTTGAGGGGCGAGCCAGCGCAGTAAACCCAGAGCTGCTGCCGCGGCCAGTATAAACGATGTTACCACCAGCACGCTCTCTTTGAGTGTGAATCGGCCTTTGGGCGTCATGATGTGGATGCTAATCGATAGCCGGGATTTGTGCAAATCCAGCATAAAGGGTTTGGATCCGTTCGAGCGCTTGGCACGGTTCCATTTATTGCTTTGGATCAGGCAGCCGTGCTGTTTCCCGGAACGACGCTGTGCAGGTGTACATCGGTTTGTGGGTAAGGGATGCTGATTTTGGCGGCATCGAAGCGCAGCTTGACCTGCTCGGTCACGTGGCAGAGCACGTCCCAGTAATCCGCGGATTTGACCCATGGCCGCACTGCGAAGTTGACACTGCTGTCAGCGAGCTCGGCCACCACGACCATGGGCTCCGGGTTTTTCAAAACGCGATCGTCCTCGCATATGATCTGCAATAGTATTTTCTTGGCCTGCTTGATGTCGTCGTTGTAACCGATGCCGAAAACCATGTCCACCCGGCGTGTATCCTTGGCCGAGTAGTTCGTGATGTTTCCTGCAGTGATCGAACCGTTCGGCACAATTATGGTCTTGTTGTCCGGCGTGCGCAGTTTTGTGGCGAACACGGAGATCTCCTCGACTACGCCGGCGGTGCCGCTTGTCTCGATGTAGTCGCCGATCTTGAACGGCTTGAGGCCGATGATCATAACACCAGATGCAAAGTTGCCCAGGGAGTTCTGCAGGGCAAAACCCACTGCAAGGCCTGCGGCGGCGATGATTGCAGCAAAGCTGGTGGTGTCCACCCCGAGTTTCGACAGGGAGGCTATAACCACAAAGGCCACCATGAGCGTGTATGCCAGGTTGCCGATGAAAGACACAAGGGTCTCTTCCATCCGGGCCTTGCGAAGAACGTTCTTCAACACGCTGTATATTATTTTCGCCGTGATCCATCCAAGGACGAAAATAATAAGTGCGTACAAGACGGCCGGTCCGTGTGTCTTGATAAGACTCAGAGCGATGTCGGTCCACTTCTCCATGATTCATCTCCTTTTAATGCACCCTGACGCGATACCCAAGCCATGTGGATCGTTTCCGGGCTTTTTAAATGCGTTTGCAGTTGCTCAATTGTCTTGAGTCAACAGATACACTTGTTAATCCTCTACAATATCCTGATTTTCTTAACAAGGGTAATGGAGTCGGGCTGCTTTGCATTCATTGCCTAAATCATGGTAATAATACCGGGTATTAGGAGGAGCACTCATGAGCAGCAGGAAAGATAACGACTTTTTTCCCGGGACCAACCTGGACGATACATCCGATCGTGTTCCATGCGGACTGTATAGAACCACCGAGCCTATGGGCGCCTCCATCGGACCGGGCGTGCTCGTATTCTACCATAACCATGGTGACCCGGGTCCCGGTGTGTACCTCGTGGAACGCTGGAGTAACAACAAGGCCATATTTAGCGAGAAAGGCCACATGGTGCCGGACGAGCACTACGCCGCCACTCTCGAGCCCCTGCCTCCCGAAGGGTTCTACCGGGTGCGCAAGCAGTTTTATTGCTGTGAAAAACACTGCACGAGCTTTGAACCGGGAGACTTGGTTCAACTCGGGTACAACGGGGCGGGTCAACCCATAATTTTCAGGCCGACATGGTCCATCAACGGGGTGCATATTCCCGGGAGAGGTACCAGGATCAAAGATGACCGCCTGGAATTAATGGACCGGCTGAATATCATGTTCGAAAAGGAAAAAGATTCTGAAAAACAAGACATGAGCGACAATTATACTGTCGATCCGGATAAATTGATACACTAGGTTCCGGAGCCGTTTGTTCAAGTAGGTGGTATTTGCTCTTTGTAATACCTTTGGTGTAGCACTGAATGGCTCATATGAAAAATCCATGCGTATATTTGACACACCATCGAAATTGTCTTGTAATGTCAAATAGGCCTGTGTAATTTCTACTGGATGTTTGTTGTGATTTTTTAAAGAGGAAGAAGTGGAGCATGCGTTTTAAGTGTAGATCCTGCGGAACGCTGAATGAAGTGGCCGGTGATGTCCCCGCCCAGGGCCGCAAGGTCCGATGCAGGGGATGTGGCAAGGTAAATGTCCTGAAACCCAAACGTCAGGCCAAAGTCGGAACCTTAAATGATTCTCCCGCCAATAACGGCGGACCATCCAAGCCGCAGGCGGCCGGGGCAATATCACACCGGGGTGAAAACTCGTACATGGAATCGGATAGTGAAGAGGCTCCTACAAGGATTGTTTCACAAGCCCATCTTGAATCATTGCATAAAAGCTTTAACAACGAATACAGCGGGGAAGAAGGCGGGGATTCGGGAGATTTATATGATGAGCAAGAGGATGGGTATGAGCCTGCAGCCGTAGTGGACTATGAACAAGATGACGGTTATGAGCCTGTGGCCGTGATGGACTATGAACAGGATAGTGAAGGTCCGGGCGGGTACGAGATAGGGGAGCAAGCGGAGAAAGCGGACGAAACCGCCGCGCCTTTACCTGCAAACCCTGAATTGGGCAGAATGCTTTTCAGCGATTCGGTAATGGAGGAGTTGGGAAATACGGAAAAAACCGTGGACTCTGCCGGCGAGAACGGCGAAGCAAGGACTTTAGATACAAAAAAACAATCTGATTCATTACCGAAAAGGAGCTTGTCTCAGGTATTGGAATTAGGTGAAAAGAAGCCCGTGTCCATGGGTAAACCAACCGGCCATGGCCGTGGATTGTGGATATCCGCAATTGTTGTCTTATTGCTGTTGGTCTTGGCAGGCAGCACCTGGTGGCTTATTGGCATGCCCCGGACTGTCAAGGATATTAAAACCGGCTTGGATGGATTGCCGGGCAGGATTGCACGAATCTTCAATAATATTTCGTCAAGTGGCCCGGTCGTGGATGCCGGTTCCGCCGGGAACCACATTGAATCAATTGCAAGCAGGGACGGCTTAAATATTTCGAAGGAATTGAAAGAAACGCAGAGAGCGCATTCAAGGGCAGAGTCTTTTATCAAAGCTCTCAAGACATTGAAAAAAGATAATCTTGACGAATTTTTACATGAAAGACTCGATTCTGCAGTCGAGAATGGCTTTATTCAGGATGCATTGTTGTATTTTGCCGCTGGTTCGTTTGTGGAGGGCAGTGCATGGAATTCCAGCCTCAACGCCTTTGAAGATATGCCCTCGGTGAACCTTTTGTGGAGGACGAATCCGGGAATTGCCTGTTCTGCAATGACATTCATGGATGGAACGGATCGGCTCGCTTGTGTTTCCGAAGATAATCTCCTGATATTCGATTTGAGATCCGGCAAAGTTCAGAACGTTTTTCACTTGGCTCGTGCAGCATCGAAGATGACATTTTGCGAGGCCAAATCTGTTTTGGCAATAGCAGATGACCATGGGGGAGTGCGGGTTTTGAAACCTCGACCCGGTGGCGATATGGAAAGTTTGTTGGAATCAGAGGTTCAAGGTTCAGTCACCGGTATTGCCATGTCACCTGATTGTAACAAGCTAATGGCAATCTCGGGAAAACCGCGGAAGATATTCCTGATTGAATTGAAGTCGGGTACAAAGGTTCTGGTCAGGTTCGGCAAGAATACGGGAAAAAAGAGATCCGGTGTGGTGGCGGCGGGTTTTGTCGGTTCGGGAGATAAAATCGCTGTTCACAAGGATGGGGGCGGCATCGATATTATTAGTCTTGATGCCAATGGAAAGGTTCTTGCCGATAAACAGGTGGTGTTGGGGCAGGGAATTACCAATGTTATTTTTTCAGCTCCTGGTAAAGCCGTTTTTGTAAAACAAGAAGACCTGTACGTGGTCGATTTCAATAATGGAAAAACAAGGAAATTACCTGCTCAATTAAAAGAAAGTATTCAGAAGTTGATCATGGACAGCAGTGGGACCATGGTAGTCTCGCTGGAGATTACCGGAAGGGCCCTTTTACGATTGATGCAGGGTGAAACAAGGGTCAGGGTGTTCAATCTGCCGCGTAGTGTAATGTCACTCGCGGTTTCCCGTGGCGGGAGAGAATTGGCCTGGTCTACGTCAAGAGGCGAGGTCGTTGTTGAAGATGTGGATAAGAAGAGGAAATTATTTGAGATCAATGGGCCTTCCGGTGCTCTTGAATCAGTGGACTTCAATCCGGCGGGCAATGAATTGATAGCTTCATGCAGTGATGGTACCATCCGCGCTTTTTCAAGGGACAAGGAAACGATAGACCCGTTAATAGTGCCGGGCCTTTCAGGGCCTCCCGTATTTGCCTCATTTATCTCTAAAAACAAGGAAATAGCGACAGGTGACGGGAAACAGGCCGTAATTTTCATTCCAGGTGAAAAAGAGGCATTGAAGAAGAGAACGATTTCCGCAAACAGGGCCGTTGTAAGTATCGACGATGGCAAAATCGCAATTGCACCAAGCCGTGGTTCGGTGGAACTCCTGAAAATGCAGGATTTGTCCACCCTGGTTTCATTGGGACCTTCCTGGGAATCTGTTTCTTCCTTATTGTTCGGATTCGAATCCAGGTTCCTTGCTGCAGGTTACAAGAGTGGAATGGTAAGAGTGTTCTACCTTAAGGCAAAGGACCAGGTATTCAGGAGAGGAAAACCAGGGGTGCCTGTGAACGGCCTCGCACTCATTGCAAAGAAGGGAATCCTGGCATTTGGCAACGAGCATGGGCAGGTGAGGCTATGGAGTCTTGCTCAGGGCGTGGAGTTGAAGTCATTGGATGCGGCGGGTCCTGTCACCGGCCTGGTCTCTTCCCGGGACAGCAGGTGGCTTGCCGCAGGCATGGAGGACGGGCGAATAGCATTGTGGGATGGAGAGGAAGGTTGGGCCAGGTACTATATCAAGGCATTTACGGATCAGGTTAATGCTCTCGCCTTTTCACCTGTAGACAATGTGCTGGCCGCTGTCGGCCGGGACAAGAGATTGGCTTTGTACCGAATCGGCCCGCCAGAGGAAAATTCAGACCTGGAGAAGTTGTCGTCGAGTGATTTCCTGGAGAAGGCTATGAGCGCCAGCGGCCTTGTTTTCGACCTTGAAAAACAGGGCTTGGTACCGGCAAGGCCCCATCCCGAGTTGGCGTTTGCATCCAGGGCACATGGTAATTGACCTTCTTTTTCTTTCACCTTTCTCCAGGCCCGGGTTGTTTCCATTCCAATCAAAGCGACCAATAAAGACGAATCCCCTGAAAACTGCGACGAATCCGGCTCCAATGGTGGTGCCTGTCGAGGCGCCCCTAACGTCTTTTGTATTTCTGCGCTATGGGGACACGCCTGCCCGAACCGAATGCCTTGCTGCTAATCTTGAGGCCCGGCGGCGCTTGTCTTCTCTTGTACTCGGCTGAATCGAGCATGGATGCTATCTTGGTAAGGAGTTGATCAGTAACGTCGTCCAGGGGTTCCTCTGATGCGGAAACCTTGTCCAAATATACGGAAAGTATTCTGTCCAAAACTTCGTACGGAGGTAATGTATCGGTATCCTTTTGGCCGGGTGAGAGTTCGGCTGAAGGCGCTTTTTGAATTATCGCTGTTGGGATCACGTTTTTCTGTCTGTTTATCAGGTTTGCCAATTCATAGACGGATGTTTTGAACAGGTCTGACAATGGGGCAAGGCCCCCGGCCATATCTCCGTACAGGGTACAGTAACCTGTAGCGAGTTCACTCTTGTTTCCGGTGGCCAACACCAATGAGCGTTCCGCATTGGCAAAGGCCATGAGTATGGTTCCCCTGATCCTGGCCTGCAGGTTTTCTTCCACCAAGGTTTTCTCCACGTGGTCCAGGTGCTCCAACAGGCCGTTCCTGAACGCGTTCAATTGTTTTTCTATCGGGGCTTCTATGAACCTGATACCCAGGTTTCGAGCCAGGATACGGGAATCTTCCACGCTTCCCCTGGATGAGTACGGGGAAGGCATCGTTACTCCGAGAACATTCGACGGCCCCAGGGCCTCGGATGCAAGTACAACGGTTACAGCCGAATCGATACCGCCGGAAAGTCCGACTACCACTGATTTGAAGCCGCATTTCCTGCAATAGTCCCTGATTCCGCACACCAGGGCTTTTTGCACTGATTCAATATCTGAAAGGGGAAGATTGTTTTTTATTTCACCTGATGTTTGACCCGAATCCAGGTCGAGCACCAAAATCTCTTCTTCGAATTCCGGCGCTCTTGCAATAATGTGTCCGGTTTCGGATACGAGTAGGGATCTTCCATCGAAAACCAATTCATCATTGCCCCCGACCTGGTTGACCAATGCCACCGCCATGTTGTACTTTTTTGCCGTCTCCGCGGCCAGGCGGTCTCTTAACATACCCTTGCCGCGTTCAAAAGGTGATGCCGAGATATTGAACAAGAGTTCGACTTTCGATCCGGCCAGAGACATTATGGGATCTCGGGAGTACCTTTTATGTCCGCCGTAGTAATAGTCGGCCCACAGGTCCTCACACACGGTAAGTCCGATTTTTTTCCCGAGCACGGTCAAGGCCCTGTTCTGCCGGGCAGGTTCAAAGTAACGCTCTTCGTCGAAGACATCGTAACTTGGGAGCAGGCTCTTGGCTCTGTGAGCTTTGACTTTGCCGCCGGAAATCAGGAAGGCGCAATTTTCCAAGGGACGGCCCGTGGATGCAATCCTGCTCCTGATTCCCCCGAGTACGGCCCATGGGGTTTGAAAGGTTTGGGCCGATTCGAACAGAGCCTTTTCAGCCTCTGCGACGAACATGGGATCTTCGAGCAGGTCTCTTGGAGGATAACCGGTTAAGGCAAGTTCGGAGAAAACGATAATGTCCGCTTTCCTGCCGGCAGCCTCCTTGTCGGCTTGCCTGATTTTCTCCAAGTTGTTTGAAAAATCACCGATCGTATAGTTAAGCTGTGCCAGTGCAATACGCATGGATAAACTTAATACAGCTATGTCTCCTTTAATGCAAGGAATTGATTCGATTACTATTATTAAAAAAACTATTTGACAATAAATTGGTAGCATGATGATAAACGAATCAGTCAGTTTTTTGTGAAAAGGAGCAAGCAATGGCAAAGATGGAAACAGTATTTCGTGATGAGATTTCAAGACTCGCAAGGCATGAAATAAAGGTTCAATTAGAGCCTATCGCAAAACAACTAAAGGTGCTCAAAAAGGAGGTTCGCCGCCTAAAGGATGTTGTGAATAAATTAGGAGCCAAGGTGCCTGAAAGCAACGGGTTGCTTCTGGAACAACTGGTTGACTTGGACGAGGCAAAGGCTGCTCGAATCGGGCCCAAGTTCATCCGGAGCTTGAGGAAGAGATTGGGTCTTTCCCAGAGGGAACTCTCCGTGCTGCTTGGCGTTTCTTTGAGTGCTGTTGGAACTTGGGAATATGGAAAAGCGCGGCCCGAGGGGAAAAATCGTCAGGCCCTGGTTACCTTGAGACGGATGGGAAGACGACAAGTCAAAAAGATCCTCAGTAACAGTCTATAGTTGATGCACAACTTCAAGGATAAGGTAGTTGTGATAACCGGCGCCGGTTCAGGCATAGGCAGGGCCCTTGCCATGACCTATGCAGGTTACGGCGCGGTTCTTCATCTGGTTGACATAGACAGGGAACGTATTGCTTCGACCGGCCGGGATGCGGCTGCAAGCGGTGTAAGAATAACTACCCATGTCCTGGATTGTTCTGTTGCGCGCAACATGGAATCCCTTGCAAAGGAGGTGCTTGAAAAAGAGGGTAGGGTGGATGTGTTGCATAACAACGCGGGAATCCTGGTTGCAGGACCTGTCCACGAAATTTCCCCTGACGGATGGAATCGCATTGTTGATGTAAACCTATGGAGTGCTGTTCACGGAATTAGGGCTTTTGTCCCCATAATGATGGAGCAGGGCGGAGGTATAATCGTCAATACCGCATCCATAGCCGGGCTCTATGCATTTCCTTTTGTTTCCCCTTATTCCATGACCAAGGCCGCCCTGGTAGGTCTTTCGGAAGCCCTCGACATTGAATTGTCCGCTCATGGCATCAGGGTGCTTGCTGTTTGCCCGTCCGCGGTTAAAACGAATGTATTAAGGGACGGACGTATGAGTCTTCCCGGAAAATGGGGGCAAAGATTCATTGAATTGATGGAAAAGTATGCCCCCGGCCCGGAAAAGACGGCTATGGATATTGTTTCAGCGGTACAAAAGGAACAACCTCTATGGATAGGAATATCAGGGAAACCTTTGTGGTGGCTGAAGAGGTTGACGCCCGGGCTGTATTCGCTGGTTTTCAAGTTGTTGGTGAAAAAGGCGATATCGGGTAACGATTAATATAACGGGCTGAAATTAACCTTCGGCCTCATCCGTACATGCCTGGTTGCCGTCCCTTTCATTGAGGTTTATCAATAATGAATGCCCAACCTACCGATCCCTTGCGCCTATTTGAGGCGATGGGGCAGGGTAATTTGACAGAACATTGAAACAGGCGATAGTTAGTATCGGCTTGTTGTTGGAGGCATGAGTGACGGAGGAATGACGGCTTGATAAAAGAGTTGGAGCGCGAACTATGCGAAAATCATATGAATTCCTGGTGATCGGCAGCGGCGTGGCCGGGCTTCTCTCTGCCTTGAAACTATCCCAAAGAGGTTCTGTAGCCCTGGTGACAAAGAGGGGGCTCGTCGATTCGGCTACATCTTTCGCCCAGGGCGGCATTGCCGCCGTTACATCGGTTGAAGACAGCTTTGAAAAGCACATCGATGACACCTTGAAGGCCGGAGATGACCTGTGTGACAGGACTGTTGTGGAAATGTGCGTCAGGGAGGGCCCGGAAAGGATCAGGGAACTCGAGAGATTCGGTCTGGATTTTTCCACAAGGACTACCATGAACGGCACCGAGTACGACCTTGGAAGGGAAGGGGGACACAGCAAGAGACGCATTCTCCATGTCGGCGACCTGACAGGCAGGGAGGTCGAAAAGGTCCTGGCACAAAGGGCCCGTGAATCGGAAAACATCGAAATATTCGAGCATCATTCGGCAGTGGACCTGATCACCTTAAGGAGAACTTTGAGAACGGATGATGAAGACTGCTGCTTGGGTGCGTATATATTGGAAACAGGTAACGGGAAGGTTCATACGTTTCTTGCAAAGGCCACGATACTTGCAACAGGTGGAGCAGGCAAGGTGTACCTGGTTACCAGCAACCCGGATGTTGCAACAGGTGACGGTATTGCAATGGCATACAGGGCGGGCGCGGATGTTGCAAACATGGAGTTCATCCAGTTTCATCCGACATGTCTCTATCACCCTGATGCCAAGTCTTTCCTTATTTCCGAGGCTGTCAGGGGCGAAGGCGCAGTATTAAGAACCGTCGGCGGCAAGCTATTGATGCAAGGCGTTCACCCGCTGAAAGACCTGGCTCCAAGGGACGTGGTGGCGAGGACGATTGACACGGAACTGAAACAGTCCGGCGCGGATTACGTATTGCTGGATATCACCCACAAGGATCGCTCTTTCCTGGAAAAACGATTTCCAAATATCTATAATGCCTGCCTGAAGTACGGTTATGACATGGCGAACGAACCCATACCAGTGGTTCCGGCGGCCCACTATCTTTGCGGCGGAATAAAAGTCGATAAAAATGGAAGGACAAATCTTCCCGGTTTATATGCCATCGGCGAGACATCTTATACAGGTCTCCATGGAGCCAACAGGCTGGCCAGCAACAGCTTGCTAGAGGCCCTGGTCTTTGCACACAAGGCTGCAATGGATGCAGGAAACAGGTTTGCATGTGTGTCTCACCCGGAAAAGCTAACGGTCCCGGATTGGGACACGGGTTGGGCTGTGGACAGCGATGAGTCGGTCCTGGTTTCGCAGAACTGGGACGAGATAAGGCGCTCGATGTGGAACTACGTAGGTATCGTGAGGACTGCGAGGAGGCTGGCCAGGGCAAGAAGACGCATTGAACTCATAAATAACGAGATTCGCGAGTACTACTGGGATTTTCTCATTACCTCCGATTTGATCGAACTTCGTAACCTGGCCCTCGTCGCCCAGTTGATTGTCGAGTCGGCCCTTGCAAGGCAGGAGAGCAGGGGCCTGCATTACAATCTCGATTTCCCGGAAAAGGATGATCAACACTACAAGCGACCAACCGTGTTGCGCGGATGGAGGAGGCCTGCGACCAGGAAGAGAAGTGAAAAAGATGGATAGAGACAGATAAAAAAACTCCAACCTGCATGCAAGGCCGGTAAAAGGCATTTTTCATGAAAGATCCCGTCCCGGGGAAGTGTGTTCAAGTCCTGTATGAAGTTTGTAACATGCCGGATGGTATCTCATTTGAGTTTCCAGATTAATCTCACTGCGCCCAAAGGACCATCCAGGGCCAGTTCCAATGTCCGGGCACCGGGTGGTATTGCAAGGCTATTGTCATCCCTGACCTTTTGGAAAACAATGATATATATACGGTCCCACATCTTGAGGTGCGGATATAAGGCCTCCCTTTCGGGACGGGATAACTTTTTACGAATCAGCTTTACCGGAGTCAGGGGCGGCAGGCTGTCAACGAGCATACGAATGTGCCATGGACTCCTCTTCCGGTCGAGCTTGTCGTATTTACGGTCCGGCATGAAGATTCCGACAAGAAAAGCTTCTCCGTCCTGCATTTCCTTTTCATCCTGCTGCCTTAGTTTTTCGACTTCCTGCGAATCGTAAGCGTACAGGGATGTCAGGAACTCTCTTCGCGCCTTCCTGAATTCCCGGGACAGGTAGGTTGCATAAATAGAAAGCTGCAGATCAAAGATGTTCAACAGCTTGTCGTTACGTGTCCATTTCTCCCTGATGTGGTTGTAATCGCGGGTAATATTTTCCCTGGGCGTAGGGGTTGCACACCCCAGGTGTGCAACAGCCAGGAGGAACAGCAATGTATGTCTCCCGTAAGGCATCTTCAAATCAAGCTTCCCGTGCCATAAAATCATTTTTCCTGAATATGGCTTCAAGCTCGAAACCCATGTTCTTCAAGCTTTGTGATCCGCCTTCTTCACGATCGACCAGACACAGAACCCTTATTACATTGAAACCCGCGCCTTTCAACTTGTCTATAGCCCTGATGACGGATCCCCCGGTTGTCACAACATCTTCGACAAGTGCGATCCTGGTGCCGGTCTTTATCCCGGACGCCCCTACCAATGCTCCGCCTTTACCATGCTCTTTTTCCTGTTTGCGTACTATTATTGCCGGTAATGGAGATCCCTGAAGGTGGCTCACCACTGCGATTGCCGTGACAAGAGGGTCCCCGCCGAGTGTCACTCCCGCAACTGCCTCGACGGTTGGGCCCTGTTGCAGCCTTTCCAGGAATACCCGGCCTACCAGGTATGCGCCCTCCGGGTTGAGGGATGTCTCGCGGCAATCAATGTAATAGTCACTCACCCTGCCTGAGGCCAGTACGACACGGCGTTTTTCAAAAGAACGTTCCAACAGTATTTCGAGCAGTCTTTGGAACGGATTTTGATTGTCAATGTCCAACCGGATCTACTCCTTTTATTTATGCTTGAGCTTGTCTTCTTGTTTCAGGAAGTGTTTTTCTCCAAGCGAAATGGAATCATCCAATACCTTGGCATAGGTAAGCCAGGTGTTGTGGGGATCCAGGCCCTTTTCCTTGGCGAATGCCTCTGCGGATTCTCTTTCATGTCCAAGCTCTTCCATGTGATTTTTTTTTCGCCAATGCCAGATCTTGAACGCAAGATCAATTTCGTCGCCGTTAGGTGTGACATCCCCGTCGTCTTTGAAATAGTCCGGGTTTTCGATGAACACCCCTTTGCCATTCTTGATTTTCAATTCTCCGATGAAGAACCTGAAATAGTCGACCGGCTCGAGGGGCACACCCGCCTCTTTATCTTCCCGGTCGAATAAGTACACGGAAGCATCTTTTGCATTTCTGCTGCTGGCCAAGTACTCGAGATAGGGTACAATTTGGTTTAGTATCTTCTTTCTTGATACTGCATATATTACCAACCTTCCCGAGGGGCCGGACTTCTCCTCTCTGATTATCTTTATTCCCCTTGGTTTTGGCACCTGCTCTGGTTTCTTGGAATCATTGACCGAATTCGATGTCGTGGATTTTGCACTTGCATCGGGATTCAGCTTATCCATCTTACGATTGGGCGCAATGCCGGCTTTCTCATCGGGAGATCCTTTTGAGCATGAATACGAATAAAAACACAATGGCAACAGCATGAAGGGGACCACGACCCGATTGATTGGGCGCTTGACCGTGGCCCGGGTGAGCCTCTTTGCGAATTTTTTACCTGTAAAAATCATTGCCATCCTACTCCGAAAGAATACCAATCCATTCACTGCCTGGCTATAGATAAGATTTCCAATCTCGAATATTCCATGTCATAAGAGTAATACATAACTGTATTTTGATATAATGATGATAAGTTGCTGTCAACGTGTACGGCTCCGGGCGGATAGTGATGCAATCGCCGGCTGAATGGGATTGACCCGTATATACGCTTTTGTTAAGAGGCTCACGGTTGGAAGAGAACCGCCTGTTCATGCAGAAGGGCATGTTGAAAAGGAAGTTTGTATTTGTCGAATCAAGCCGACATATTGTTTTACGGTTCTTTTGAGGCCGAACGTTCCTGGCTGGGACGAAAGATTCGAATTGAATATCCAAGGCCGGTTGCAGCACCGGATACCCGGGTTGTAATGGGAGACCTCGGAGTCATACTTTCCCTTTTGAGGCGGGATGAGCAGGGACTGGAGGGCCGTGGCATAGTGGCTTTCGACAGTATCGGCCAAGACAGGTTGGCCACGGAAGATGCCTTCCTCTTGTCCAGGGCGGGAGTATGCCTGGTTTCCGCAATAATGTCCGATGCAGAGGCCTATAAAAACATGGGTTTGTTCAAAGCTGTTTTTGCTCCGGCCGCAGTGATGTTCTTTCCTCTTATGCTGGAAGATTTCAAACAGCCTTCCGGGAGAAGGCCGGATGAAGGATCCAAGAGAGTGGTTTCTCCCGGCAGAATTTGGCGGGATTTCGAAACCTTGAGGCTTGCAGCGGAGCGGCTTGAAAGGACTATTCACGTTGTGACCGACTTGGGTCGTATTACACTGGGGCCTTCCAGGTGGATCGAACCGTTGGACCTGATGCCGTTTGATCAACTCTGCGACTTCATGGCAGGATCTGCTTGTGTTGTCGTGTGCACCAGGCCGGGCAATCCCGCAGGCCAGGCAACAGCGGCACTGAGCCAGTACCTCGGCGTACCGACTGTGGCAACGGATTTGCCGGCCCTTTGTGATTGCATGGGTGTGCCTCGATCGATTCTGATGGTGCCTCCTGAAGATCCATCGTCCCTGGCCGATGCAATAAGGAAGGTGCAGGACGATCGTGAACTTGCATCCGGGCTTTCGGATGCCGCCTTAAAGTCATCAGCAAGGCTTGAGGCCGGGGCCGCCGGCGTCATGAATGACTTGCTTTGCTCTTTCGGGGTTTGAGGAACAAGGGATGATGAATCGGACGAAGCCGGGCGGCGGGGGAACAGTGTCGTTTCTTGTTACGACATCATGTCAGAATAGATGTGTGTTTTGTTTCGAGCAAGGCGCATGCCCGTCCGGCGACATGTTATCTTATGAATTCATTGCTTCCAGGCTCGATGAGCTCGGCGGCAGGGTGAAAAAGGTGGACCTGGCCGGCGGCGAGCCCATGACGCATCCTAAAATTCATGAAATCGCAAAGTTGATCAAGGACAGGATGCTCGGGTTGACGGTTACGACCAACGGCCTTGCACTGGCTGACAGGCGGGAGGCCGAGTGGTTGTGCGGCGTGGCTGATCGAATAGTGCTGTCTATCCATGCAGGCAATGCTGAAGATTATGCATGGGTTACCGGCAACGAGAACGGATTCGCCAAGGTGGAACGGGCCGTTGCGAATCTTGCGGATATTTGCAAACCCGGCCGGGTGCTGGTAAACACGACAGTCGTGAAACAAACCATGGATGGCCTTCCTGAAACAGGCAAACTGGTTTCACGCCTTGGACACGCGCGATGGCACGTGACGAATCCATTTCCTGTAGGAGGCGCTTCGGCCGGATATAAAGAAATAGCCCCCCGGCTCACCCGTTTCAGGGAGATCGTGCCCGGCCTGGTTGCAGAGGCAAATAGCCTTGGACTGGATTTGGGATTTTCCTTTTTCCCGACATGTGCAATCGGTTGTTTGCCTGGACTCAACAATGATCTCTTGGAGCCGGGCCAGGCAAATGGTTTCGTACTGGACCACGAGTCCAATCCCCATCACCCGGGTGATCTGACCTTTGAGCGTGTCTTTTCACGGAAATGCAGGTCGTGTGGGTTGAAAGGCAAAGCGTGCATGGGCGTGGCGGCTCGTTACGTGGAGGAATTCGGAGAAGACGAAATCCAGGTCTGCGGTCGGGCTTCAAAGGTAAATACAGGTTCGACGGGCCGTGATTACAGTGCAGGCAAGGGACACGGAAACGGAGATGACATCGCATGAAGGTGGTATTCGTCTTTTTCAACTTCGATTGTCCGGTAGGACTTTCTCATGGTCTGGCCGTCTTGAGCAGGGAGTTGAAGCAGGCGGGTCACGGTGTCGAGCTGGTTCACATAAGCGAGGTGCTGGGCCGTCCCTATGAAAAAAGAGCAGTAGCGCAGGATGTGTTGTCGAGGTCGCCGGATCTTGTCGGTTTTTCCTTTGGAAGCAACCATGCATGGGCTGCAAGGGAGTTGGCGCATGAGATCAGCTTGCGCTCGCCGGGCCTGCCCATAGTATGCGGCGGCATTCATTCCACCATACTGCCCGAAGAAGTCGTGCGTTGGCCGGGAGTTACGGCAGTGGCCGTGGGCGAAGCGGACAACGGGCGTTTCGTCGAGCTGGTGGACGATTTTGAACACGGCAGGTTGCAGCCGGACATGCCCGGCTTCTGGTTCAACCTGGATAAAAAGATAGTCGCCAATACGATCGGGCTTCCTGTTGATCTTTCTTCAGGTTCGCACCGCATGGACGTTGAATTGTTCGACCATAACGCCATCCTTGATGCAAAACGCGGGTACGCCGATGCTATCAGCGGCAGGGGGTGTCCTTTCAGATGCTCCTATTGTCACAACGAACCCATGAGGAAAATAATGACACAGGCCATGGGAGGAAAGAGACCGCCCATGGTGAGGAAGAGGCCTGTACAAGAGGTTCTCCTGGAGCTTCAAGAATACTCGGCAGTGGGGGGAGACAAGATTCGCGTTTTTTCTTTTACCGACGATGTTTTCCCGAGCAACATGACTTGGACAAAGAGTTTTCTGCAAGGTTACAGGGAAAAGTTCGATCTACCGCTGGTCTTTTGTGCAGCGCCGTCCCAGGTTACGGACGAGTTGGCCGCGGCGGCCGACGATGCCGGGACCTATATGGTGCGCATCGGCGTCGAAAGCGGCAGCGATCGCATCAGGATGAACGTTCTCAACAGGTCTTTCAGTGAAAAAACCATTGTCAGGGCCGTGAGGTCGCTTCAGGAGCATGGCGTCAACGTCCTTACTTTTTTTATGACAGCGATACCCGGCGAAAAAGAGCGGGATGTCTGGGATACCTTTCGTTTCGCCGCCGATCTACGTCCGGATGCACTGCAGTTCTCGGTGTTTTGGCCTTACCCCAAGACCCGGTTGCATGAAGAGGTCGTTCGCCGGGGGCTCATTGAAAAGGGCATGGACCTGGCAGGCAACTACCTGAGCGTCAGTCCTCTTAAGTGGCCCGGGAAACAGCAGGTGTTATATGACCGTCTCCGCGTGATTTACGATATTGCCGTCAATTCGTGGTTTTCTTTTGGACGGCCTTTCAAGGCATTACTCGATAAGGCAATCGAAATGCCGGACGAGGAATGGCACTCTGGGGGCCTTGGCCGGGTCAGGGACAGGGCCGGGATCCTGGTCGGAGAGATGCTTGCCGGCGGCCGGGAGATGTACGCAGCTCCATTTCCGGACAGACCCGACGTGTTACTTTTACTGGGCCGCAAACGGAAAAGGGACCTTATAAATGCCCCTCAGGTTTGATTTGCCTGCAAACCGGATCTTTTCTTGTACAGTAATGAAAGCAATGAATGACTTGCATAGTACCTGTGCGGAAAAGAGACATAATTGCCGTTCGTATATTGGTTGTAGTTGGTTACGAATTTTGCGTACATCGAGTCCTGCTCTTTCCTGGGATGAAGACCTTTTTCGACCTGCAGTACATTTACTTCGCGGCTGCTCAGTTTATTTGCCAGCTTGAGACCGAATTTTTCCGGTTCCTTGCCCACCTCTGACGTGGAATACACAACAAACCTGGAGAGCTGTGCACCATCGAGCCAAGCTCTGTGTCTTTTTGCGAAATTCAGGGTGGCCTCGGCTTCATATCGTCTTTCACCCGGAAAACCTACAAGGAGAAATCCGTAGTTTGCGATTCCCGCGCCATGCGACAGCTCGAGGACCTTCTCTATTTCGTTGATCCTGGTTCCCTTACTCATGAGGTCGAGTACGCGCTGGTTGCCTGATTCTATTCCCCATAGCAGTTCCTCGAAGCCGCACGAGGCCATCAGTTCGAGCAGGTTCCGGTCGAAACGCTTTTCAGGCCTGGCCATGGATGCGAAGTGTACGTGGTCGATTCCTTTTTTCAAGATGAGTCTGCAAAATTTTTCCGCAAATCCGGGCGAGATGCATTCATCCACAAAAAAGTAATGCCTTGCTCCCCATTTGATTACACCTTGCTCTATTATTTCAACCAACAGTTCCGGGTTTTTTTCCCTGTACGGAGAGATATTATAACCCTGCGGACAAAAGGCGCACTTCTTCCAGTAGCACCCGGTATTGGAGGACAGGGGTAGAGTGGTTGCAGGGGCGAAATAATGCCTGTCCATGAGCTGGTCGAACAGGGGTGTCAAAGGCGCCGGGTCCTTCGTGGGTAGCATCTTGGGCTTTTCGATTTTTCTGCCCACCAGGTTGGGGATGTCGATTTTCCTGTCAGCCATTTTTTCATAGAGCATTGAAAGGGTGTTCTCGCCCGGGCCGCCGGCCATCCAGTCGAGGCCCCACGCCTTTCGTATTTCTTCGAGTTCCCGGATGTTCTTGCCGAGTGTTATCCAGCCGCCGCCGACTGTTGGAATGCCGTGTTTCCTGGCCAGGAGTTCAATAACGGACCTTGTCACGGGCTCGGGATACCCTGCAAGGGAAAACCCTGCGAGGCGCGGCGAGTGGGATGCGATCTCTTCCGCCAGCTCGATTACGAACGGATGCCTGGTGGGCCCCATGGATTCCATTTCATGTTCGAAGATGTCGTGGGCCGCCTCGATTATACCTATTGCCCGATCCAATAGCTCAATTGAAAAAAAGTCGTTTTGCGCGTTGGTGGTAAAGGTGGATATGGTCTTTTCAACCTGGTCTCGAAAGCCGGAAGGGCCGAGCACGGAGAAAGACTTGCGCAGGCGGCCGGCCCTGGTGTCGCTGTCGTACCGGCCGGCCGAGTAAAGGAGTTTGTCCGGATCAGACAGCAGGCGGACCAGCCACCTGTTGACGCCTTCGATGAACTTCGTTTCGATTCCCTCACGGTTGAGCGCGGAGGCGATGAGGGCTGCGCCCAGGTCGGGGAACGATGAAAAGACCATGCCTCTGCCCGGAACAAGTCCCTGTCTTTCTACGAATACGAACAAAATTCCCCCGATAATTTTTCAAAATCAAATTAATGTATACCGAAAAACAAGATGGCGGTCCAGTAGAGCGATTTCTTCCCTTACTCGGATTGTCTTGTTGCCGTTTCGACCCGGTTGACTCCCTTTTGCAGCACTTTGAGTTGATTGGCTTGAAAGACATAAATAATCCATCTAGTCTGAAATCATCGTATCAGGAGGAGTCTTGATGCATGTCGGGATAACGACTTTAAGTGATAATTCGGCTGATTTCGGATTTCTTGCAGAATGGGGCTTGAGCCTGCTCATCGACATCGACGGTTTCAAGGTATTGATGGACACGGGCATGGGTGTCTCGACCGTGCACAATGCAAGGCTGCTTGATGTCGATTTCACCGGGTTGGATGCGATAGTCTTGAGCCACGGACACATAGACCATACAGGCGGGTTGATGGGCGTGCTCCGGTTGTCCGGCCCAAAGAAGGTGGTGGCCCACCCGGATATATGGAAGCCCAGGTTCAGCAGCAGAAGCCACCCCGGCGGCCGGGGCATCGGCACGCCCTATTCCCGGAAGGAATACGAGAGAAACGGCGCTTCATTCGTGCTGAGCCGGGACCCGGTCCGACTTGCTGAAAATGTAATTACGAGCGGTGAGGTCCCCATGAGGACGGAATACGAAAAGTTGGACGAGGGCCTGTTTTACGAAGAGAGCCCGGGTGAAAGGAGGCCGGATCCCTTCAATGACGACCTGTCCCTTGCCATAAAGACAGGGCGGGGATTGATCGTGGTACTTGGATGTGCTCACCGCGGACCGGTCAATATCATGCGGCACCTGTGTAAGGTGACCGGAGAAGATCATGTCTATGGCGTGGTGGGAGGTACGCACCTCGTGCGCGCCGATGACGAGCGTATTCAAAACACGATAAATGACTTCAAGGAATTGAAAATCAGGAAAGTGGTGTGTTCACACTGCACCGGCTTTAAAGCAGCAGCCATGATGGCGGATGCATTCGGTGACCGTTTTATTTTCAACAAGGCGGGAATGCGTCTTGTCTTTGATATCGAGTAAGGAGTTTCAAGAGCGTCGATTCCGGAAATGAAAGAAAACATAATAAGTTGCTATACCTTAACAAGGACATATGCCATGACCGGCTGGACGACTTGTCCCATGTCTTTGAATATCAAAAGCCCAAGGGATCGTATCTCGTGTTTCTACCCGGCCCTCCCTACCCAGGTTGATTTTCAAGGTACCTGAAATATGCTGTTATTTCATGAAGTAGGGGCGGTTCGCGAACCACCCCTACGAGATCCGATCCTAATAATTTGTATTTTTGTCTCCCGTACCAGGCCGGCTTTCCACCGCCCTCACCCCATTTTGTTCCCCTCTCACGCGGAGCGGGCGAGGGGAATTGTTGCGGACAGCCTGAATCCAAAGGGGACGAATCCCCTTCCCACTGACATATTCACTCGGCAGTACCGCTGACATTTTAATTCGGCTATCACAAACAACTATTGGAGCTTGATTACCGGTCCGGAGCTGCTTACACTCGGGGGTCATGAGCTTGGGACTCGAAAAGGCGCTTACCGACCTGAAGAAGGAACACCCGTACTTTTGTGAAATAATAACCAGGGCAAGGGACATGGGCGCGGCCAGGAAGGCTGCAGCGGAATATATCACCAGGCTCGAAGCTCCCCTGCACTCGGCAGGCAACTACTTGCCGGGTGTTGATGCTGCAATTGCAAGGGAAACAATAAACGTTCTCTCCGACGTTTTCTCGGAAAGGGGCGAGGCGATTTCAGGTGCGAGCGCCCTCATGGTAATCAAGAGGCTGCTGGCAGGCGGTGATTACAATGGGGCATCGCCGGCCCTGGTACAGGACATGAGGCACCTTCTACGCGGTGCCCAGGGAGCGGCGGGCGCAGGCAAGGAGGAAAGGCCGTCGTACATCGAATCAGGAAGCAAGGCATCCAGGTCCAGGGAGGCATATCTTTCCAGGGTGGCTGAAAATGCAATGAAGGGTATCGAAAGACACAAGGATGCAATGGATGCGGGTATCCGGGACAAGGTCGGGGAATTCATGCAGAAATTGAGACAAGACAAGAAGCAGGACGAGAAGCAGGGAGTTGAAGATTCGTGGACATGGAAGGACCGGCTCGAACTTGCCATGGATGACATTGAAGAATTAAGCCGGGTGGCCGGTCTCGGACACGAAGAACAGGTTGGTCTCAAAGAAGCCCGCAATGCAGGTTTTCCGGTCACGATTTTACCCAGGCAGGCGGCTCTAATGGTGTCCGGCAAAGGGGGCGATCGGTTGAAATTGTGTTGCCTGCCCACAAAAAGTGAGATCGAGTCATATTCAGGCAAGAATGAGAATACACCGGGTATCAAGCGGACGGGCCCGGGGGTCATGACCCTCAGGTTGTTCAGGCGGATTCCTTTTTGGCAGGAGAGGTGCGGCCCGTACATCCGGGAACAAAAAAGCCTGCCCGCAAGGCTGGACAAGGTGCTCCGGAAGCTGGAATCGAAGCGCAATGTCTTCGAAGTCAGAATAAAGGGAGGCGAGCCCTTTCTCCTCGATGACCCTGATATTCTGTCACTCGTATCAAAGTTGGCCGGAATCGGATGGGTCGAGAGGATTGCTCTGAACACGAGGTTGCTCGCCACGTTACCCTCCAGGTTTACACCTGCTCTTTGTTCAGGTTTGGCCCGGGCCGCGGGCTCGAAACGCCTGAGCATCTCTGCCCGGTTCCTGTGCACCCTGGAGGTGGGGAAAGACACGATGGAGGCTGCTTCAAGACTTAAACTGGCTGGAATCTCCTTGAATGCCGAAGTGCCCTTCGAGTCGACCAATACGTCCAGGTTCGCCCCGGCGGCGTTGCGGCGCGTACTTGCAAGGTGCGGCTTTTCTTCGTGCAATTTCAAGCTGCCCGGCCTCGATTCATCGAAATGGCGGCGTGTGCCTGTAGCAAGGGCATTGATGGAGAACGAGGAGGAAGCGAGGTTGATCCCAAAAAACGAGAGGCTGGGCTTCGTCAGCCTTGTGACATCGGAAGGGGACAGGAGAACCCTGAACCGAAGGAGGAATCGGCAGGTTGTGGGCTTGTTGCCGAACGGTTCCAGGGTTTATGAGATGCTTCCGCGGGACAGGGAACTTGCAGCAGCCAGGACAAAGAGATATTTCGATTTGCCCATACTGGACTACCTGACCAGGTTGTCACAGATCGTGGGCGAAGATCCGAAAGACTACAGGACTATCTGGTACTATTTTTGAGAGCCGCATCTTGGGTAAAGATTGATATGGCGCGAGATGAAGTTTTCTTGGAACAAGGAAGCAACCAACCGTGATTTTGCAAAGCCCGAAAATGACGACTTTGTAAAAAGCCGGAGCATGAACCATGGAGCTGATTATTTTATACGGAAAAGTCGAAAAAAGGCTCGTAACGCACTGTTCTATGAATAGTCTCTCATTTTTTCATGAAGCTGCAGGAAATGAATTTTAAAAAAGATACGATTACATCTCTTGAAGAGTTGTCAGATTATCTGCATGTTCCGGGAATGGACATGAAGGCCCTGGCCCAAGTTGCAAGAGTTTACCCTGTCAGGGTGACCGGGCATTTCTTGTCTATGGCGGACAAGTCCGATCCCCAAGATCCGCTGTTGCGCCAGGTATTGCCCGATCCCATGGAACTCGATGATCGCGGCCCCTTGGACCATACCGGCGAGGAGAGCCAGCAACCCGTGCCCGGATTGATACACAGGTACCCGGACAGGGTACTGCTCCTCACCACGAGTAATTGTTTCATGCACTGCCGGCATTGCAATCGCAAGCGTTACTGGAAGGGCCATGTTCTTTCTTTTGATCTCGAAAGATGTGAACGTTACATCAGAGAACGGCCTTTGATAAGAGAGGTGATCATTTCAGGCGGCGATCCCTTGACATTGCCGGTCGAGCGCCTGGAGCAAATACTTGCTCGTATTCGAGCCATAGAGCATATAAGGATCGTTCGTATCGGATCGAGATCCCTTACAGCCATGCCGGCGATTTTCAGCTCCGGGCTGTGCGACTTGCTTGCCTCGTTTTCACCTATATGGATGAATACGCATTTCAATCATCCTGCCGAGATAAACGAGGAAACCCGCGAGGCGGCGGCCTGCTTGAGGCGTTCCGGCGTGATATTGAACAACCAGGCTGTGTTGCTAAGGGGAATAAACGACAATGCGGAAATTATAACCAGGTTGAACACGCTGTTGCTCGAAATCGGCATAAGGCCGTATTACCTTTACCATTGCGACCCTGTCAGAGGGGTGCTTCATTTCAGGACTTCCGTGGACAGGGGAATTGAGATTATCTCCTCGGTAAGGGGCAAGGTGAGCGGCCTGGCACAGCCTTTTTTTGCAGTAGACCTGCCGGGTGGAATGGGCAAGGTGAATCTCGAACCCGGGGCCGTAATAGGGAGAAGGGATGGCAGGATATTGTTGAGGACGTTTCAGGGAAAGACCTGTTGGTACGATGATGCAACGGAATGAGCGTCAATATCCGGTTGGAAATGGCGGGCGGAATAAATGGACTGCTCTGTTGTTCGCCCGAGGATCTATGTGGGTATCAAGTCAGGTGCGTGCTTGTAGTCTGCTTGCCCGGGATTTACATCCATAAGCGGCCCGACATGCAGCTTGAAAACGCGCCAAGTACATTTTGAAAAAGCCACAAAGACTACCAGGGCGGGTTTTCCACGTCTTCAGGCTTTTTCGTGCACCAGTGGGCATCAACGTACGGAATCAGTTCGTTGAAGAAGGAGTCCATGTGCGGTTTGCCTGGAACTCCCCAACCCACGGTATTGTAATAGAACTGTCCGCTTGCGCATTCATCTTTCATGCACCTGCCGTCAGGTACGACAACCAGGAATTTTTGTGCCAGGCCGGCCTGCATCTTGGGCTCGAAAAGCAGTGGGGCGGCCAATTGATCCTCTGGTTTCATGCCGATGCCGTGCAAGGAGTACAGGACAGGGTATCTCTTCTTGCATTTGCCGTTTTCGTCGGGCGGCTCGTAACCGGGCGGCTCGTACACGAAGAATTCTTTCTTCACACCCTCGAGGCCCGGCAACTTGCTTTCATAGTATTGGGCTTCTCCTCCCTTGTTGCCCACCTCGTCGGTGGGTTCATAATCCCCGCCCGGCCAGTGAGCGCCCACATAACCAAGGAACACCAATGCCCTGTTGATGACCTGCATCGAAGTGCCCACGTGGCCGCCATCTCCGGTTGTCCTTGCCTCTTCTTCAGACTTTGTCCTGTCACCGTATATTACGAGGATGTTCTTTGGAAGTTGTGACCATGGCACCTTGCTGAAGTCGAACTTTTTTGCGTTGGGAATCAATTCGTGAAATCCCTTGTATATTCCGAAATCCCAGCCAAGGGCTTTGAGCACGCCCACAAAACTGAACGTATTAGGGCCAAAGAACAAGTGGTCCCTGTATCCCACATCGATATAGAAGTCTATTCGTGCCAACTCCTTGGGATCCATTTTCTTTATCAGGTCGGTCGGGTTGAAGTCGAAGTATTGCTTCATGTTCGGGTTGTAGTCGAACTTGTTGTTTCCTTCTCCATAATCCCAAGGACAGTCACCCGGGCAGGCGACTCCATCGATACCCAGATCTTCATATGGTTCCCCCTTGTCGTACTTGCCGTTTCCCTCGGTGCCGAGCGGGTTGTTCATCATGTCATAGTCGTCATTCGCAGGGTCCGGATTGTTCTTCGCGTCGAACCCGGGTTCATCCTTGTCGGCAAGTCCATCCTCGCCTACGTCATCAAATGGTTCACTCATTTGGAACAGCACGGGCTCTCCCGGGTCTCTCTTCAGGTTGCCGTTGTAGTCTATGGCGAGGAGGATGTCCGTCGGCCAGTCGTTCGGGGCATTGGGGTCGAACACGCCTTGCTCGTCCGAGTTGCCGTCGCAAAATGTGATGGCCTTGTAAGTTCCGTCCGGGTTGTAGACCCGGTCGTAGATCTTGTCTACAACAACCGGATTATCGCATCTTTCCTGCCTGGATCTCTTTGTGCCGTTGTCATTCCAATAATATGAACTGGACACGCCGGCCGGGAGGAACGGGTGGACCGGGTTGTACGACATGGCATTGCCGAAGGCGTTAGTCATGTCCTGAAAGGCCTCTATCATGGAATCCCTGTCGAATCCGCCTGCCCTCGGCCCGCCGCAGTCCATTCGTTCAAAATGATACGGGTAGTTGGCTCCGCACGAGACTGCGTTTGCAAAGTATTCCTTTGGTCCGGAGACGAAACAGGGCAAAGGATTGTTGGGGCACATGGATCCGTCGGCGGTAGGCTTTTCACCGGGTTTGCAGAAACCGCCCAGGGCGGCATATTTCAGGTAGTTGAGGAAATGGAATATGTCCACGGCCGTTCCTTGGGGCGCTATAACGTCGAACAGGTCCGGTCTTAAGGTTCCAAGTGCGATTGCGCTTGCTCCACCCATGGAAAATCCTGCAATGGCCCTGTACGTGTAATGGCGTTTACCGGTGGCCTTGTTTGAAAGTGCTGGTTCAAATGTGCCCATGGTGGTTGCGGTGAATTTTATCGTCGATGTATCTTCGTTGTAATCGACTGCATCGGCCGGAATGATATCCACCTTGTTCGAGAAGTGGAATACCGTTATTTCATCCGCGGACCTGCCGCCCGGAATCTCGTAAGGGATGGTAAAGGTTGCCGGCTTTGAAAAGAGCGTGCCGTTCGGCTGAAAAGACACGGGCGGCCCGGCTGCCTTGTATCCTGATTGAATTATTTCATCACCGGCTGATATGGTTATCAGGGTATTTTTCGAAAGAGCCCGTGCCGGAACGGCAATGCTGGCATCCGCCAAGTCGCCGACGCCGGTGACCGTGCCGCCCGCGGACGCACATACCATTCCATAGGGCTGATTCGGGGTGCAGGATTCTTGGTTGTTGTTTGAGCATGCCGGCGCAGCCAGGATGAGTCCCGTCAGCGTAAGCAGAAGGTTGATGCTGTTAACATGCTTCATTTCAGGTCCTCCAGACAGACTATTGAATCGCTTTCAAATTTGCATGATAATCGATTTCACGATTTGAAACAAGGCATGGGAGGTTTTTTTGGCAATAGAAACCGAGATTAAATTGGCCCTGGAATCAAAGGGGCTGTCGACGGAAGATGTAACAAGACGATTGATCGACTTGGGCTTTATTGAAATAAGTCCGGGCACATTCGAGGACAACCTGATCTTCGACTCTGTCAAGGGCTCGTTGGCCAGGCAGGGCAAGTTGCTTAGATTGCGCAGGTACGGCGACAAGGTATCAATGACTTTCAAAAAGCCGGGCAAAGGGGGAAAAGACTACAAGGTCAGGGAAGAGGTCGAGACAGAGGTACTGGACATGGACTCTTCACGCATGATTTTGCAAGGTATCGGCTTGTCGGTGGTTTACAGGTACCAGAAGTACCGGGCCGAGTTTCGAAAAGCAGGGTTGCTCGCATGCCTGGACAATACGCCGATAGGCGATTTTCTCGAACTTGAAGGGGAGCCAAGGGACATAGACAGGTATGCATTGAAACTTGGTTTCAGGAAGACCGACTATGTGACAGTCTCGTACAGGCAACTCCACAAGCAATGGGCCGAAGAAACAGGTAAAAAGTGGCCCCGGGACATGGTGTTTGAAAAGGACGGACACGATTGAAATTTACAGGTCATCACCCTTGCCGGGCTTTGCGGCCTTTTTGCCGTTTCGAAGTTCCTTGAGCTTGTTCTCCATCTTTTCAAGCAGGCCGTCGAAGCCGTGCTTGTTGATGATTTTCTTGAACTGACGCCTGTAGTTTCTCTCTACGCTCACATCATCGATCACCATGTCGTACACGATCCAGGAGTTGTCTTTGGGTATGAGTTTAAAAGCTATTTCCACCTCTGTCTTGCCTTTTTTCGCAACAGAGCGGACAATTGCTTTCCCACTACTAAGTTTCTTTTCTTCTTTATATATCATTTTGAAATTAGGATTTTCATCTATCCTGGACATGTAGCTTTCCTGTACAAGGTCTTTGAGCAAGCGGACGAACTTGTCCCTCTTGTCCTCTTTCAACTTGTCCCAGAAATCTCTCAATGAGCGCTTTGCAAGCAATTTGAAATCTATCAGTGAATCGACTTCGTTTCGCAAGTCGTCCTTTTTTCTTTGGTAAGCCCTGGTGTTTTTCCTGGGCCTTCTCTTGAGGATTGTCCGTACCTTTCGTGTCTCTTTCTTGACAAAGGCGGTGGGGGTTAGAGGCTTTGCCATGGTCCGGACGGATAGAAACAATAACCCCGGAACAACAAGAAATCCCAGCTTTCTTGCAATCGGCAGCGTGTTCCACATGTTCAACCTCCTCTCACCTGTCTTCGACGTTTCATTTCTTCCCTGGATTCATTTTTGTCCAATGTGAATCGCAGGCAAATCTCATGCCTGTTTCTATATCCACAGGAGAGTGATTTTGGAAGCTGTTTTTCCGATTACGCAATAGACATCTTGGCACAAAATGTGCTACTACACGACCCTAAAATTGTCGCAAGGCTGTCGTCGTCTTGCTGAAAAGAGAATTTGTGCTTATAGAGCAAGGGAAACGTCCGGCAAGGAGAATGGGAAGATGAGGCATGACAAGGAATTCGATAAATGATTTTTGAAAAAGGTTTTCCTTTCATTGTCAGGCTTCAATTGACTCATCACTCCATGGTGTGGCAAAAAGTTCACAACCTGTGCGTCTGATTCCCGGTTCATGCCGGGGTGCGAAAAGGAGGATATTTAACATGGGCAGCACAAAGCGCCAGATTTCAGGTCCAGAAGGAAAACTCGGAGTCTTACTACCCGGATTGGGTGCAGTGGCAACCACTTTTATTGCAGGTGTCGAATCGATTCGAAGGGGCTTGGCCAAGCCGTACGGGTCTTTGACCCAGATGGGCAGGATCAGGCTCGGCCGAAGGGATGATGGCAAGAGCCCGTTGATAAAAGAATTTGCGCCCCTCGCAAACCTGGACCAGCTCGTGTTCGGGGCATGGGATCCCATTCCCGACAACGGGTACGAAGCAGCCAAGAAGGCTGCCGTGTTGAAGCAGGAACACCTCGATCCGGTTGCAGGGACATTGGCTGAAATAAAGCCGATGAAAGCGGTGTTCGATAAAAACTATGTTCGCAAGCTCGACGGCACCAACGTAAAGCAGGGATCCGATAAAATGGATCTTGCCGAGCAAGTACGTGAAGATATTCGCAACTTCAAGAAAGAAAACGGATGTGATCGCCTGGTCATGGTGTGGTGTGCCAGCACAGAGGTCTTTATGACTCGAAACAGTGTCCACGAGGATATAGCATCCTTTGAACAAGGTCTCAAAAAGAGCGATCCGTCCATAAGTCCGAGCATGATTTATGCTTATGCGGCAATCAAGGAGGGCGTGCCTTATACGAACGGAGCGCCCAATCTCAATTGTGAGATCCCGGCCCTGACGCAGCTTGCAAAGGACAACCGTGTTCCCATTGCCGGTAAAGATTTCAAGACCGGGCAGACACTTATGAAGACCATATTGGCTCCGGGTTTCAAGGCCAGGGCTCTTGGAATAAACGGGTGGTTTTCAACGAACATTCTGGGCAATCGTGACGGCGAGGTATTGGACGACCCGGATTCTTTCAAGACCAAGGAGCAAAGCAAGCTCAGTGTTTTGGACACCATACTCCAGACCGACCTCTATCCCGACTTGTACAAAAACCTTTATCACAAGGTCAGGATCAACTACTACCCGCCGCGGGGTGACAACAAGGAAGGCTGGGACAACATCGATATCTTCGGGTGGCTCGGCTATCCCATGCAGATCAAAATCGACTTCCTTTGCCGTGATTCCATATTGGCTGCACCGGTGGTGCTGGACCTGACCTTGCTCATGGACTTTGCTTCAAGGGCAAAGATGTACGGAATCCAGGAATGGCTTTCTTTTTATTTCAAGAGTCCGATTCATGCAGAAGGGCTGTATCCCGAGCATGACCTGTTCATCCAGTTGATGAAGCTTAAAAATACCATGCGATACGTAATGGGCGAAGAACTCATTACACACCTTGGCCTCGATTATTATGGATACTATGATGAGCCTTATTGATCCGGTATCGATTTGACGGCCCAGGATTCAAAAGACACGGATAGTCCGCAAGTGGTGCAAGAAAGCGACGATATCGAAAAAAAGTCGCCTTCACTTGCCGTGATTATAGCCGCGGGTCAGGGCACAAGGCTGCGTGATTCCACTGGTGACGATGCCTTGATCAAACCGATTTCCCCATTAATGGGAGTGCCCATAATAGTAAGGGTGCTTCGCACAATGATGAAAGCCGGGGTTCGCAAGGCAGTCGTGGTTACCGGTTACGAAGGCGGGAAGCTGGAGTCTTTCCTCAAGGACGACAAGCGGCTTTCGGGCCTGGAACTGGTCTTTGCCAGGAACGACGACTGGCAAAAGAGCAACGGTCTTTCCGTCCTGGCTGCGAGGGAGGCGGCCGGTGACGATAACTTCTTTTTATCCATGGCGGATCACATTTATTCTATCGAATTGATCGAGGCGTTGAAACAAAGGCAGCCGGTCGATGGAGGCCTGGTTTTGGCAGTGGACCGGCGGGTTCATGATTTGAGTGATCCAGATGATGCCATGTGGGTCAGGATAGGCGGCGATAAAGGGATATTACGTATTAGCAAGGACCTGACAGAATACGATTGCGTGGATTGCGGCGTATTTTCATGTACCCCGGGGCTATTCGACGCCCTGGAATCGGCGAAAAAAGAAAATAACGGTGATTGCGCGCTGAAGGACGGCGTGCAAAAACTGGCCGATCGGCACAAGGCGTTTACCGCGGATATCGGTGACGCCTGGTGGCAGGATATCGATACATTTCAGGATTTGAAGGAAGCTGAAAAAAAGCTGTTGCGTTCTTTGAGGAAGCCCATTGACGGGATAGTTGCAAGGAACATAAACAGGTACATCAGTTTACCCATTTCAGGCTGGTTGGTGAAACATACGAATGCTACGCCGAACCAAATGTCGATATTATGCGTTCTTATTTCGCTGGTTGCGGCCGCGCTTGTGGCATTCAGCAAGGGCTCATATTTCCAGGTATTGGCCGGTGCCGCCCTGATGCAGTTCTCGTCGATTTTCGACGGCGTTGACGGCGAGTTGGCGAGGCTGAAGTACGATTTTTCTCCTTCGGGTGAATGGATAGACACCATCGGCGACGACATATCGAATTATTCCTATGTGGCCGCGATAACATACATGGCTTACACTTCCGGAAACTGGCAGGCATTGTTGGCTCCTCTCGGAGTAGTGGCGCTTGTTGGATACGCAGTGGCCATTCCACTGGCTTACTCGTACATCATAATGTACACGGATAGCGGTGACGTCATGGCCGTGGACTACGACTTCAACAAGGGCGACAAGAGCTTTGAGGATCTGCGCTGGTGGGTGAGGCTCCTTGCAAGGTTGAAGTATGTCACAAAAAGGGATTTCTTTATTTTCATATTTTTCGTGTTTGCATTGTTCGGCGTGCTGGTCCTGGCCCTTCCGTTTGCGGCAATAGGGGCTGTAAGTGTGGCTTTGGCTGCGTTCAGCCAGCACATCAAGAAGCTTAAGAAGCTGCGAGAAGAGGAAGAAAGGCGTTAGAACTGTTGCCGGCAGTGTCCTCCGCATCCCGCCGGTTTTCGAAGCGTTTGGTTGTTCCCGTTCCCTCCGCTCCCCGGTATGTTCTTTTACGGCCGGCCGGCTGATGTCAAGAGGTTACCGGCGAATAAGACTCTATTTATTTCAGGATGTTGTACGATCAAGGGATTGTCAATAGATCAAATTTTATAGTATGCTATCATAATTCATCGTCTCTTGTTCTTTGATGCGGTTGGTTACAGCGGAGACGGTGTATGAACGGAGATCATGTGCTCACGGTTATGGAGATGGCTGTCATACTCAATCCGGCCGGGAAGATTGCCTGCTTAATGTCTTAACGCACGAAGCTACCGGCCTTCGAGGTTCGCGGCTGGTGACGAGTCCGCAACTTCGATCGCGATCTCCGGATGGCGGCACAGGCTGCCGGAAAAGACGGTGCAAAGGAGGACGACCTATGAGGGCCACCCATTGTCCATGCAGGGTCATACCTGAAGGACACAGGGAACCCGTGAACTCCCTCCAGAAGGAGGGCCGGGCGTGAGTGACCAGGGAGTCCGATACAGGCTGTTCTACGACCAAAATGATTACCGCCTCCTGGAGATCGTCAACAAGATTCTTGCCCGGGGAAAGAACCCAACACTCCTGCGGAGGTTGTTCGAACCGGGGCTGCACCCGCGCGGCATCAAGGGACTGGCCGCACCCAAGTCCCTGCGAATCGCGTCCGCCATGATTGATTTGCTGGGAACTTTCGATTACGGAAGCGCCGGGGAACGCATCACTGCATTACGCGCTGCGCGGGCAGAGTCGTTGCACGACAGCAGCCAGACACATCGCATGAACATGGCCAGGGTGTTAATGCAAATTATGAAGGAGATCGTCCGGGCCAAAGGCGATGAGCCGAAGCAACTTGCATTGGCCCATGATTTCCGGGAGGCATCCTCGGGAAAGCCGCGCCTCATTCGAAAACAGTTGCGTAAGTACCACCTTCTCGAGATGCCCGAATCATGGAACCAGCTTGCCTTCGATCACCATGTTCACGACGCGAACACCAAGGGCCGCAAGTCGCCGACGCATCTGATCATGGATGCATGGATCAAGGGTATTCGCTTTCTCGGTGTCATCTACTACAACGAGATCAAGCCCGAGGTAGCTGCGGAGTTGCTCGAAGCCGCGAACATCATGGGCATCGACGTCCGTATCGGTGTCGAGGTGAAAGCCCGTCTCCGGAACAAGTACGTCCAATTAATCTGGTCGCCTCGCGGTTTTCTGGGGCGCGAGGATTTTCTACACTTCTTGGAGGAACCGGAAGTCCAGGCGTTTTTCATGCAGGGGCGGGCGGTTGTCGAGTACGAGAAGTTGCATATCCTCAAACTCCTGCAGAGTTTCAATGATAACCATCTGCCGGCTATCAACGAGAAGTTCGGCCTTGATGTGCCCCAACTGGAGGAGAAAGCTTTCTTGAATTCAGTCGGGCACGGCCAGGCCTCTTTGGTGCACCTTGCCGAGTATGCACATAGAACCCTTTTGCCATATCTGAAACAGAAGGTAGAGCGGCTTTCCGAGAATTACGGGACAGCATCCCGGGCTGACCGGGATCGTATTCATGCTCTCGTGGAGTCACTGAACGAGTTGACTCCGGAGACACTGGTGGAGGATTACCTTAGACCCGAGAAGAACCCCACGGTATGGGATCCGAAGAGACCGGCCGAAGGGGACGATGTTCCCGAGATGCTTACTTTGGACCCGGCGGCCATGCTCGACAAGCTGGGACGGCTTCCCTGTAGATCACGCATCACGCTGAATCCGTCGAACCTCTCTCCGTCGGATGTGCTGGAAGTGCTGTACACCGGAAAAGGACGGATAACACACCTGGAGATTTTCAACCTGAAAGATTGGGCCCAGGGCCGTACCAAACATCGGCGACTGATCAACGACATCCGCCTGGTTATCAACAGCGGCAATGTTGTGGAGGCCAAACGGATGGTGCGGGAGATCTTGGCGTCTCTCGAAAAAGATTCGAGTGACACCGGCGCCATCGACAAGACCAGGGCGATTTTGAAAGATCTCAAGACCCTGCTCGGATTCTACAGTGCGAGTCGATTACGGAGCCGTCTTGGGAGCGACTCGATCGGTCATTCACGCCACACGCGGGGGATGGGTCTAGTTATTACACCCAGTCTGCCCCGGCGGGCTCGCCGTGAGATTCGGCGTGAGCCCGAGCGAATGCTGCCGGTCACAACCATGGCCATACGAGAAGTCAGGACCGTATGCGGCGGTTCGGCTCCGGTTCGAGAGTTCCGGGTGCGTCGGGATCTTGCGGCTGAAGTCCTCACGCACGAGTCTCGCGCCAAGGAGATCACCTGGTCCGTGGGGCACAATAGTACGACCTTGGCCGACACTGGAAACATTGCGTCTTTGGGAGGAAAGTCCGAGCAGACAAACAACGGACTGTCCCTCTTGCAATCGGCAACCGAAGCGCCCAAGCTTCGGCTGAGCATGATTCACTTGAATTCCGGGGTCATGAATGCCGCAAAGATCTTCATCGGCTTCATTCCGGCATTCCTGACGTTTTACCTGACAAAGGACTGGTGGCTGTTAGCCTATTTCGGGGCGGTGATCTGGTTCGGCATCACGGGATTACGAAATATCCTTCAGTCGGTTGTCGGCGGCGGCGGGTTATTCAGGTCTTCACTGCTGGAATGGAAGGATCTCGTCTCCTGGGGGCGCGTAGCCGACTCTCTTTTGTTTACCGGATTTTCGGTGCCGTTGCTTGACTTTCTGGTAAAGGACCTGCTCCTGGCGCGGAGCTTCAACATCACGACGGCAACCAATCCGTTGTTGCTCTACACGGTCATCGCTTTGGCCAATGGAATCTATATTTCGAGTCACAACACGTACCGCGGCTTGCCGCTGGGAGCGATCGTCGGCAACTTCTTCAGGACCATCCTTTCCATCCCCGTGGCCTTGGGCCTGAACTTCGTTATCCTTTGGTTAATCACCTCATACGGTGTTTCATCCGAAGTCGCATTGGCGGGCATGCAGCTTTGGGCTGCGGTCATTTCCAAGACGGCGTCGGATTTTGTCGCGGCTATCATCGAGGGGACCGCCGACCGCCAGCGCAACCTGGCCCATCGAAAGGCGGATTATGAGGAAAAGCTCACCCAAGTCTATGATGTGTACGGACGGCTGGAGACGACCTTCCCGGATGACGAGGTCTTGACATTGCTTGAGAATCCCAAGGACGTCTTCGAACAGTTGCGGGAAAAGGATCCCGGGTTGTTTCGTGACATCGTCATCGATGCACTCGATTTGCTCTGCTTCTGGATGTATCAACCGCGAGCTAGGATCGCCCTGAAGCAGCAGATGGCGCAGATGTCGTCGGAAGAAAAGCAGTTCCTGCTGTGTTCACAGCAAGTGCTGAAGCGGAAAAAGGTAATTTCCGAGATGTTGCTCAATGGTCTGGTCGGGAAACGGTTCGAGAAAGCCCTGGCGTTCTATCTTTCGAACGCCGACAGGTATTTGCAGCAATTCGAGAAGTTGGCTGGTCAGCAGTAGCCGAAGGATCGGTTTCTATTTCCGTCAAGGTGAAATAGACATGGGCATGAACAAGAAAGCTCAGGGAAAACCAGGTCTGTTCCATTTCCAATCCGTCCCCTTCCCTGTTTGGGGTCGGAATCAACCTGGGAAAGGA
>JAADFL010000208.1:0-2500 GCA_013152945.1 Deltaproteobacteria bacterium | reverse complement strand
GTTCGCCCGTTTAGGCGGGTGGATGACAGCGTGCCTTTTGCATAATGAGCCAGCGAGTTGCTCGTGCGTAGCAAGGCTAAGCCATTAAGTGGCGTACCCGAAGCGAAAGCGAGTCTTAATAGGGCGATAAGTTACGTGCGGCAGACGCGAAGCCGAGTGATCTACCCATGTCCAGGATGAAGCGGCAGTAAGATGTCGTGGAGGTCCGAACCAGTTAGCGTTGAAAAGCTATTGGATGAGGTGTGGGTAGGGGTGAAAGGCCAATCAATCGGAGATAGCTCGTTCTCCCCGAAATAGTTTTAGGACTAGCCTCGATTTAAAGTGTCACGGAGGTAGAGCACTAATAGGGTTAGGGCCCTTACCGGGGTACCGCCCCCTGTTAAACTCCGAATGCCGTAGACACGTTAATCGGGAGTCAGCCTGTGAGGGATAAGCTTCACAGACGAGAGGGAAAGAACCCAGACCGTCAGCTAAGGTCCCCAAGTTACGACTAAGTGAGAAAGGATGTTAAACCGCTGAGACAACCAGGATGTTGGCTTAGAAGCAGCCACCATTTAAAGAGTGCGTAATAGCTCACTGGTCAAGTGGTTTGGCGCCGATAATTGCCGGGACTAAGTCGTACACCGAAGCTACGGATTCAAGGAACAAGGTTCAAGGTACAAGGAGCAAGCAAATGCGGACGATCGACGATCTATCAGTGTATGCCCGCAGTTATGCTGCCAGTTTGGAGATACATAAGTTAAGTATAAGATTTCCGGTTTATGAGCAGTATAAAGGGCTGGCATCGCAATTAAGAGATAGTAGTAAGTCCTTAGTTGCGAATATCGTAGAAGGTTATGCTTTTAAGAAGCATAGGACAAAGCGATTTGTAAATCACTTAGAGATCAGTATTGGAAGTTGTGATGAGACGCGTTTGTGGTTGAGGTATAGTTATGATTTAGGCTATATCTCAGAAGCGGAGTATCTTGGACTGAAAGCGGAATATGAGGAGATAGGCAAGATGTTGTGGGGCTTACTACAGAGCTTAAAGAGCTAAGTAGTATGTGTGTATTTTGCCCCTTGCGCCTTGATCCTTGTTCCTTGAGTGGTAGGGGAGCATTCCATTACCCATTGAAGGTGCACCGTGAGGTGTTCTGGAGGAGATGGAAAAGAGGATGCTGGCATAAGTAGCGATAAAACAGGTGAGAAACCTGTTCACCGAAAATCTAAGGTTTCCTGAGTAAAGTTAATCTGCTCAGGGTTAGTCGGCTCCTAAGGCGAGGCCGAAAGGCGTAGCCGATGGTAAACGGGTTAAATATTCCCGTACCAGCTTTAACTTGTTTGAGCGATGGGGTGACGCAGAAGTGAAAGGCCAGCCGTCTGACGGAATAGGCGGTTTAAGCAAGTAGAGGGGAGGTGTAGGCAAATCCGCACCTTCGTTAACCTCGAGATGCGAATAGGATCCCGTAAGGGAATAAACTGGCCCTAATCATGCTGCCGAGAAAACCCTCTAAGCGAGAGTTAAAGCTGACCGTACCGCAAACCGACACAGGTAGATGAGGAGAGAATCCTAAGGTGCTCGAGAGAGTCCTCGTTAAGGAACTCGGCAAACTGACTCCGTAACTTCGGGAGAAGGAGTGCCTTGGCTTGTGAAGGGACTAGCTCCCCCAGCGAGCTTCGCAGTGACCAGGCCCAAGCGACTGTTTACTAAAAACACATGTCTCTGCGAAGTCGTAAGACGACGTATAGGGACTGACACCTGCCCGGTGCCGGAAGGTTAAGGGGATCTGTTACTTTCCCGTTTCGGCGGGAAGGGAAGCAGTGAACCGAAGCCCCGGTAAACCGTAACTATAACGGTCCTAAGGTAGCGAAATTCCTTGTCGGGTAAGTTCCGACCTGCACGAATGGTGTAACGACTTGGGCGCTGTCTCAACGAGGATCTCGGCGAAATTGTGTTGCCGGTGAAGACGCCGGCTACCCGCAACGGGACGGAAAGACCCCGTGCACCTTTACTACAGCTTGACATTGTACTTTAGCTAAGCATGTGTAGGATAGGTGGGAGGCTATGAAGTCACGCCGCCAGGCGTGATGGAGCCGCCCTTGAAATACCACCCTTGTTTAGTTGAAGTACTAACCTGCGTCATTGAATCATGTCGAGGGACAGTGTCAGGTGGGTAGTTTGACTGGGGCGGTCGCCTCCAAAAAGGTAACGGAGGCTCCCAAAGGTTCCCTCAGCACGGTTGGTAATCGTGCGCAGAGTGTAAAGGCAAAAGGGAGCTTAACTGCGAGACAAACAGGTCGAGCAGATGCGAAAGCAGGGCTTAGTGATCCGGCGGTAGCGAGTGGAAGCGCCGTCGCTCAAAGGATAAAAGGTACGCCGGGGATAACAGGCTTATCACTCCCAAGAGTTCACATCGACGGAGTGGTTTGGCACCTCGATGTCGGCTCATCGCATCCTGGGGCTGGAGAAGGTCCCAAGGGTTTGGCTGTTCGCCAATTAAAGCGGTACGCGAGCTGGGTT
>JAADFL010000207.1 GCA_013152945.1 Deltaproteobacteria bacterium | reverse complement strand
CATACGTTCAATTTCGTTACATCATTGCCTGTGTTGACATTGATTGAAGCGCATGCCTGTCCTTGCGGACAAGTTGGGTTGTCTTTTTCCGTGTCAGGATCGCAGAACTCGTAGCAAGTGCCCTTGAAAGCATCACCCTGACCCTGGCCAAGACACACCTTGTTGTAACAAATTTTATCCTTGTTGTTGCATTCGTCGCCAGAATATACCCTGTTCTGATCGGTTCCCTGCTCGTCAATGCATTCGGCGTCCAGTGTCGAACCGATACCGCATACCTGGTCATTGGTGCAATCTTCATCCTTGGTGCATGACTCGCCCGCGGCGACACAAACATGAATGGTTCCTTCCTGTGTGGGAAGGCCCTTGCATTTCTGGCCTGCGACATCACAGTCTTCGTCATGGCCATCTCTGCAGAATTCATAACACAAAAAGTCATTGCCGGAACCAAGGCAACAGTTGTTGTAGCATGGGTCTCCACCCTGACCGCACTTGTCTCCCGGGTTCAGGCAGTGTTCCTTGCCCCTCTCACAGGGCGGATCGATGCAGGTCGGGCTCAGTGACATGGAGATTCCGCAAACCTGGTTGTTGTCGGCGCAATCTTCATCACGTTCGCACGGGGTGCCCTTTGCAACGCACACATCGATAGCAGCAGATGCAACCTCTGCCGTATCGCCAAGTCCTATGTTGATGGTGGTGCAATCAAAGTCCTGCGGACAATCGTTGGCATCCCTGCAGAAAGAATAACATGTTCCTTCAAACTGCCCCTGGGCATTGTTGCCGCCCAAGCAGAGATTGTTGTAACACTTTACCGTGTTCGTACAAACATCGCCTGTTCCAGCTCCATCCTTTTCGCGCTCGCCGCACCTGCCTTTTATGCCGTCTACCTTACCGTTTCCGTTTTCGTCCTCGACCGACAAGGTGCACACATATTTCTGCGTGTCCCCGCATGCGCCGTCATAGGTACAAAAATCACCGCCGGGCAAGCAGTACCACACGGTTCCGCCGGCACCATCGCCAACCGGGCCGCAATGCCAGTAACAACCGCAACGGTCGTCGTTTCTGTCACATGCCATGGTGCAAAAGCCTGTGTCCTGTCCCGCATAGGCCAAGCACTGGAAACCGGCCGGGCAGTCATTGCCCGTGGGTTTGCATACAAGGCCGCATCCCTGGTTCAGGCAGGTGTTGGGATCACTACAGTCAGTATCAGTATCAGTATCAGTGTCTGTGTCCGTGTCCGTGTCCGTATCAATGTCACTGTCAGTGTCGGTGTCTGCATCCACGTCTACATCGGCGGTTTCAGTATCTGTGTCTGTGTCTGTGTCTGTGTCGGTGTCACCGTTATACGGTCCATTGTTGTTGTCGTCCAGACATGCCTGGAACCAAAAAGATACGACAAAGGCCATTAAAACCATTGCCAACCAGTTCATCTTACTTGTTCTTCTCATTCAATCCTCCTCTTTTATCCCAAAGTTCTACCTTGGTACGAAATAAAAACCTATGAACCTCTCTCCTCTTCGCCTTCATTTTCTTGGATAGTATAGAAATGCACACCTCAAGCTGTCAAACGCCATTAAGCGATTTAAGATGTTTCGAACAATCTTTACCAGTTCGACCCTATTCCGACAAAAACCCTGAAAGATTTAGTCTGTTGTTCATCATGCAACGGATCGTTGGGATAGTGATCGCTGTAAATACTGTCATTGTTGATGTCGCCGCCACGCCCAAAAATATCATTAAGTCCGTAAGCGATCCTAACGAATGAATTCCAACGAATTACATTGTCGATAAATGCCTTCATACGAAGTTCGAAGCCCAGGTCATAAAGAAGGTAATTTCCATTCTCCTCTGAATAATCCACAAAGGGAATTTCCCGCCTTACCGAGCCGGGAATCACCCATGGAATTCCACCACTGACAAAATTCGTACCTTCGATCTTTGCAATGGGATCATACCTGGGCTTTCCTGTCCTTGAGTCCATGTAGTACTTACCCCTAAAGCCCCAGCAGTTCCCTGCCGTGCCGAACAATTGTGCAAATACACTGTCGAAATAAAACGGTCCCAAGTGATAGTCGATATCCCGGTAGATCGGGAACGTGTACACAGCCGAGAAAATGAGCATGGTCTCACCCCTGATGCTCCAACCCGGATAACCCGAGAATTCCTGGTTCGGCTGAATATCAATCCTGTAGCGCTGGGGATGCACTCCGCCTGCGGCAAACTCATCCAGGTATGCGACATTTCTGTTTACCCAACCGCCTCGCATGGCCAACGTAAGCGTGTGCCCGGCCTTCTTGAACCATGGGGTAGCCAAGAGTTCCCGGTAGGAAAATTCTATCATGTGAGCAGCATAATCAGGTTCACCCGGTGCATTCCTGTGCAGTGTCACGTTGTTACGCTTATACGTTGTCTTTTGACCATCCGGGGTCCGCAGGGTGCCGTGATCATCCACAACTTCGTATTCAGTTCCATTTATCGTCTGCTTCGAGCCTTTCTCCGGCCACTCATAGGACAAATTCCCGCCGATAATCTCTCCGCCATTGTACGAAGGCAGATCGAGATCGGTGTTCATGTAGGAATAACCGATATAGAGGTACCTTCCACCCCTTGGGTTGACATCCGCATTGCCGCGCCATGGACTGATATTATAAAAATTCAAAGACAAATCAACGCTGCTTCGATTCAGGTACGGTTCATAGCCTCCGCCTTCCCTGTACGACCTTATTCCGTATTTCAAGCGAACGTACTCCGCCGAAAGCTTCAGATTGTTGTTCAAAGGAACATTCACCCCGGCGAAATAGTAGATATACCGGAGGGCCTGCCTGATTCCTCCTGTAACCGGAGTAGTGCCCACCAGCTCGCCCTCATTGGGCCGGGTGGCGGGGAGGCTCAATCCGAAAACAGAATTACGGTAACCCAGCACTGCTCCAATCGAAAACTCCGGGTACCACATCTGGTTGAAATAGGCCAGGACATATGTCTCATTTTGTCCAAGCCAGGCCCGCGTATAGAGAAAATGCGTATCCGTGTAATCCGCGAAATAGGCCTCGGTGCCTGCCGTAATTCCACGATCCTCGTAAATCATCATCGGAATGGCAAAGACCGGTTTCAATGCCAGGAACGTGTTGTACGGCTTGCTGTCCTTGGTTACATCCGGGATATCTTCAGGAACCAACTTCTTCTTAACCAGTTCTTCCGTGACATGGTAGTTGTTCTCTATCTTCTTGTTAAAGAATTTCTCTTTGGGCAGTACGTAATGCTTGAAACCGAACGAACTGAAGCTCAAGTATTCCAGGTCGCCGTCAGGAGTAAGTGCCGGCCAGAACGCTCCGCCGATTACATTTGTCAATTGCCTGATCTCTCCGGATTCCAGGTTCATTTTATAGATGTTGAAGATACCGGTTCTATCAGAGGACCAGATTATTGATTTACCGCCGTCGGCCCATATCATGTCCGTGTCTTCCGCCTTGTCCCAGGTAACAGGTCGCAGCCCTGTTCCATCCGAGTTCATGATGTAAAGATCCTGTTCGTTATAAAGAGCGTCTCCCTCGGCATGGTTCGCGTGGTAGAAAGCAAATATTATCTTGCTTCCGTCCGGAGACCATTTCGGCGGTCCTATCTGATCGCCGTTACCCGGGTTGAACACTGATTTGATGGATACACCATGATCAATGTAACATTTATCCTTTAATTCCCAGGAAACGGTGCCATCCGGGTTTTTGATTCTCTGAAGGCTGTTTTCATCGTGAAAGTCCAATGCCCCGCAATTTTCAGCTACATTCTCGGGATGATCGTCCGGGAAGTCCATTCGAATCAATTCAGTGGACTGATCCCATTCCCTTATGAACAGGATTGATTTTCCGTCGGGCGACCATGAAGGATTGATAGCGCGCGCCATGTTTGTAAGCTTCCATGCCTTTTGACGCACATTCTTGGTCCCAAGCCTGTAAATAACCAGGTTGTTGAATCTGTATCCATTGGGATAATAGTTACCGTACCAATGCTCTACGTCCACAGCCGAGACTATCAGCCTGGTCTCATCCGGAGAAAAGGAGAATGCACTGTCCCAATTGACCCTGGGTATCATACCCATTTGCTTTTCTTCAGACATCTTGAGCATGTACTTGCCCTGCTCTTTCTTTGTCCAGTATTTGCCTGTAAATGCGGGGTGCTTGTCCCTTGGTATCGGCTTTGCGTACACCACGTTATTGAGGGAAACCATGGCATGATATGTTCCCTTGGGCGAATAGGTAAGAAACTGATTCCACATTCCGCCCCATTGCTTGATCTTGAACCTGTGTCGTTCCCTCCTGTCCATTCGCTTGAGACGCTCGTTGTCTTCCTTGGGATCTGTCAACTGATCATACGGTGAACCGGTAACCTCTCCTTCCTTGCGAACCTTGGCTGCTTGGGCCTCGTATTTTTTCTTGAGCCAGGCCTGCCATTCCCTGTAGAGCTGTTCACCCGATATTCCAAGAGAGAGCTTGATGGTCTGGTTCCAGTTGAGAATACTGCCCTTGTCCCTGTGGTTCTTGGCCATTTGGGCCCATTTTTCGGCGCCGTAGTTCTCCTTGACGTACAATGCCAATGAAAAACCATGGTTGTACGCCTGCTCCCCGCCGAAACCGTGCTTGTCAACGATAACCTGCATCTCGCTCCAGTCCAGCGTGTTGTCCTCGAGTACGGACATCCTCATTAGCATGTCCCGGCTGGTGCTCCAGAGGTCGTACCCACCCGATTCATGGGAGGCATACTGGGACGCACCTTCGTACCACCAAATAGGTGATTGCCCGTGGCCTGCTATTACCTGGGCGCCCAGATCTATCCTTCTCATCCCATCTTCGTACAGCCCGGCAGCCAAAATAATTGAAGCATTTTCAGCCAGGGGATCGTTCAATTTCAATGACACGATATGTCCGAACTCGTGGGAGAAGACCATAGGCACCCAGTCGCCCCGCCCCCTCAACCTGTAATAGAGCGGGGTGGACCACAAGGTGACATAATCGTCGCTGTACGCGGCGAAACCATTCGCATTCTCCTCCTGGTCGCGGAGCAATATATGTATCTTCTCCTCGAGCCAGTAGTCATATACCTTGCAGTCCTGCGGGTAGATGATTTCCGCCCACTTGGCCACCTTGTTGGCCATGAATTCATTGCCCTTGACGTAGTGGATACTAAAATGCTCGGTATCTATCGTTCTCCACTCGTTGTCAGGAAAGGGCCATTCAAAATACTGCGCCAGAGCAGTCCCGCTCGCCATGGTAAAAATCAAACCGATAACAACAGCGAACGAAGCTACGTTCTTCGCGAGGTTGCCTTTCATTAGCGTCCTCCGCCTATTTCCGCTGGGGTCTTTACTAGCATATTCATACAACACCGCCGCATTAGAAGCGGACCGTTGCCTTTCCGGTGATGGAGCCGAATATTACGCCTCCGCCGATATCTGTTCCAAGAGCGTCATTCGGATAAATCACCTGGTTGTTCGATGTCACCCAAGCTGATCCTCTGGATTCACCCATCAAATAATTCGTTATATTGCCCATGTTCTTTCCCATCAGGTGAAAATCAGCGGCAATAGTGATGTCGAGATGATCTGTGATGAAAAAGTACAACTTGGGTCTCAATGTAAACAAGTAACCCTCGCTGCTGTGCCAGGAATCCACCACAGGTGTCGCCTCTTTTCCGTTACGATACACCAGGTAGTCGCCCTTTTGGTCCTTTGCAAACTCGGGCACCAGCACATCCCTGTACGTATCTCCGACAAAAATATCGTTCGGCTTGTCTGTCTGGTTCTGTTCATCCGGCAATGAATAGTACATCTTCGGCCAGGCGGCCCGTGATTTTTGCCGGTAGAAGAACCTGAAGTCGGCGCCAACCGCAAAGTACTCCATCGGCTGGAATGTCAGGTTCGCGTTCGCGAACACTTCATCGCCCGGATCGATCTTGCCGGTGAATCCTACCGTATTGCCCAACAGGTACGGCATGTACATGACCCGATCTTCGAACCTGGCGTTATAACCGACTTCCACGGTCCCTGCAGCCGGCCCGAGCTGTTGCTTGTACAGCAATGATAGTGCGAAATCCACTTGACCGGTTCCAGTCAAGATTGTTCGCCGGTCCTTGATGATCTGTTCATCGGTCGCATCTTCGGGATACCATTCTCCCTTCTCATTGTTGAAGGCTGTTTCGGTAGTAACCTCGCCGAAGGAATCATTGCCCGAGGCTGTTTTCAGCACTGCCTTCACGGCAAAGGACGACAAGGGAGCAGCTTTACCCCAGAACTGGTATATGGCCCACAGCCTGGCGTCACCCATGTTGGTGGCTGTCGGCTCCTGGTCCTTCAACGACGCCTTGACCTGGGCATCCCCGCCTGTTGAGGCAACCAATGCATCGAAGTTGTCGATGTTCTGGCCCACAAAGTAGAAGGGGATGTCGAAACCCAGGCTAAGATTGTTGGTCAACCCGAAGTTGAGGCTCAAATCCAGGATGTTGTACTTGGTCGTCACCTCTTCAGGTTCGGCCTTGAGCAGATCCCTTGTCGTGATGGTGACCGCCTTTACGGAAGGTTCGACCGACCCTCCGCTGTCAAAGACGCTGTTTACGGATCTGTTCGAATATCCGAGGCTCAACTCAAGCACACCCCGTCCCAATGTCAATGGCCTCTCGATAATCAGTTTGGGCACATCAACCTGTGAAGCTTTACGCCCAAAAGGCCCACCTTGAACAGGGACCGAGAACAGGGCTGCTGTTATCGCTACGCAAGTTGCAACCAGGCTCTCTCTCATAATCCTTCCCTTTCGCAGAGCTAAGGCGACACCTTTCTGCCGCCTAATCCCCGGACTGCCGGGCTCAATGATTGCGATAACATATTCCGCACCTTCCAGGAGTGTCAAGCGGTTTTTCCAATTTCTATCCACTTGTTTTTCCCGAGCCCGAAATATCATTGATGCGACGGCAGAAATAGTCTAATAGAAACCCCATGGAAAAAGAAAACCCAAACGCCGGAAACGCCAATAAGACCCCGATGAAAACGGATGCAGCCGACAATACCGGCAAGTCATTGCAAGCAGGTTCATCCAAGTGGAAAAATACTACAAAAAAATTTTTTCAAGCATCCCCTGGTCTATTCACCCGTATCTCTTCAAGCTGGCAAAAAGCCAATCCATACCAAAAAACCAAGACCTACATCCTTGTTTCATATATCGGGTTTTCATTGCTGGTCCTTGCTTTCATCTTTGCCGACCGGTCGCCGTCGCCCCAGCTCTGGGCCGGTTCATGGATGCAAACTCTGGAGGACCAGTACTATGTCAAGATTGAGAACCGCAGCGACTACAAGTGGAAGGGAATCAAGCTCGTGCTGAACGGCAAGTATGAACTCATGACAAACAAATCAATGATGCCCGGTAACTCGTTTTCAACACCTGTAGGCAGTTTCAGAAAAATCCAGTGCACTCTAAACAACCCCCAAAAAAATATGAAAAAAAAATACAGGAAAAAAAACAGGCGGAGACGCCGTCACAAGCGAGGCCGACGTTACTCGAGCAGGGCCGGGCAAGATCCTTGTGCAGCCCCGGGGAATACCGTCCCGTCGACACTCAAGGTAATTTTTGGGGACAACAAGACACTCTACTGGAAGTTCTCCAACCCGACAGCGCCATAAAATAATAAATCAAAAAATGATCTTGCACGGGTTGACATTGAATTCATGGAATAGCAGAATCGCAGACTTGAAATTGAACGTTCTCTGGAGGTGCTGCTCATGAGCCTGAGGAACTTGTCAATCTTTTTTTCCGCTCTGCTCTTGATGTGGAGCCAGCAGTCGATTGCCGGAGCGAGGCACGGCAAGAAAAAAGGGAAGGAGGCAAAGGTAGTGGTTATCAAGACGAACATGGGCGATATCGAGGTGGAGCTTTTCGCTGACAAGGCTCCCATCTCGGTCAAGAACTTTCTGTCCTATGTCAAGGATGGATTCTACAAAGGAACGGTCTTCCATAGGGTCATTCCGGGCTTCATGATTCAAGGCGGCGGTTACACGCAGGAACTGGCCAGGAAGAACACCAAGCCTCCAATCAAAAACGAGGCTGAGAACGGGTTGAAAAACCTGCGGGGCACGCTGGCCATGGCCAGAACCAACGTCGTCGACTCGGCCACATCCCAGTTTTTCATCAACCTGAAGGATAATAAGTTCCTCGACCACGGCACGAGAGACTTCGGCTATGCCGTCTTCGGAAAAGTCATCAAGGGCATGGATGTCGTCGACAAGATTGCATCGGTTCCAACCGGTCCCAAAGGTCCTTTTGCAAGCGACTGCCCCCAGAAGGCGGTCATCATCGAATCAGTAGTCGAAAAGTAGCAGAGGAAAATCGAGCATTAGCGCATCCCTTTGGTTTCATCCGGTCATATCCTGACTCCCGGTTTATACAATCCTTCCTTATTAAAATAACATAAGATAAAGGGACCAACGGCACGACATCTTTTTTTAATGTGTCCATGGTATCGACGACCGGGAACGCTACCAGCTCTTTTATCAACCCATTTCAAACGGGCTGCATGTTAGCCTGCTGCAGCTTCAACTCACTTTGCTTCCGGGAACGCTCTGCCTGTCCGTGGTCAGGACAGAACCCCGGCCGCCGCTGACAACGGCCAGCACCATTCCCCTGCTCTCGATTCCCATCAGCTTTGCAGGCTTGAGGTTGGCAAGCACTACCACGCTCTTGCCCACCAGTTCCTCCGGTGCATAGTACTTGGCCATCCCTGCCACGACCGTTCTGACCTCCCCGATATCAACCTGCAGCTTCAGCAACTTTTTCGACTTGGGTATCGGTTCCGCGGTCTTCACCAGGCCTATTCGCAAGTCGAGCTTTTCCCATAGATCGAAATCAATCAAGGCCGCCGGATGATCCGATTCTTTTGGCATGTCTCTGTCGTTCGTCACACTCGTAATTTCAAGACGATCGAAAAGCGGCCCGCCCTTGTACACCTTCGAACCGGGTTGCAACAACCCGAATTGCCCTGCCGCTGCAATATGGTCCCGTCCTTCCACGGACTTCCACCCTACCCTTGAGAGCAACTCCTTCGAGGTCCGGGGCAAAAACGGCGAGAGTAATATACCGATGATCCTGATACACTCGAGAAGATTGTATAAAACGTGTTCCAGCTCTTCTTTCTTTTCATCGTCCTTAACCATCCTGAACGGCTCGGTGGCCACTATGTATCGATTCGCCGAATCCGCAATCCTGATAATCGCATCCAAGGCCCTGGATGGCTTGATTTCCTCCATTGCAGCCATTACATTGCCGGCCGCCGACAAAGTTTCCTTTTTAAATGCCTCGTGTACTTCGCCCAAAGAGTCTCCCCTTTGGGGCACAATGCCGCCGACATACTTCTCCGCCATGTTCAATACACGGTTCACCATGTTGCCCAGGTTGTTTGCAAGGTCTGCGTTCACTCTTTGTACAAGCGCCTCTTCACTATAGGACGCATCCAGGCCGAAAACCATGTCCTTCAGCAAATAGTACCTGAACGCTTCCATCCCGTATTTCGCCTTCATTTCGAGAGGTCTGACGACATTTCCCGTGCTCTTTGCGATCTTGCTCTCTTTTTGCTTCCAGAATCCATGGACGCTCAATGTCTTGAACAAGGGGACACCGGCCGCCATCAGCATGGTCGGCCAATAAACCGCGTGAGTCTTTAAGATATCCTTGCCTATAATGTGCTCACATACAGCCCAACGGACCTTCCAATCCGGGTCGTCGGGATATCCGATACCGGTAAGGTAGTTCAACAAGGCATCGAACCAAACATAGGTTACGAAATCCTTGTCGAAGGGCAACTCTATGCCCCAGGTGAGCCTGGACTTGGGCCTGGAAATGCAAAGGTCATCCAGGGGTTCTTTCAAGAATCCCAATACCTCGTTTTTGTACCTTTCGGGTCGAATAAACCCGGGATGAGATTCTATGTAATCCCTCAGGGCATCTCTGTATTTGCTCATCTTGAAGAAATAATTTTCTTCCTTAACATACTCCAGGGGCTTTTTATGATCCGGGCAAACCTTGTCTTCAAGTTCATCCAACTCTGTCTGGGTAAAATAGCGCTCACAACCGAAACAATAATAACCGCCGTACTCGGCTTTGTACACCTCGCCCTTATCGAACACTTTCTGAAGAACATATTTGACCGTACGAACGTGTTGAGGGTCGGTCGTCCTGATGAAACGATCAAAGGATATGCCGCATTCTTTCCATGTCTTCCTGAACAAAGCGCTGACCCTGTCGGCAATCAGTTGTGGAGTTGTTCCCTGCTCGGTGGCGGCCCTTGCTATCTTGTCGCCGTGCTCATCCGTACCTGTCAGGAAAAATGCATCATCACCGACAAGCTCATGATACCTGGCAAAGGTATCCGCCGCCAAAGTGGTATAGGTGTGCCCGAGATGAGGTTCCGCATTCACATAATAAATCGGCGTTGTAACGTAATACAGTGAATTGCCCATATTGAAATCCTCCGCTAACAGCAGCACATGTGCATTGATGACTGTTCTCCATGATGTACGGCATCACAATTTCCGTGTCCCATAATCATCGTTTCAGCCTTTATTCCGATTATCATTGTCATGACCCGAAGATCCGGCCTTTCCGGCATCCCTTGATTTCCTTTTCCTGCCTCCACGCCTCTTTCGCTTCCTGGTTTTCTTCCGGTCTTCGTTCTCTGCATTTCCACTTTCTCTTCGGGGCGGGGCCCCGGAGGTCCCGGATCCCGCCGCATTATTCTTCCCGGCGTCTTTGCCTCCCTTGTTTGCCTTGGTTCGCTTACGAGGCCGGGTATTTCTCTTTTTCTCCTGTTTGCCGGCCGCCCCCCTCTGTCTTTTTTCCTGCCTACCGCCATTACCGGTATTTTTTTGTTCTGGTGTTAAATACTGCCCGGAAGTATCGTCTTCCTCCTTTTTCTTGGGAGCAGGCAAAACAGGTTCATCTCCATTGTTCAAGGCCTTTATTTCATCCTGGGTCAACTGCCTGACTTCTTCCCTGTCAAATGTCGCCAACCCATCCTGGAGTTGTATCTTCAGGATTCCTCGCAGTACATCCACTTCCCTTACCTTACCGACCCCCCTTGGAGTGACAGCCTTCTTGTTGACTTTTGGGAGGGACTTTGCAGCTTCTTTATATGTTTCATGCTCATACGCGAGACAACAGAGCAACCTGCCACACACGCCGGAAACCTTCTGGGGATTCAGGGACAGGCTCTGTGACTTTGCCATTTTTATCGAGACAGGCGCAAACCTTTTCAAATGCGAAGTACAACAAAGCTCCCTGCCGCATATCCCGACCCCTCCGAGCATCTTGGCCGCATCCCGCACGCCTATTTGCCTCATTTCGACCCGTATGTGGAATCGCTGGGCCAAGTCCCTTACCAGTTCCCTGAAATCAACCCTGCTCTCTGCCGAAAAGTAGAAGATCGCCTTACTGCCCGTGTGCAAAAATTCAACCCTGACGAGTTCCATGGGCAAATTCCTGGCCTTTATCCTTTCCTTACAATAAGCCTGGGCCTCGTCCTCCTTCCGGCTGTTGCTATGCGCCTGACGTAAGTCAGTCGGCCGTGCCCTACGAAGAATACGCCTTTCATTCGCCCCATTTTCATCCGCCCTGGAAACGTCCCTGGGCGGCCGTATAACAGTCGCCAGTTGGCTTCCACGCTCACCCTCGGCAACCACCTGGTCACCTGGCTGCAGATCCAGATTGTGGCACAAAAGTTCAAATACCTGGGCCGAGTCCCTGAATCTCACGGCGCATATTTTCGTGGGCATAGGCAGTCTTTTGTCTTCATCAAGGCCCCCGGGCTCTTCTGTAATTTCTTCTTCACTTTCTTCTTCACTTTCTTCTTCCATTTCTTTGTCCACACGATCCTCCCCCTGTCCCGGTCCTTCCTCATTCTCCCCGGATTCCCGGTACCTCGTGTTATCTTCATCCTTCCAAGTCATTTTTCACCATGCTCCAGGTTCTCTCAAGTGGTCTTGGGCTTGTACTTTTTTTGAATGTTTACGTCAATAGCGAGGTGGGAAGCGAGGTGGGAGCGAGGTGGGACAGCGAGGTGGGGACGGAGCGCCATCCACGCCGGCCCTTTTTGGACGGCGAGGTGGGGACGGCGAGGTGGGGACGGAGCGCCATCCACGCCGGCCCTTTTTGGATTTGGGGCGACCAAGGGGGGCGACCAAGGGGGACGGGACCCAAGGGGGACGGAGGCCCTACCACGACGCCAGCCCTTTTTGATCCGGGATTTTGGATTTGGGATCCGGGATTTCGGATTTCGGAATTGGGATACAAGCTACAGGCAGGCGGCTTTAAACCTGGAAAAATACAACACGGCGTAATTATTATTCGGCTGTATATGTGCCGGCCCATTACAAGCACATTTTTTGCCCGTTACCCGATGAC